>JBBRWZ010000129.1:0-1542 GCA_038248895.1 Candidatus Limnocylindria bacterium | reverse complement strand
GGTGCAAGACGTCCGCCATCATCGGATCCTGATCAAACAACCATTAACTTTCAGTAACATAGCGAGGCGGGCACTATGACGTTGGATCGCTGGGGCCGAGGGCGATGACGTTCTCGCGCCGGGCGACGAACTCGCACCGCGCCAGATCGAGGACCAGCTTCTTGTTCAGGCTCGGGATGGCGTCGAAGTCGAAGCTCTCCAGGCTCTTGACCGCTGGGAAGCGGGCGTCGCGGATGCGCCGCTCGACGGCGCGCGCCTCGCGGTCGCGCGCCCTCGCGCGCAGGCAACATCTGGCGGCCTTTGGCCGCCGGGCAGCTCCGGCTCGATCAGCCGCATCAGGTAGCGCACGTGGTCGACGTTCTCGGCGGCGCACTGCCGCGCGAGCTTCTCGTACTCGCGCAGTACGGTTGGCAGCTTCAGCTTCTTCAGATGATGACGCAGCAGGATCCCGGGCGCCTCGGCCGCGGCGGTCATGCCGGCGCCTCGGCGCCCGCGCCCGCCAACAGGCTCATGCAGCTGGCCGCCGACGTGGTCTCGACGGCCGCCTCCGGCAGGTAGGGGCAGGCTTCGAGGCTCGGCTTCGGGGGACGGCGCTCGATCCGGCAGAGGGTCAGATGCTTGACGGCGTCATAGCCGATCGCGCCGAGCTTCAGCGCATCGACCACTGCGCCGTGGACGACCGCCATCGGGAAGGTCTCCGGCAACCGCAGCACCTGCACGTACTCGCGCTTGCCCGCGGCGCAGCGGTTCTTGCCGCTCAGCCGCGCCTCCAGCAGGCGACGCAGCGTCGAGAACTCGTCGGGCAGCACCCAGCCCGGCAAGGGCGCCGCCTGGTCGAGGGCGCCGACCTTCATCTCGAGCAGGGCGAGGTAGTGCAGAGGGTCGAACACGAAGTCGGCGCTCTCGCAGGACCGCGCGTGGCGGGCGATCTCCTCGGCGCCGACCGAGATCGCGATGGTGTCCACGTAATCCTTCACCAGCACGTCGCGGTGCGCGCAGGCGGCCGGGACCGAGTAGTCGGTGCTCCTGTAGCGCACCGGCGCCTGGCTGGAGACCTTGCCGGGGCGCTTGTCGCAGGCGTCGAACGGCGTCGGCGGCAGCGCCGGGAACGCCGCCCGGTCGGCCGCCAGCCGCTCGCCGATCGTGCCCCCGGCCCCGCGCAGGACCGCATCCCGGCGCGCCTGGCAGCGCCCCGGCAGCACCGCGTCGAGCGCGTCGATGTCGGCCGCCTCCGGGATCGGGACCATGAAGGTCCGGCGACCGAAGCCGACCATGCCCTCGACATTGCCCTTGTCGTTGCCCTTGCCGGGCCGGCCGAAGCGATCGCGGAACAGGTAGTGCGACTGCAGCTCCGCAAACAACGTGGCGCGCGTCCGCGTGCCGTCGCCGAGGATCTTCACCACGGCGAGTTTGGTGTTGGTCGTAGAGGATCGATTGCGGGACGCCGCCGAAGAAGTCGAACGCCGCAACATGGCCGTCGCACGGCGCCTCCGCCGTCTCCGCATGACAGGCCTTCAGGAAGATCGCGTCGCTCTGGGGCAG
>JBBRWZ010000128.1:0-2044 GCA_038248895.1 Candidatus Limnocylindria bacterium | reverse complement strand
AGGCCACGATCCACCACGGCTGCGCCGTCCCCAGCGTCTCGCCGGTGACGCCGAGGTCCACCGAGCGCGCCAGGAAGATGAGCGCGAGTGCGCTCACCGCCAGACCGATGATCCCCGCCGCCAGGCGGCGCCAGGGCGTGTCGGCCACGACGCGACGTGTCAGCAGTTCGTGTCCGGCGGGGCGGGTGGCGCGGGGCCGTCGAAGGCAGTCGCCACGTCGTCATGCACGCGGGCCACGATCTCCGGCGTCAACGTGACGTTGTAGTCGTCGAAGACGACGTGGCTCTCCACCGGGCCGGGATCGATGGTGAGCATGTCCGGCACGTCGCTCAGCGGCAGGTTCGTCCATAGCGTGTCGCGCGCGACCTGGAGGATCGCGGGCAGCTTGCCGAGGATGTCGCAGCTGATCTCCTCCTTGAGCGACTGGATGACGAGTTGCTGCCGGTACATGCGTCCGACGTCACTGTCCTGGTGACGCGTGCGCGCGTACGCGAGCGCATGCCATCCGTCGAGGTGCTGCGCCCCGGCGTCGAAGGTGAGCACCATCGTCCCCGAGCCGTCGGGGTTCGGATACTCCGCGTCGTAGATTGGCTCCGGGATGTCGACCGTCACGCCGCCGATCGCGTCGACGAGCTGGATGAAGCCGTTGAGGTCGGCCACCGCCATGCCGTCGAGGTGGATCCCGAACAGCTGCTCGGCGGCGCCGGACAGGGCGTTCAGTCCACGTGTCGTCTCGTCGCTCCCCGGGAAGATGTCGGGGTGCTGGTTGGCGTAGACGTAGAGCGCGTTGAAGTAGTCCTCGGAGAGGCAGCCGCACGCGAAGGCGGAGGCGGCCGGCTCCGGCAGCGGCACGTTCTTCGTGTAGCGCGGCACCGAGAAGGCAGCGATTCGGCCCGTGGCGATGTCGACCGAGACGAGGATGATCGCGTCGGCGCGCATGCTCCAGCGCCCGGGACCGGCGTCGGAGCCGATGAGCAGGACGTTGAGACGGCCGTCGGACGCCCAGGCCGGCGTCGGCGTGGCGGTGGGCGTGGGCGGCACCGTCGGCGTCGCGCTGGCCGAGCTGGCGCCGGGATCGGTGCTGGCGCTCGCCGTGGCCAGCGGCGAGCTCGACTGCTGGTCGGTGAGGCCGCGTGGTCCGTTCGGATCGAAGACCGCGGTGAGGGTCTCGCGCGCGCTCCACCCCACCGCCGCGACCCAGGTGTGCATCCCCACCGTCGCTGCGACGACCACCACCAGCCCCAGCAGCGATGCTGCCTGCCAGACCGATCCACCACGGCTCCGTCGCCGTCCCGCGCGGGCGACGACGTAGGCATCGAGGATCGCCCACAGCCGATAGGCGAGCAGGACGATGCTCGCCACCACGATGGCGAGCAGGAGCGTCTGATTGAGGGCCGCCTGGACCAGCAGCTTCTTGTCGACGACGAAGATCGCGCCGAGCGCGACGAGCAGCAGCAGCGGCGGGATGGCGAAGGCCACGCCGCGCATGACGGCGCCCGAGACCGCCTGGCCGAGCCCCGGGAAGATGAACGAGAGGATGCTGGCGAGCAGCGGCCAGCGGCGGGTGGGTGCGGCGCTGGCCGAGTCGTCGCGCGGGGCATCGAGCATCCAACGAGTGTAAAGGAGCCCCGGCCGGGTCGCTCAGTCGCGCGGTCCACGCGCTCCACGCGCTCCGCGTGCGGCTGCTCGGATGTTGCGCATCCCGACCGGGAAGCCGGCACGCGCGCCGGCTTCGCTCCGCGCGATGCCCGCGTTCCGCGCCGCTCGACCGAAACGGGGCGCGTTCGCGGTCCGCATGACCGATTCACGAGCACCCTCCGGCGGCGCCGATCTGCGCGGTGCGCGGACGCACCGGCATGCCTCGGACCCCTTGTCGGAGCCTGCAGGGATGGACCATCATCGGGACATTCGGAGATCGGCCTGCTGCCGGCGCGCTACCCTCACACCCGCCCGAGATTGAGGTGTCCATGTCTTCCCCCCTGCGCCGGTCGGCACGCCGCCTGACCGCGCTCGTGCTGCTGCCGGCGCTCGTGCTCGCCGTCGT
>JBBRWZ010000127.1:0-2240 GCA_038248895.1 Candidatus Limnocylindria bacterium | reverse complement strand
GTAGCGGCGTAATCCAGGTCGAATTGGTGGCGACGATCGTACAGGGGTCTGCTGTGATCCCAGGAAGATTCACGTTCCCAAGTCGCACCTCGGGAACGAAGGTCGTGTTGGTGTAACAGTTGATCGATGACGTCGGCGTTGTCGTCGACGATCAGCACGCGTAGCCCTGGTTCCTGAACGAGCACCGGCTCCGTATATACCCGGGACGTGCCGCCCCGTGTACCGGCTCGCGGTCTGAGCGGCAGATCGTCTCGCACTGGGAGCGGCGGATGGCCGTCGCCGCGAAGCGGCGGCGAGGTCGTTCCGTTCGCCGGTGCCGGCGCTCAAATCAGAATGGCAAGTCGCCGTTGGTATCGACGCCAAGCTGTGCGCGGAGCGTGGCGAGCTCGCGGCAATAGCGGGCAAGCTGGCGTCGGAGGTGATCGGCAGCGGTGAGCAGACGGCGGGCGGCGAGGATGTCCGGATCGGGCGGCGGGTCGGGCGTAGCCAAGTGAGGGTGGACAGCGACGAGAGCGTAGACGACCGCTTCGAGTGCGGTGTGCAGGACCGCGAGGAGTGCGAGCTCGGGATCGCGCTCAAGCGCGGGCGGGCGCGGTAGCCAGTCGAGGTCGGGAAACACGTGAGGGTCGCGGCGAGTCATGGCGCCTCCTGGTCGAGGAGCGCCTGCTGGACGGCGTCGGGGTCGACCGTGTTCTTGTTTGTCACGACGGGCAGCACGTCGTCGTCCGAGGCGAGCGTCACGTGGTGGCTCCGAGCTCGTCGATCGCGGCTTGAATGACGGGCTCGTCGAGGAAGCTCTGCCCGCGATCGGCGGCGAGGCGGAACGCGGTGCGCAGGATCTTGGAGGCGATGCGCAGGACGCCGCGGCTGCCGCGGAACAGCATCTCGAGGGCCTGGTCGGCGAGGATCTTTTGGGAGGCGCCGGCGGCCTTGAGGCCGTGCTCGATGGCGGCGACGAACGCGTCGCGATCGAGGGGCTCGAGCCGGAGCTCGACGACGATCCGAGATCGGAGCGCGGCGTGCTGCTGCATGTGGAGCCGGCGCGCGAGCGGCGGTAGGCCGACGAGCCAGAGCGTCAAGAGGTCGCGGCTGTCGAACGCGAAGTTGAGAAAGCCGGCGAGATCGAGGAGGAAGCGATCGGAGAGATGCTGTGCCTCGTCGAGGACGATCAGCGGGACGGTGCCGCGCTCGTCGACCATGTGGACGAGCGCACTCTTGATGTCGGCCCACAGCTGGCCTCGGCGATGCGAGGGCCGGACGCCGAGCTCTGTGGCGAGCGAGCGATAGAGCTCGAGCGGCGCGACCGAGGTGTCACAGAAGTAGAGGACGAGGTGATCGGGCCGCGGCAACTCGGCGCACAGATTGCGGAGGGCCGCGGTCTTGCCGACGCCTGGCTCGGCGGTCAACACGCCGAGGCCCGGATCGTCGACGAGCTGACGGAACGCCCGCTTGACGCGGGTGTAGCCGGGACTCTTGTCGAAGAACGTTTTTCCGTGGGCGCTTTTGGGCAACGGGTAGGCGGAGAGATCGAATCGAGTGCGGTCGCTGGTCATCGGGATGGATCCTTGTCGTGGGGTGGGTCGTCGTCGTCGTCGTCGTCGTCGGACGCAGCGGTGAGGAGGCGGGTGCGCCGGTAGTGTTCGTCCTCGATGAGGGCGAGCGGATCGAGACCGGTCTTGGTCGCCTGCGGATCGGGGTCGCCGGCGATCCGGCGACGCGGGCGGTGCATATTGGCCAACCGGTCGAGGGGTACGGTGTCGCAGTAAAATGCGTCGTCGATGAACACGCGCGGCAGCGCGCTGACGTCGGCCGGATCGAAGCGCAGCTCGACGCGCTCGCCCGCGAGCTCGGCGCGGACCTCGAGCAGGCTGCCGCGCCAGCTCACGGTGCCGTCCTTCTTGACCTTGCGCGTGTCGCGATGCAGGAAGATCTGGTCGAGCTTCTTGGTGCGCGGCACCGCGCGGATCTCGTGCGCATCGGCGAGCAAGTGCTCGCGCGGAACGCGCCTGGTCGTGTCGTGCGTGCGCGCGTGGTACTCGGCGCCGAGCCAGGCCCAGTGCTTGGCCGCCAACTCGGCGAGCGGCAGCGGCGCATCGGGAAGCTCGTCCTCGACCTCCTCTCGCCAGGTGCGGTGCCAGCGCTCGATCACGCCCTTGGCCTCGGCGTCGCCGCTGCCCGCGTACAGCAAGTGAATGTCGAGATCTGCGCAGATGGCGCGCAGCGAATCCGTCTTGTACGCG
>JBBRWZ010000126.1:0-2463 GCA_038248895.1 Candidatus Limnocylindria bacterium | reverse complement strand
GAGCTGCCGGTGCCGCAGCCCGTCGAGCCGCTGCGGCTGGCCTTCGATGTCGCCTGCCCGGCGGAACATGCCTTCATGGTGTGGACTGAGCGGATCGCGGCGTGGTGGCCGGCGGATCACACCGCCACCGGCGACCCGAACCTCCACATCGTGCTCGAGGGACGCGTCGGTGGGCGCATCTACGAGCGGACCGATGGCGGGGAGGAGCACGACTGGGGCGAGGTCGTGGCGTGGGAGCCACCGCATCGGTTCAGCTATCTCTGGCACCTGCGTCGCGACCGGGCCGATGCGACCGAGGTCGAGATCCGGTTCGTCGCCGCCGGGACGCATGCCGCGCGCGTCGAGATCGAGCACCGCGGCTGGGAGCGCCTCGGCGCCGAGGGCGTCACCTGGCGCGACCGCAACATGGGCGGCTGGAGCACGCTCCTCCCCCACTTCATCGCGGCCGCGACGGCCGCCACCGAGAACTGAGGAGGTTCGCAGACCGATGAGCGCATCCGTTGCCGGCAGCGGCACCAAGGAGGATCCCTGGCAGCTGAGCACGCCGCCGGGAACGAGCCAGTACACGATCCATCGCGACGACGACGCCGACCCGCCGCAGCTCGTCTGCCAGGTCGGATCCACGAAGCTGACATATCAGGCCCGAGCACTGGACGACCTGCACGCCTGGCTGAAGGAGCAGGACGACTGGGTGCCGCTCGGGGCGGCCGATGAGGGCAAGGACGCCGTCCTGGGCACCGTCGAGGCGTTCGGCCGCGCGGCGGACAACCCGGTCGGGGGCTGGTACGGGCTGCGCAAGGGCTATCGCGGTCGGTTCGGGATGTACCTGCCGCCGCTCATGGAGGCGCTGGGCCTGGCCGAGTTGGAGCACAACCCGCGCAACAACCGGATGCGGGCGATCTGAAGCGCGCCGCATCGGTGGCGACGACGTGGGGTCTTCTGCGGGCGGCGGCGGCGACGTTGCTGCTGCTCCTGCTCGTCGCGGGTTGCGCCGCGGACGAGGTGACGGTGCCCTCGATCCGGCCGCTCCACAGCCTCGCCGCCGATGCCGTCAGTCCCGCCTGTCGCGGCGCCGGGTCGGCGGCCACGTCGCTCGCCGATACCGAGGACGCGATCGGCGCCCTCGACGATGTCATCCGCTCGTGTCCGACGCTCGAAGAGTGGCTCGCGGTGACGGAGCGCTACCCCGCCGCGCTGCACGGGGCCGGCGCGCTGGAGCATCTCGCCGCGCGATGCGGGGCGCTTCCCGGATTGGCGGCCACGCCCCTCTGCGAGGATCTCACGAGCGGGGGGTAGCGGCCGCGGAGCGAGCACCACCCACCGGGCGGCTCACGGCGCGGGCTTCGCGACGCGCGCCGGGCGACGCTGCCCGGACGGCGGGTGCCAGGCGGCGCTGCCCGAAAACTGCGCATACGGACCGGGTACTGCTCCATTCTCGGTCGGACGGTTCGGAATGCAGGCACGCCACTCGGCGGATTCGCTGCCGGCCGGCGCTCCTCGGTCGGGATGCGCACAATCCGGGCACCGCGATGGCGCGGCGATGGGCGGGCGCCGCGGCGGGTGCCGTCCCAGCGACGGATGGGCCCGGCTTCACCTCGGAGCGCGTTGACATCCGCCGGCGGGCGACTAAGACTCCGCGCATCGCGCCCGTCGGGCAGGGTTGAGGAGGGACAACGTGGCACAACGCACGCCGAACCACCGCCCCCATTCGGAGCGGCGCCTGCCATGGCCGGCGATCATCGCAGTCGGCATCGCCGCGGTGCTGTCCGGCGTGCTCCTCGCGGCCATCGTCGGCACCCGGTCGCCGGCCATCGGCGAGGCCAGCGGCAGCCCCTCGGCATCGGCCAGCCAGACCGATGCGGAGGCATCCGCCTCCGAGGCCGCATCACCCACGCCCACCGTGAAGCCCACGCCGGTGGCTGCGGAGGTGATCCCGAACCGCGCGATCGTCGAGGTCGCGGCCGACGGGCTCGCGCTGCGCACCGCCGGCAACGATGCCGCCGACGTGGTGACCACGCTTCCGGCCGGGCGGCGGCTGTTCGTCATCGGCGATCCGGCCGAACCCGACGGCACGCGCTGGTATCGGGTCGCGCAGCTGGTGACGGACGGCTGCGGCGAGACGTGCGACGCCATCGGTTACGTCGGAACGCCGGCACGCGCCGACGAGGATCCGACCATCACCGAGGCGGCGGTCACGTGCCCGGCGTCACCGATGACCGAGCAGGAGCTCGGCAAGCTCGACCGCCTCGAGGCACTCCACTGCTACGGCCGCAGCGAGATCGTGGTCACCGGCACCATCGACACGCCGTGCTGCAGCGTAGTGGGCCCCATCGTGATCACGCCGGAGTGGCTCGGTCGGGCGGGCCCGGTGTATCTGCCCGCCGCCAGCCTCGTTGATTTCCGCGTGGCGCCGGACAGTAGCCTGCAGCCACCGGAGCGCGGCGACGTGGTGCGCATCACCGG
>JBBRWZ010000125.1:0-2473 GCA_038248895.1 Candidatus Limnocylindria bacterium | reverse complement strand
GAACCCGCACGGACCGATGGACCCGCGACCACGATGAACAGCACGATCCCGGCAGAGCTACGCACCGCGCGCGACGGGCGCGCCTGGACGCTGCGTCCTGCCCGCCCCACCGACGCCGGGGCGCTGGCGCGCCTCTTCGCCACAGTGCGCGCGGAGGGGCGCTGGCTCGTCACCCCGCCCTCGGCAATCTCCGAGCCGTCGGAGGCGTACTTCCTCGCGGAGCTGATCGTCGGCGAGTCGACGCTGGCCCTCGTCGGCGAGGCAGGTGGCGAGGTCGTCGGCAACGTCCTCGTCAGCGTCGAGCGGTCGTCGATCAGCGACCACATCGGCACGCTCTCGATCTGCATCCTCGACGGCTGGCGCGACGTGGGGATGGGCGGCGTGCTGGTGCGCGCCGCCATGGACTGGGCGCGCGAGCGACGGCTGGTCAAGGTCGCGCTCGGCGTCTTTCCCGACAACGAGCGCGCGATCGCCGTCTACGAGCATGCGGGGTTCATCCGCGAGGGCCTGCGGCGACGCCAGTATCGGTCCGGTCGGGGCTACCGCGACGAGGTGCTCATGGCCTGGTTCCCGCCGGAGGTCGCACCATGACAGTCGCGCCGTTCTCACTCCCCTATCGCATCGACTGCCGCATCGCACGAAGGAGCCCCACATGACGACCGAGACCACCGGCGCGGCGGCGGCCCGGCCGCGCGCCGAGCGCTTCGACCCCGCGACATACGAGCAGCGCTGGCGCGAGCGCTGGGAGGCGGACGGGCTGTATCGGGCCAGGGACGACGATCCGCGCGAGAAGCGCTACGTCCTGACGATGTACCCGTACCCGTCGGGCGATCTGCACATCGGTCACTGGTATGCCGCCACCGGCCCCGACATCGTGGCTCGGCTGCGGCGGATGCAGGGCTACAACGTCATGTTCCCGATGGGCTTCGACAGCTTCGGCCTGCCGGCGGAGAACGCGGCCATCGACCGTGGCATCCCGGCCGCGGAGTGGACGGCGCGCAACGTGGAGCGGATGCGCGCCCAGTTCCGGACGATGGGCTGCATGTTCGACTGGGATCGCGAGGTCGTCACCAGCGAGCCGGACTACTACCGCTGGACGCAGTGGATCTTTTTGCAGCTCTACGCGGCGGGGCTGGCGTACAAGGCGACGGCGCCGGTCGACTGGTGCCCCAGGGACAACGTGGTCCTCGCCCGCGAGCAGGTGGAGGGAACGGATCGGCACTGCTGGCGCTGCGGCACGCCCGTGGTGAAGCGCGACCTGGAGCAGTGGTTCTTCCGGATCACGAACTACGCGGACGAGCTGCTCGACTTCAGCGACGTCGACTACCCCGAGCCGATTCGCCTGATGCAGACGAACTGGATCGGCCGCTCGGAGGGCGCCGAGGTCGACTTCGCGGTCGAGGGCGTCGACAACGCCACGATCCGCGTCTTCACGACGCGCCCGGACACACTGTACGGCGCGACGTTCATGGTGCTGGCCCCTGAGCACCCGCTGGTATCGGTCCTGACGACGGACGACCGCCGGACCGATGTCGAGGCCTACGTCGCCGACGCGCGGCGCCAGACGGAGATCGATCGCCTCTCCGACGCGCGGGCCAAGAGCGGCGTCTTCATTGGTGCCCACGCGCGCAACCCGGTCAACGACGAGCGCATCCCCATCTGGATCGCCGATTACGTGCTGCCCGGCTACGGGACCGGCGCGATCATGGCCGTCCCCGCCCACGACGAGCGCGATTTCGCCTTCGCGCGCCAGTATGACCTGCCGATCCGGCACGTCGTCGCGCCCGCCGGCGGGGTCACCAATCCCGATATCGCCTTCGTCGCGCACGGCGACGACGAGGTGCTGGTCGACTCCGGCGAGTTCAGCGCCATGCCGGCCGCGGAGGCGATCCGCGCCATCACCGCGCGCCTCGAGGAGCGCGGCGTCGGGAAGGCGGCGATCACGTACCGCCAGCGCGACTGGCTGGTCAGCCGCCAGCGCTACTGGGGCGCACCGATCCCCATCGTCTACTGCGCCGAGCACGGGGCGCAGCCGGTGCCCGCCGAGCAGCTGCCGGTGGTGCTGCCGCTCGATGTCGAGTTCGCGCCCGGCGGCGCCTCGCCACTGCCGACCCACGAGGCGTTCCTGGCCGCCAGCTGCCCCGTCTGCGACGGCCCGGCGCGGCGCGAGACGGACACCATGGACACGTTCCTCGATTCGAGCTGGTATTTCCTGCGCTACTGCTCGCCGCACGCGGACGACGTGGCATGGCGCGCGGAGGACGTCGCCGCCTGGATGCCCATGGACCTCTACACCGGCGGCGCGGAGCATGCGGTCATGCACCTGCTCTACTTCCGCTTCTTCGTGAAGGCGCTGCGCGACTTGGCGCCGCGGGATGTTCAACTGGGGCGCGGAGAGCCGATCGCCGACACGGCGCGGGTACTCGCGCGCTACGTTCACGGCATCATGATCCGGACGTTTGCGCACGCTGAT
>JBBRWZ010000124.1:0-2537 GCA_038248895.1 Candidatus Limnocylindria bacterium | reverse complement strand
GGCTGCCCGGCACCGTCGGCAGCCCGGTGGCGGCGAGCATGGGACGCACCGCGTACTTGCTCGCGAAGCGTTCGAGGACGTCTGCCGATGGACCGATGAACGCCACGTCGTGCGCCGCGCAGGCCTCGGCGAACGAGGCGTCCTCGGAGAGGAAGCCATAGCCGGGATGGATCGCGTCGGCGCCGGTGATGAGCGCCGCGCTGATCACCGCCGGCTGGTTCAGGTAGCTCTTGCGCGCCTCGGCCGGGCCGATGCAGACCGCCTCGTCCGCGAGGCGGACCGCCAGCGTCTCGCGGTCCGCCACGCTGTGGGCGACGACGGCGGGGATGGCGCGGTCGCGGCAGGCGCGCAGGATGCGCACCGCGATCTCGCCCCGGTTCGCAATGAGGATCTTCGAGAACATCTAGGCTGGCGCCCCCGCCACTTCAAGCAGCGCCGCGGCCGCGGCGACCCCATCGGGATCGGACACGTTGGCCAGGCGCGCGCCCGGCACGATGCGCCGCACCATCCCGGTCAGCGCGGCGCCGGGTCCACATTCGACAAAGGTATCGACGCCCTCGACGGCGAGCCGCTCGACCGATGCGACCCATTCGACTGGCGCGCTCACCTGGCGTGCGAGCAGGTTCCGGATCGCGCCGGCATCGGTCACCGGGTCGGCGGTGACGTTGGAGATGAGCGGCACGACCGCGTCGCGCCATGTCACCGTCTCGAACGCGCGCGCCAGCTCCTCGCCGACGATGCGCATGTGCGGCGAGTGGAACGGCCCCGACACCTTCAGCGGCAGCACCCGCTTCGCACCGGCGGCGCGGAGCGGCGCAACGGCCGCGTCGAGTGCGGCGCGCAGCCCCGAGATGACGATCTGGCCGGGCGCGTTGTCGTTGGCGACCACCACGTCCGCGCCGTCATCGCCGGCGAGCGGCGCAATGACCTTCGCCACCGTGTCGCGCTCCAGACCGATGACGGCGCTCATGCCGCCCGGGCCGCCGTGCGCGGCCATGAGCTCGCCGCGACGCGCGACGAGGCGCAGCGCGTCCTCGATGGTGAGGACCTCGGCGATGACGAGCGCCGCATACTCGCCGACCGAATGGCCGGCCACGTACGCCGGGGCGAGGTCGTCGCCGCGCGCCGTGAGTGCCTCCGAGAGGGCGTAGGCGGCCGCCACGGCGGTCGCGACCAGTGCCGGCTGCGTGTTGCGGGTGTCGTTCAGCTCCGCTTCGGGACCATCGAAGGCGAGGGAGGCGATCGCGCGCCCCAGGGCAGCATCCGCGCGAGCGAAGACGTCGGCGGCACGCGGCGATGCGGAGGCGAGGGCGCGGCCCATCCCGACCGCCTGTGACCCCTGCGGGCTGAAGAGGAGTGCCAGCGCCATCAGGCGCGTTCCTCCATCTCGACGAGCGGCTGCCCATACTCGACGGCCTCGCCGCCCTCGGCGGGCAGGCCGCGGACGATACCGGAGCGGGGCGCGCGGACGTCGTGACGCACGCCCAGCATCTCGACCCAGCCGAGCGGATCTCCCTTCTGGATCTCCTGGCCGGGCCCGAGGCCGTCGGCGTAGACGAAGAAGCCGACCGCCGGTGACGCCACCGGATGACGTCGCGGGCCTGAAGCCGGCGACGTCCCGCCGGGGCCAACCGCCTGCGCGCCGGATGACGGGGCCGCCGTGGATGACGCGGCCGGCAGCGTGGTGACCGGTGCCGCGGTGAGGCGCACGCGCAGCGCCCCCTGCCGCACCTCGATCTCGCCCAGCCCGCGCGAAGCGAGCCGCGCGGTGAGCGCCGGGATGAGGTCGCGGGCGGCTCCCTTGATGCGATCCAGGTCGTCGTGGTCGCTCATGCGCCTCCCTCGTGCTCGCCGTCGTCCGGCGCGCCCTGCCAGACGTCGCTCCAGCGGCGGCGTCCGACGCCGGGGAGATGCAGGATGCGTCCGAGCCGATCGCGCAGTCCCGGCTCACCGGGGCGCTGCGCCGCATCGACCGGCGTCTCGCGATAGACCCCCACCGATCGGATCCGAGCATACCGGCTGTCGAGCAACGCGCCACGGTCCTGGCGCAGGCAGCGGTCGAGAGCCGCATCGATGGCCCGCTTCAGCGCGCGTGCCGTCCCGTCGTGATCCGTGTGCGCCCCCTCGCCCGGCTCGCGCACGATCTCGTCGACGATGCCGAGCGCCACCTGGTCCGCGGCCGTCATGCGCATCGCGGCGGCCGCGAGGCTGGCTTCCTCCGGAGAGCGCCAGAGGATCGCGGCGCAGCCCTCGGGGCTGATCACCGAGTAGACCGCGTTCTCGAGCGCGATGACGCGGTCGCCGACGCCGATCGCCAAGGCGCCGCCGGATCCGCCCTCGCCCACGATGCAGACGACGATCGGCACGCGGAGGGCGGTCATGAGCTTGATGCTCGCGGCGATCGCCTCGGCCTGGCCGCGCTCCTCGGCCGCCGGACCGGGAAACGCGCCGGCGGTGTCGAGGAACGTGACGACCGGCATCCCCAGCTTGGCGGCAAGGCGCAGCAGGCGCTGCGCCGTGCGGAAGCCCTCGGGATG
>JBBRWZ010000123.1:0-2547 GCA_038248895.1 Candidatus Limnocylindria bacterium | reverse complement strand
GACGCTGGTGGCCGCCGACCTCGACACGCTGGCCGCGGTCACCGGCGGCACGCCCGCCGACGCCGCGCTGCCCGACGGCCGGCCGCCGGCCGCTGCCACGGGCCTCGGCAGCGCGGCGAACCCGATCCCGGCGGTGATCAGCGCCGGCTTCGGCGACTTCCGCACCCAGATCGAGCCGGGGCAGCGCTTCGAGCTCGTCGTGAACGGCGGTCGCATCTCCTTCGTCGGCCTCGAGCAGCGCACGTCGATCCCGGGCCTCGCCGATGACGCGCGCTTCGCGGTCGTCTCGCGCGGCGTCCTCGCCGGTGCACTCGGCCTCCCCGAGCTGCGGGCGACGACACTGCTCGTGCGCGGCGCTCCCGGCCTCACGGCCGCGATCCGCGCCGAGGTCGACGCGTCCGGCGAGGTGGCGGCGGTGAGCTCCCGCGAGGAGGTGGCGGCGGCGCTTCGCGACGCACCGCTGGTCACCACCGTGACCGCCGGCTTCCTCGTCTCCCTGCTCGTGGCGGCGGGCTACGTCACGCTCACGCTCGTCATCGGTCTCCTGCTGGCCGCCGCGGCGCGTGCACGCGACGTCGCCTACCTGCGGACGATGGGCCTCTCCGCCGGCCAGACGCTTCGAATGGCCATAGCCGAACAGGTCCCACCCATCGTGATCGCGGTGGTCACCGGGGCCGCGCTCGGACTGGCGATCACGTCGCTCATCGGCGGGGCGCTCAACCTCGGCGCCTTCGCCGGCGCCGACATCGCGACGGATCTCACCATCGACTGGCCGATGCTGGGCCTGGCCGGCATCTGGTTCGCGCTGGTTGCCGCGATCGGTGTCACCGCCGGCGCGCTGGCGGCGCGGCGGGTGGACCCGGCGCGGGCGCTGCGGATCGGCGAATGAATGGCAGCTCGGCGCGCCGGCGACGGCGTCACGGACGGCGAAAGGTAAGGTGAGCGCATGAGTGGACCGCGCGGCGAGATCGTCGACCTCCCCGCCGGCACGGGGATCGCCGAGGAGGTCAAGGGCCGCGCCTCGCCGTGGGCGGCACGCCCCACGCCGACCCGCGGACCCGCCTACGGCGCCGGCTCGGCGATCATCTGCGACAACCTCGTCAAGATCTACAAGGTGGCCGACCTCGAGGTCGTCGCGCTGCAGGGGCTTGACCTGCTCGTCGAGCCCGGCGAGTTCATCGCCATCGTCGGGGCGTCGGGGAGCGGCAAGTCGACCCTCCTCAACGTCCTCGCCGGGCTGGACGTCCCGTCCGCCGGCCGGGCGATCGTTGCCGATCACGACCTGGGCGCCATGAAGGTCGCGGAGCGGACCGCGTACCGGCGCCGCGTCATCGGCTTCGTGCGACAGCAGACGGCGGCCAACCTGCTTCCCTACCTCACCGCGGCCGAGAACGTCGAGATGCCGATGCTGCTCGACGGCGTGCCCACCGGCACCCGTCGTGCCCGCGCCGCCGAGCTCCTCCGCCTCGTCGGCCTTGCGGAGCGCGGCGAGCACCGCCCCGACCGCCTCTCCGGCGGCGAGCAGCAGCGCGTCAGCGTGGCGGTGGCCCTGGCCAACAACCCGCCGGTGCTCCTCGCCGATGAGCCAACCGGTGAGCTGGACACGACCACGAGTCGCGAGGTGTTCGGCATGCTGCGCGCCATCAACCGCGACCTGGGCGTCACGATCGTCGTCGTCACCCACGATCCGCTCGTGGCGGAGCAGGTGCGCCGCACCGTCGCCATCCGCGATGGGCGCACCAGCACCGAGACGCTGCGACGCGACGCCACTGCCGCCGATGGCGGTGCGAGCGACGGCGACCTCATTGCCGAGGAATATGCCGTGCTCGACCGTGCCGGGCGCCTCCAGCTGCCGCGTGAGCACGTGGAGGCACTGCAGCTCGAGCGTCGCGTCCGGCTCACGCTCGAGGCGGATCACATCGGTGTCTGGCCGGATGGCCGCTCGACGCCGGAGGAACACCGATGAGCGCCTCCCTGGCCGATCGCACGCGCACCGCGACGGCGCTGGTCGAGACCACCGGACTCGTGCGCGACTTCCCCATCGGCGGTGGCGTGGTTCACGCGTTGCGCGAGATCGACCTCGCCATCCCGCGCGGCCAGCTCGTCGCCGTCGTCGGCCGCTCGGGTTCCGGCAAGACGACGCTGCTCAACCTCATCGGTGGTCTGGACCGGCCCACGTCGGGGAGCGTCCGCCTCGACGGGCAGGAGCTGTCGAACCTGCCGGAGTCGGCGCTCGTCGAGCTGCGACGGCGCCGGGTCGGCTTCGTCTTCCAGGCCTTCGGCCTGCTGCCGATCCTCTCCGCGGCCGAGAACGTCGAGGTACCGATGCGACTCGTGCGCGCCGATCCGACGGAGCGCGGCGCGCGCGTGCGCGAGCTGCTCGAGCTGGTCGGCTTGGGCGAGCGACTCGGCCACCGGCCGCACGAGCTCTCCGGCGGCGAGCAGCAGCGCGTGGCGCTGGCGCGCGCCCTCGCCAACCACCCCGAGCTGCTCATCGCCGACGAGCCGACCGGCCACCTCGACTCGGCGACGGGACGGACGACCATG
>JBBRWZ010000122.1:0-2554 GCA_038248895.1 Candidatus Limnocylindria bacterium | reverse complement strand
TGGTGACGGTGATGATGGGCGACGACGGCGCCTCCGGCTACGCCCTCGCATCGGGCTCGGATGTGGGCGAGATCGACGCGGCCGCGGTCGGCGCCGAGGCCGCCGACCGGGGGCGGCGGACGGCGGGCGCCATCGACCTGGAGGCCGGCGCCTATGACGTCGTGCTCGAACCGTATGCCGTGGGCAACCTGCTCGAGTACCTCTCGTGGGTGAGCTTCGGCGCGCTGGCGGTCGAGGAGGGACGGTCGTTCATGACGCTCGGCGAGCGCGTGATGGGAGAGAACATCTCCATCTGGGACGATGGCAACGACCCGGCGGGGATCCCGGCCACGATCGACTTCGAGGGCGTGCCGAAGCAGCGCGTCGCCATCGTCACCGATGGCGTGGCGACCGGGCTCGTCCACGACAGCGCCACCGCACGACGCGCCGGCGTCACGTCGACCGGCCACGGTCTGCCGCAGCCGAACACGATCGGCCCGCTGGCGTGGAACCTGTTCGTGGGCGCCGGGGATGCGACCCGGGCCTCGCTCCTGGCGGGGATCGAGCGCGGACTGTGGGTGACGCGCTTTCATTACGTCAACATCGTCCACCCGCGCCGCGCGATCCTCACCGGGATGACGAAGGACGGCACCTTTTTGGTCGAGGACGGACGCGTCGTCGCACCGGTGCGCAACCTGCGCTTCACGCAGTCGGTGCCGGAGGCGTTCAGCCGGGTCGACGCGATCGGCGCCGACACGAAGCTCGTCGCGCCCGAGTACAGCGGCATCCAGTGCCGGGTGCCGGCGATGCGCATTCGCGGCTTCACCTTCACCGGCACCACCGCTCGCGAGGAGTCGCCCGCCTGATGGCCGTGGTGGACCTCGCGATCGGCGACGTGCTCCGCCTGCGCAAGGCGCATCCGTGCGGCAGCCATGCGTGGGAGGTGGTGCGCCTGGGCGCCGATATCGGTCTCGTCTGCGCGGGGTGCGGACACCGCATCCTGATGGATCGCCTCGACGTCGAGCGTCGTTTCATGGCCTACGTGTCGCGGGGCGTGTCGAGCGACGCCGACACGGATTCGCCGGACGGGGCACCCTAGGTACCGATGTCACACGAGCTGCCCACCGACCTCGGCAATCCTGACCTCTCGGGTGCCGGCGGCCTCCTGCGCAACCGCGCCTTTTTGGCGCTCTGGTCGGCGCAGGTCCTGAGCCAGCTGGCGAGCAACATGGTGCTCGCCGCTCTCCTCTCGATCGTCTACGGTGCGACCGGCTCCAACACCGCCAACGCGCTCCTCATCCTCACCTTCCTGGTGCCGGCGGTCATCTTCAGCGCCATCGCCGGCGTCATCGTGGAGCGCGCCGACGCGCGGATCATCATGCTCGGCAGCAACATCCTGCGCGCCGGCGGCACGATCCTCTTCATCTTCGTCGGCGCCGACAAGGCATCCGCCAGCGTGCCGCTGATCCTGGGCCTCAACCTGTTCATCGCCAGCGTCACTGCGTTCTTCGCCCCGGCCGAGCTGACGGCGCTGCCGCGCATCGTGCCGAAGGCGCAGCTGCTCGCCGCGAACTCGATCTTCGTGCTGACGATCAACGCCACGTTCGCCATCGGCTTCGGCTTCCTCGGGCCGCTGCTGCTGACGACGACCGGCAACGCGGTGGCGGTGTATCTCATCGTGGCGGTCATGTTCGGCCTCGCGGCGGCCGCCATCGTGACGCTCGCCCCGGTCCCCGCAGAACGCCCGGCCGGCCCCGCGGGCGGTGCGGCGGGGCGCGCGCTGCGCGAGCTGGGCGGGCAGCTGACCGAGGGGATCGCCTTCGTGCGCCGGACGCCGCGCATCGCGTGGAGCCTCACCTACCTGGGCGTGGCAGCCAGCCTGATCGGGGTCATGGGCGCCATCGGTCCAGGGTTCGCGAAGGAGATCCTCCGCCTCAGCGAGGAGGACTTCTTCTTCATCATGGGTCCCGCCGGCCTCGGGGAGGTGCTCGGCATCCTCTTCCTCAACGCGTACGCGAAGTCGTTCCCGCGCCGGCTGGTAATCGACATCGGCCTCGTCGCGATGGGGCTGACGCTCATTGGCCTCGCGGTGGTGAAGCCGGTGACGCTGCTGCTGCATCCGGCGGCCGGGCCGATCGAGTCGAGCCTGCCCGCCGTCCTGACGCCGATCGTTTCGCTCATCGCGGTGGTGGTCGTGATCGCGATCACGGCCGGGGTCGAGTACGCGTTCGTGGCGATCCCGTCCCAGACCGCGCTCCAGGAGGAGCTGCCGGCCGACGTCCGCGGTCGCATCTTCGGCATCCTCAACACGCTCCTCAGCGTCGCGTCGTTCCTGCCGGTCATCCTCGCCCCCGCCGTCGCCGACCTCGTCAACCTGGTGGTGCCGGGGATCGGGATCCCGGTGGTGATGGGGCTGCTCGGCATTGCGACCCTGGTGGCAGGCCTCTTCTCGTGGCGCCATAACCGGGATGCGGGGCTGCACCAGCACGACCTGGGCACGTTGCCGCCACCGGAACACCATGGGGTGGAGCCGTTGCCGGGCGTGCCGGCCGATCCGGACCCGGGTGCCTCGAAC
>JBBRWZ010000121.1:0-2684 GCA_038248895.1 Candidatus Limnocylindria bacterium | reverse complement strand
CTGTCGACACTCATCGGGCACGCGGATCATGCGCTCTACGCGGCGAAAAAGGCCGGCCGGAACCGCACGATGGTTTACCACCCCTAGGGCGAGACCCTCGAAACCAGCCCGTTACCGTCAGCGACGCTCGCCGCGCACCCACACCCGCGCCACCAGCGGCGAGCCCGGCCGGTACGCCAGGTGCAGATGGCTCGGCGCGTCCAGCATGACCATATCCGCCGAGGAACCCGGGCTCAGCCTGCCGATGTCGTCGCGGCGAAGAGCTGCGGCTCCCCCGGCGGTGGCGGCGAAGAGCGCCTGCGCCGGCGTCATATGCATGTCGCGCACGGCCATCGCGATAATCAGCGGCATCGAGGTGATGTAGGCGCTGCCGGGATTGCAGTCGGTGGCGATGGCGACGGTGACGCCGGCGTCCAGGAGACGACGGGCATCCGGATAGGGCGAGCGCGTCGAGAACTCGGCGCCGGGCAGGAGTGTCGCGACCACAGCGGCGTCGCGCAGTGCGGCGATATCGTCGTCCGTGAGGTGCGTGCAGTGGTCGACACTGGCTGCGCCGAGCTCGGCTGCGAGCCGGGCACCGGGACCGTGATCCAGCTGGTTACCGTGCAGCCGCGGCATCAGACCGACGGCGATGCCGGCCTCAAGCACGCGGCGAGCTTCCTCGGCGGTGAACGCACCGGTGTCGCAGAACACGTCGATCCAGCGCGCGAACGGTGCGCATGCCGAGAGCATCTCGCCGCACACGAGGTCGACGTAGGCGGCGCGGTCGTGCGCGTACTCCGCAGGCACCACGTGGGCGCCGAGGAAGGTGGTCTCGGGCGTGAACTCGCGGGCGACCTCAAGGATGCGCGCCTCGTCGGCGACGTTGAGGCCGTAGCCGCTCTTGATCTCGACCGTTGTGGTGCCCAGCGCGGTGAGCTCCGCCATGCGGCGTGCGGCACCCGCGCGGAGGCGCTCCGTGGATGCGGCGCGGGTCGCGGCGACGGTGGTCGCGATGCCGCCACCGGTGTAGGGCTCGCCGGCCATGCGCGCTGCGAACTCCGCTGAGCGCTCGCCGTCGAAGACGAGGTGGGTGTGGCTGTCGACGAATCCGGGAATGACCGCTCGGCCGGCGGCATCGACGCGGTGGTCGGCGTCGGGCGCGTCGGCGGCGAGACCGACCCAGGCGATGCGCTCGCCGTCGATGACGAGCGCGGCATCCTGGATGATGCCGAGGAGGTCGCCGGTCGCGCCCACTCCGCCGGCGGTCTCGACGGCGAGCGTCGCGTCGCAGGTGACGAGCTCACCGATGTTGGTGATCAGCGTGGTGCTCACGACCGCGGCGCTCCCGCTGTGGGCTCGCTCGCGGCAGAGTCGGCCGGCGCGCCCGCATCACCCTCGCGCATCGGAACGCGCACCCCGCGCTCCTCGGACACCTCGACCGCGCGGTCGTACCCGGCATCCACGTGGCGGATGACGCCCATCGCGGGGTCGTTGGTGAGCACGCGCTCGAGCTTCTCGGCGGCGAGCGGGGTTCCGTCGGCGACGCTCACCTGACCGGCGTGGATGGAGCGGCCGATGCCGACTCCCCCGCCGTGGTGGATGCTGACCCAGGTCGCGCCGGATGACGCGGCCGTGAGTGCGTTGAGCAGCGGCCAGTCCGCGATAGCGTCGGAACCGTCGAGCATCGCCTCGGTCTCGCGGTAGGGGCTGGCGACACTGCCACAGTCGAGATGGTCTCGGCCGATGACGATGGGCGCCTTGAGGCTACCGTCGGCGACGAGCTCGTTGAAGCGCACGCCGGCACGGTCGCGCTCGCCCTGACCCAGCCAGCAGATGCGCGCGGGCAGTCCCTGGAACGCGATCTTCTCCTGCGCCGAGGTGATCCAGCGATGCAGCGGCGCGTTGTCCGGGAACAGCTCGAGGATCGCCTTGTCGGTCACGGCGATGTCGGCCGGGTCGCCGGAGAGCGCCGCCCAGCGGAACGGCCCCCTGCCCTCGCAGAAGAGCGGCCGGATGTAGGCGGGTACGAAGCCGGGGAACTCCCAGGCGCGGGTGTAGCCGCCCAGCTCCGCCTCGGCACGGATGCTGTTGCCGTAGTCGAAGACCTCGGCGCCGGCGTCTTGGAAGCCGACCATCGCCTCGACGTGGCGCGCCATCGACTCGCGGGCCGCGGTGGTGAAGCCCTCCGGGTCACGCTCGGCGAACTCGTGCCACTCCTCGAGCGAGACGGCGAGTGGCAGGTACGCGAGCGGGTCGTGGGCCGAGGTCTGGTCGGTGACGATGTCGACCTCGATGCCGCGGCGCAGCAGCTCCGGCAGCACGTAGGCGCAGTTGCCCTCGAGCCCCACTGAGAGGGGCAGCCCGGCGCGCTTCGCGTCGAGCACGCGGGCGATGGCGGCGTCGAGATCGCTGGTCCACTCGTCGAGGTAGCGGTCGTGCACGCGACGCTCGAGGCGGGATCCATCGACGTCGACCACCAGCACAACGCCGTCGTTCATCGTGACCGCGAGCGGCTGAGCGCCACCCATGCCGCCGCACCCGCCGGTGACCGTGAGTGTGCCCTTGAGCGAGCCGCCGTAGCGCTTCTCGGCGATGGCGGCGAAGGTCTCGTAGGTGCCCTGGACGATGCCCTGTGTGCCAATGTAGATCCAACTGCCGGCGGTCATCTGGCCGTACATCGTCAGGCCGAGGTGCTCGAGGCG
>JBBRWZ010000120.1:0-2749 GCA_038248895.1 Candidatus Limnocylindria bacterium | reverse complement strand
AGCCACGAGCGTGGTGGCGTCGAGCGAAGCGCGGCCGAGAGAATCGACGACAGCGACGTCGAGGGCCACAGCCACGAGCGCGGCGGCGTCGAGCGCAACAGCCACGAGCGAGGCTTCCTCCACCGCCTCGATGACGACAGCGATGTCGAGGGCCACAGCCACGAGCGCGGTGTGACCGAGCGCTGACCTCCATCGACTGACGCGGATGGCCGACACCGGCTCTCCGGACCACGGCACCACCGCCGCGCTGCGCATCCTCCGGGACGCAGCGCGGCGCGGTGCTGTGGCGCAGCGTTTCGTCCCGGACGCCGAGCGGCGCCTCCTGCAGTCGATCGTCGACGCTACGGTCCGCCTCTTCGACGCCGAGGCGTCGTCGATCGCGCTGTTCGAGCGCGATCCTGACCGCCTGCACTTCGCGGTCGCAGCCGGGCCGCAGGGCCAGGGCGTCATCGGTCACGCGGTACCGCCCACCAAGGGAATCGTGGGCTACGTCTTCTCCACCGGGGAGGCGATGGCGCTCTCGGACGTCGCCTCGGATCCACGGTTCGATCGTGCCGCGGCCGAGAAGACCGGGTATGTGCCACGCTCCATCGCTGCGGTGCCGCTCGTGGACGGCGAGGAGCCGGTGGGCGTCCTCCAAGTGCTCGACAAGCGCGACGCTCCTGCCTTCACGCTCCGCGACATGGAGCTGCTGGGCGTCTTCGCCAGCCAGGCCGCCGCCGCCATTGCCGCGACGCGCATCCAGCGCGAGCTGCCCGCACTGATGCGAGCCTCGATCGCGGCCCTTGGCGACGGCGACCTCGATGACGCCGCCATCGAGCGGCTGGCCGATGACGCCTCCGCCGACCTGGACCGTACCGGCGAGGAACCCTTCTGGCGGCTCGTGGCGCAGGTCAGCCGGCTTCGTTCGCTCGGTGCCGGGGAGCTGCGGCTCGTCACCGACATCCTCGACGTCGTCGCCGCCCACCGGCCTCCCGCGCGTCGCCGCTGACCGCGTCGGTGAGCGAACCTGACGATCTCCCGGCGTGGACCGAGCCGTTTCGGCAGCTGGGTCGCGACCGGATCATGCGGCCGGCGCTGCTGGAGGGCGTCAGCCGCGCGTGGGCGCTCGACGGCGCCACCGGGGCCGGGGTGCAGGTGGCGATCATCGACTCCGGCGTCGAGGGCACGCACCCGCGGGTCGCCGGCCGGCTCATGGAGAGCCATGCCGTGGCGCTCACCGACGACGGCGCCGAGGTCGTGCCGGATCCTGACGGGGGCGACATGTTCGGCCATGGGACGGCATGCGCCGGGATCATCGTGGGGCTGGCGCCGGACGTGGAGATCATCTCGATCCGCGTCCTGGGCGCCGATCTGAAGGGCAAGGGACGGGCCTTCGTGGCGGCGCTCGACTGGGCGATCGCGCGGCGCATCGGTATCGTCAATCTCTCGCTGTCGTCGAAGAGCGAGCAGCTGTACCCGGTCTTCCACGAGATCGCAGACGAGGCCTATTTCAGCAACGTCGTCCTCGTCAGCGCCGCCAACAACGTGCCGGGAGCGTCATATCCGTCGCTCTTCAGCTCGGTCATCTCGGTCGCCGCCCACGAGGAGCCCGAGCCGCGACGCCTCTACTACAACCCTTCGCCACCGGTCGAGTTCGGCGCGTGGGGCGTGGACGTGCCCGTGGCGTGGCTCAACGGCAGCGAGACGCTCGCCACCGGCAACTCGTTCGCCGCACCCCACGTGGCGGGGATCGTGGCGCTGCTGCGCTCGAAGCACCCGGGGATGACCCCGTTCGAGGTGAAGGCCGTCCTCACCGCCATCGCGGACAACCCGCGACCACGGGACGGCGCGCCGGCCTCCTAGCGGCCCTCGCGCCGGTGCAGGCGCTTGATGAGCGCGTGCATGATCGGGATCGCGATCGCCGGCTGCTCCTTGAGCAGGGCGGTGAACTCCCACGCCACGAAGAGGAAGCACTCGGTCTCCTCGACGGCGCTCACGCTCGCGGTCCGCGGTCGGTCCTCGATGAGCGCCAGCTCGCCGAAGAAGTCGCCCGGCAGAAGCTCGGTGATGGTGGCGCCCTCATCGCCGCCCTCGTGCACCCGTGCGCGGCCGCGCACAATGATGTAGAGGGCCGATGCGGGGGCATCCTGGCGCACGATCGCCTCGCCCGGGGCGTAGGTGCGTCGCTTGCCGCTCTGTGCGAGTCGTTTGATCTCGGCCTTGTTGAGACCGGCGAACAGGGGAACCGAGGCGAGGGTCTGCTCAGCATCCACGGGTGTCTCCTCGTATGGCGTCATCTGCTGCTGCGAGCAGGCTCGCTCATGTGCGCGAGCATCGTAGCCGACGGCGAGCTCCGGTCATAGGGTGCGCCACACGGGGTGCCATCGCCACTCGGGGTCTTTGGCAAACGACCCACCGATGGTCGCTTTCGCTGGAGGCTGCGCTGCTTTCCGCGTCCCCGGCGGAGCTGCGGCTAAACTCCCGGCATGGGGAGGTGTGGCCGCTGCTCAGAAGACAACCCGGAGCGGGCCAAGTTCTGCTGGAATTGCGCTGCCCCCCTCGCCGGGTCCGAGCTGCCACCGCGTCAGGTGCGCAAGCTCGTCACCGTCGTCTTCTGCGACGTGACCGGCTCGACCGCACTGGGTGAGCTACTCGACCCCGAAACCATGCGCGCCATCATGGGCCGCTACTTCGAGATTGCGCGGCGAACCCTGGAGAGCCATGGGGGAACCGTCGAGAAGTTCATCGGCGACGCAGTGATGGCGGT
>JBBRWZ010000119.1:0-2987 GCA_038248895.1 Candidatus Limnocylindria bacterium | reverse complement strand
TAGCCGAGCGCGATGAACGGCTTCTGGCGATGAACCGGGATGGGGTAGTAGACGCCGCTGCCGACGCCACGCTGCCTGAGGTGCTCCACGAAGGCATCGCGCTCCGCGACCCGGATCGTGTACTGGTGGTACACGTGCGTGCTGCCGGGCACGACGTACGGGGTGATAACGCCACGAAGCTCCGCGTCGTAGCGCCCCGCGATGGCGCGCCGCCGCTCGTTGTAGTCGGGCAGCTTGTCGAGCTGCGCCAGGCCGATGCTGGCGTGGATATCGGTCATCCGGAAG
Organism: Candidatus Limnocylindria bacterium; assembly: GCA_038248895.1. Lineage (GTDB taxonomy): Bacteria > Chloroflexota > Limnocylindria > QHBO01 > QHBO01 > JAICQM01. The sequence goes on along the minus strand of JBBRWZ010000119.1, from coordinate 2,702 downwards.
TTGTAGCCGAGCACGTCGTGGTGGTAGCGCACCTTCATCCCGTGCTCGCGCAGGAGACGGGCGCGTTCGGCGACCTCGGCGTCAGCGGTGGTGATCATGCCGCCCTCGCCGGTCGTCATGTTCTTGGTGGGGTAGAAGCTGAATGCGCCAGCGCCCCACGTGCCGGAGCGCCGGTCACCGATGGCGGCGCCGTGGCTCTGGGCGGCATCCTCAGCGATCGCGAGCCCGTGCTGCTCGGCGATCTCGGCGATCGCCGGCAGGTCCGCGGCCTGCCCGTAGAGGCTGACCGGCATGATCGCCCGCGTGCGCGGCGTGATGGCCGCCTCGATGCGCGCCGGGTCGATGTTGAAGGTGCGCTCCTCGACATCGACGAAGACCGGTCGCGCCCCGCTGTGGAGGATGCTGCTCGCGCTGGCGATGAACGTGTACGAGACGGTGATCACCTCGTCGCCGGCGCCCACGCCCTGCGCCAGCAGCGCGAGGTGCAGCGCCGTGGTGCCCGAGCTGGTGGCGACGGCATGCGGCACGCCGACGAATGCCGCGAAGCGCTCCTCGAGCTCGCGCACCCGCCCACCCTGGGCCAGCGCGCCGGCTTCGAGAGCGCTCCAGACCAGCTCCTTCTCCTCCGCGCCCATCTGCGGGCGCGCGATCGGTATCACCCGGCAAACGCCTCCGACATGCCCCCTGGGGGGAGAGGCACCGCGGCGCGCGCCGGATCGGCGGCCGCATCGACTGGTTCCAATTCCGATCCCCGCTCCAGGGCCGCCACGATTCGTTCGGCCGTCTTTCCATCCCCGTACAGGTCCGGCCGCGGGCGCGCCGCCGAGAGGAAGTCGGTATCGCCAAACGCGTCACGCAGCGCCTCCGGATCGCCGCCGACGACACGGTTCCAGCCGGCATCCACCGTCTCCACCCATTCGGTCTCGGTACGCAGCGTGATGCATGGCACGGCTGCCAGGTACGCCTCCTTCTGGACGCCGCCCGAATCGGTCGCGATGACCCGCGCGGCGCGCTCGAGGGCGACCATCTGCAGGAATCCGACCGGCTCGATCGGCCGCACCGCCGGCGGTAGCTCGATGCCATGGCGGTCGAGCATCGCCGCCGTCCGCGGGTGGACCGGGAAGAGCACCGGCGCACCGAGTCGCGCGGCCCCGTCCGCGAGCGCGCGGATCAGGCCGCTCAGGCGGGCCGGATCGTCGACGTTCTCCGCCCGATGCAACGTCAGCAGCACGTACCGCTCGACCCCCACGGCCGCCGGTGGGAGGTGCGCGGCCGCGCGGTAAGCGGCCCACCGCCACGCGTCGACCATGACGTCACCGACGAGCTCGGCGCGCGCCGCGAGCCCCTCGTGCTCAAGGTGCTCGATCGCGACCGCCGTGGGCGCCAGCAGCAGGTCGGCCAGATGGTCTGCCACGACCCGGTTGCGCTCCTCCGGCATGGCCCGGTTGAACGAGCGCAGACCCGCCTCCACGTGCGCGAGCCGCGGCCGACGCCCATCCGGATAGGTGACCTTGGCGGCAACCAGCGCCGCCGCAAGCGTGGAGTTCGTGTCGCCGTAGACGAGCACCCAGTCCGGCTGATGTTCGACGATCACCGGCTCGAGGCGCCGCAGCATCTCACCGGTCTGCTCGCCGTGGCCCGCCGAGCCCACCTCCAGGTTCACGTCGGGAGCCGGAATCTCGAGGTCGCGGAAGAACGAGGCGCTCATGGCGTCGTCGTAATGCTGCCCGGTATGCACCAGCAGTTCGATGTGCGTCCGCCGCAGCGCGCGGCTGACGGGGCCGGCCTTGACGAACTGCGGCCGCGCCCCGACCACGGTGAGCACCTTCACGGCAGCGGTTCCGGCGGAAACGCCGCTCCACAGCGCGGGCATGGGCCGCGGAACGTCGTGCCGTCGACATCGTGCAGCACCCCGCCGCAGGGGCACACGCTCGCCAGCCGCCGCGCCGGATTGCCCGCCACCACGGTGAGGTCGGGCACGTCGCGCGTGACGACGCTCCCCGAGCCGACCATGGCCCACCGGCCGATAGTGACGCCGGGCAGGACCGTGCTGTTCGCCCCGAGGGCGGCGCCGTGGCGGACGAGGATCGGACTCACCTCCCAGTCGTCTTCGGTCTTCGGGGAGCCGTCGGGATTGATCGCGCGTGGCAACCGGTCGTTCGTGAAGCAGACATGCGGACCGATGAAGACGCCGTCCTCCACCGTGACGCCGTGGAAGATGCTGACGTTGTTCTGGATCTTGCAATGGTCACCGATCACGACGTCGGTGTCCACGTAGACGTTCTTGCCGATGATCGAGCCCGCCCCGATCCGAGCGCGCTCACGGACCTGCGCCTGGTTCCAGATGCTCGTGCCCGGACCGATGATCGCCTCCGCTGACACGTCGGCGTTGGGGTGGATGCGCACGGACGGGCGATCGGGCATGCAGTCTCTCAAGCTCCGGGGGTCGCGGCGATTCTACCGCGCACCCTCGCCGGAGGTCAGAGGCCGGCGATTTCGCTCCGGACCGCCTCATTGACCGCGCCATTGCTGCCGACCACGACCACCGACGTCGGATTCAGGCGTCGAATCTCGTCGCGGACCGCATCCGGCAACGCCGCCCCGCGGACGAGGAGCAGCGGGCCCCCGATGCGACCGGCGATCGGGCCGGCGGAGAGGCCGTCGGGAAACGCATCTCCGGTCGCGACGTACAGGGTGGCAAC
>JBBRWZ010000118.1:0-3275 GCA_038248895.1 Candidatus Limnocylindria bacterium | reverse complement strand
GTGCGGTTTGTTCGAAATATCGGTCAGGCGTGAGCGTGAGCCGCACCGATCCGTGGCGCTCGTGCGTACCGGTGTTCGATATATCGGTCAAACACACCGTCCCGGCCCCGTCTCGCTCAGTTCGGTCGATATATCGAACGGGCGGCGGGGCGGGCGGGGCTCAGGGGGCGGCCGATCCAGCCACGCCGGCAGCCCAGCCATCGAGATCATCGTCGGCAACAGCGTACCCTCAGCGCTGGATGCCAGACGACGACGCCGGCCAGCACCTCCACCACGCGCGCGAGGTCCTGCGCGCGCACCCGATCTTCGACGGCCACAACGACCTGCCGTGGACGATCCGCCAGGACCTCGAGGCGGCCGGCGACCTGGACCGATACGACCTCGCGCAGCGCACGCGCGGCGACACCGACCTGCCGCGCCTGCGGGCCGGCGGCGTGGGAGCGCAGTTCTGGAGCGTCTACGTCCCGGCGCGACCCGACGGCACCGGCCGCAGCTACGCCGCGCGGCAGCTGGAGCAGATCGACCTGGCGCAGCGCATGATCGACCGCCATCCGGATGACCTCGCCCTGTGCCGCACCGCGGACGACGTGGAGGCCGCGATGGCCGATGGCCGGATCGCCTCGCTGCTGGGCATGGAGGGCGGCCACGTCATCGAGGAGTCGCTCGGCGCGCTGCGTGCCTTCCGCGACCTCGGCGCCGCGTACCTGACGCTGACGCACACCGCCACCATCCCCTGGGCCGATGCCGCCACGGACGCTCCCCGCAGTGGCGGGCTTTCGCCGTTCGGCCGCGAGGTGGTGGCCGAGATGAACCGCCTCGGGATGCTCGTCGACTGCTCGCACGTCTCGGCCACCACGATGCGCGACGCGCTCGATGCCTCGGCGGCACCGATCATCTTCAGCCACTCCTCGGCCCGCGCGCTGTGCGACGTGCCGCGCAATGTCCCCGACGATGTGCTGGCGCGGCTCCCCGAGAACGGCGGGATCTGCATGGTGACGTTCGTCTCCGGCTTCATCAGCCCCACCGTGGCGGCGGCGATGGTGCCGGCGATCGCCGAGGTCGAGCGGCGCTCGGAGGGCGTCAGCGACCTGCGCGAGCTGCGCCGGCTGCGGGACGAGGTGGTGGCATCGATCGACGTGCCACTGCCGGGCGTGGCCGACGTGGCCGACCACGTGGAGCACGTCGTGCGCGTCGCAGGCCACGCGCACGTGGGGATCGGCGGCGACTTCGACGGCTCGGTGCTCTTACCCCACGGCCTGGAGGACGTCGCCGGTTATCCGAACCTGTGGGCGGAGCTGCTCGGCCGCGGTTGGACCGATGCCCAGCTCGCCGCGCTCGCCAACGGCAACATCCTGCGCGTCATGCGCGCCGCGGAGGCCGTGGCGGCCGTCTGACGGCCCCCCGCCCCGCAGTTTCGCATCGGGTGCGGTCGCGCCTCGCCCCGATGCGCCCGTGGACATCTAACGGCCAACCAGGGACGTCCCGATACGCCTGCCATGCGTCCGGGGGCATAAATTGGCCATGCGGCGGGCCCTCGGAGCGGCTTCGTGGCCGTTAGATGTCCTGGGGCGCATGCGAAATCGAGTGGGCGTCCTGGCGGGCCGGGGCCGGGGCCTCGGAGCGGGGCAGAGGCACGGCCAACCGGCGGTCCCCGCGCGCGCCTCGGGCTCCCCGGGCTCCCCGCGCTTGATGCGCGCGGCGATGTGCGCGACCCGGAACCGGCGGCGGGTGGCCCCCGGGTGCTCCCCCGCGCCGGTCCGGCTGGCATACTCCCGCAGATGATCCGCGCCCACGCTGCGCCCGTACCGGCCGCATGACGGAGCACCTCCTGCCGCTCGGCGCCGCCCTGCTCAGCCTGCTCGTGGTTGGCGCGCTCCTCTGGCTGCTCAGCCTGCGCCTGCATGACAGCAGCATCGTCGACACCTTCTGGGGCCCGTTCTTCCTCGTCCAGGCCATCGTCTACGCGCTGACCACGCCGGACCGCGGCTGGGAGCCGCGCGAGATGCTGCTGCTCGTGCTCGTCGCGATCTGGTCCACACGCCTGGCGACGCACATCAGCGGCCGCAACGCCGGCACGGGCGAGGACTATCGGTATCGGGAGATGCGGAAGGCCGCCGGAGCGTCATGGTGGTGGCGCAGCTACCTGCGCGTCTTCGCGCTACAGGGCGTGCTGGCCTGGATCGTCGGCATCCCGCTCTACGCCGTGATGAGCGGCGGTCCCGCGGCGTGGACGCTGCTCGACGTCGCGGGCGTCGTGCTGTGGATCATCGGTTTCGTCTACGAAGCGCTGGGCGATTACCAGCTCAGCGCCTTCATCCGCGACCCGGCCAACAAGGGCAAGACGATGCGGTTCGGGCTGTGGTCGACGACCCGCCACCCGAACTACTTCGGCGACGCGGCGCAGTGGTGGGCGTTCTGGCTCGTCGCCGTCGCCGCGGGCGGCTGGTGGTCGTTCTTCGGCCCGGTGGTGATGACGATCCTCCTCGTCCGCGTATCGGGAATGGGGATGCTGGAGCAGACCATCGCCAAGCGCCGCGAGGGCTACGACGACTACATGCGCACCACCCCGGCGTTCATTCCCTTCCTGAAGCTGGACCGATGACGGAGGCGACCGCAGACCGATGATCCTCGACACGCCCGACACGATTCGCACCTACACCGATGCCGGCTGGTGGGGCGGCGACACGCTCGACGAGCTGTTTGCCCGCAACGTGGCCGCCACGCCGGAGCGCCTCGCGCTGGTCGACCCGCCGAATCGTGGCGAGCTCACCGTCGGCGAGCCGCGGCGCTGGACGTACGCGGAGACCGCCGCGCACGTCGACGCGCTGGCGGGCGACCTGCTGCGGCGCAGCGTGGGCCGCGACGACGTCATCATGGTGCAGCTGCCGAACGTGGTCGAGCTGCCGCTGGTCTACCTCGCCGCGGCGCGCATCGGTGCCATCGTCACGCCCTTGCCGGTCCAGTACCGGCAGCACGAGCTGCGGCACACCATGGGCCTCACCGAGCCGAAGGTCGTCGTCACCACCACGAGCGTCAACGGCTTCGACCACGCGGCGATGGTGCGCGAGGTGGACCCCGACGTCAGCGTCATCACCATCGGCGAGGAGCTCGACGCGATCCTGGCCGGTGCCGGCGGACCGGTCTCGGAGCTGCCGGAGCGGACGTGGACGGCGAACGACATCTTCACCGTGTGCTGGACGAGCGGCACCGAGGCCGAGCCGAAGGGCGTGCCCCGCAGCCACAACCACTGGCTGAGCATTGGCTACGGGACCACC
>JBBRWZ010000117.1:0-3407 GCA_038248895.1 Candidatus Limnocylindria bacterium | reverse complement strand
GGAGAGGTCGCCTAGAGGCCTATGGCGCCGCATTGGAAATGCGGTTCGGGGCAACCCGTCGGGGGTTCGAATCCCCCCCTCTCCGCCATCCTCCACGTTTGACCGCCGTGCCGCTGCACGACTACCATCGCCGTCGGTCGTGCTAGGCGGGGAACTAGCGGTGCCCTGCACCCGCAATCCGCTACAGCGGGGCTGAATTCCCGGTCGAGGTTTGCGACCTCCACCTCCCACGAGCGGTGACCGACGTTGAGAGTCGGGTCCCACGCAGCGAAGGCCCGTGAATTCCGTCAGGTCCGGAAGGAAGCAGCGGTAAGCGAACGCCGTCGGGTGCCGTGGGGCGACCTGGCTGGAGCCGGATGCCGCGCGCGTGTGCGGGGGACGTCGATCGACATCGGGTGCACGACCGATTCCTCCGGCCTGCGATGCCCGCCACCCGGCGGGCTGCCGGCCATCCGATCGGTGTAGGGTAGAAGGCGCAGATGGCTACCCCCTCCGACCTGTCCGTGCCCGCCGCCGTCGGCGCTCGCGCGCTGTACCGGCGCTTCCGCTCGCAGCGGTTCGCCGATCTGCTGGGCCAGGAGCCGATCGTCGCGACGCTGCGACGGGCCGTATCCGGCGACCGGACGGCGCATGCCTATCTCTTCGTGGGGCCGCGCGGCACCGGCAAGACGTCGACCGCCCGGATCCTGGCCAAGGCGATCAACTGCACCGCGCGCGGCGATGATGGAGAGCCGTGCGACGCGTGCGCCGCCTGCGTCTCGATCCGCGAAGGCCGCGCCATGGACGTGGTCGAGATCGACGCCGCCAGCCACGGCCTGGTCGAGGATGCGCGCGACCTGGTGATGCGTGCGCTGACCGCACCGTCCGAGCTGCGCCGGCGCGTCTACATCATCGACGAGGTCCACATGCTCAGCACGCATGCCTTCAACGCGCTGCTGAAGCTCATCGAGGAGCCGCCGGAGCACGTCGTCTTCATCCTCGCCACCACCGACACCCACAAGGTGCCGGCAACGGTGATCAGCCGCACGCAGCGCTTCGACTTCCGGCGCATCGCACCCGACGTCATTCTCGGGAAGCTGACACGTATCGTCGCGGCGGAGGGCGCCAGCGCCGATCCGGCCGCGCTGTCGCTCATCGCGCGGCTCGCCGACGGTGGCATGCGCGATGCCGAGTCGCTGCTCGACCAGGTGCTCGCCTACGGTGGCGATCGCGTCAGCGAGGCGACGGTGCGCGAGGCAGTCGGGCTGGCCGATGACGAGGCGGTGCGACGTCTCGTCGACGCCTACGAGGCGGCGGACGCCGGCGCGGCCCTCGACACCATCGACGCCGCCGCGGCGGCCGGTGGCGACTTGGCGCAGCTGGCGGTGCAGACGGAAGGGGAGGCACGACGCCGGCTGTTCGGCGCGGCCGGCGATCCCGGTCGGGCGCGCCGGCTGGCGACGATCCTGCGGACCGTTGCCGAGGCGGCCGGCGCCGGCGCGCGCGAGGGACGCGCACGCCTGCTGATGGAGCTCCTGGCCATCGACATGCTCGACAGTGCGCCGGTCACGGCACCAGCGCGAGCCGCTGACCGCGGTGCGTCCGATGCTGCCCCGCCGGCCCGTCCCACGCGGCCGGTTCCGGTCCCGGCTCCAGCGGCTCTGGCAGCGGTCGTCGAGGCGCCGCCGCCACCCACCCAGACCGAGGCGGGGGACGCCCCCACTACCTCGCGCCCGGCGATCGATGCCGTCCGTCGTCGCTGGCCCGAGGTCGTCGACCGTGCCACGCCGGCGATCAAGGCGCTCCTCAAGGAGTGCGTACCGGTGGCGCAGGATGGCGCCCGCCTGACGCTCGCCTTTCCCGAGGAGCGCGCCTTCATGCGTCAGAAGGTGAGCGCACGATCGGGCGCCATCGAGGAGCTGCTCGTCAGCGTCCTCGGGGGAACCTGGGCGATCGAGACGGTGGCGACGAACGTCGAGCAGCCGCCGCTGACGGTCGAGGAGGCAGTCGCCGGCGACGGGGACGATCCTGCCGTACGTGCCATGCTTGAAGGCGTCCTCCGCATCACCGGCGGAGAGCTGATCGACGTCCCCGAGGTCCGCTGAGCCGCACCACCGCACTGAGGAGCCCTGCGTGAACATTTCCCAGATCGCCAAGATGGCGCAGCAGATGCAGACCCAGATGGCGAAGACCCAGGAGGAGCTGCGCGAGACGGTGCTCGAGGCGACCGCCGGCGGTGGGGCGGTGCGGGTCGTGATCACCGGTGCGCAGGAGATCCGTTCCATCGAGATCGACCCCGGCGCCGTCGACCCCGGCGAGGTGGAGATGCTGCAGGACCTCGTGACGGCCGCCGTCAACGATGCGATCGGTCGCAGCAAGGACCTGGAGCGCGAGCGGATGGCGTCGATCGCCGGCGGGATGGGGCTGCCCGGCATGCCCGGCCCGATGATCCCACCGCCGCTGCGCTGATCAGCGACCGCCTGCGCCCGCTTCGATGGCCGGCCTCATCGCGCCCGTGGCGCGCCTCATCGAGGAGTTCGGCCGGCTGCCCGGCGTTGGAACCAAGACTGCCCAGCGTCTGACGTATCACATGCTGCGCGCTCCGACGGACGAGGCGCGCGGCCTCGCTGCCGCGCTCATCGCGGTCAAGGAGCAGGTTGCGTACTGCAGTCGCTGCTGCAACATCACCGAGGTGGGCGTCGACCCGTGCGACATCTGCGCCGACGATCGGCGCGACGCCGCCAGCATCTGCGTCGTCGAGGAACCCCTCGACGTGCTGGCGATCGAGCGGACCGCCGAGTTCCGGGGGCGGTACCACGTCCTCCACGGCGCCATCAGCCCGATCGATGGCATCGGTCCAGACCAGATCCGCGCGCGCGAGCTCATCCAGCGCGTGCGGGCGGGAGGCATCGACGAGGTGATCCTGGCGACGAATCCCAACCTGGAGGGCGAGGCGACGGCGATGTATCTCGCCGAGCTGCTTGCACCCCACGTCGGCAGCGTGACGCGGATCGCCCGTGGACTGCCGGTCGGTGGCGACCTCGAGTACGCGGACGACGTGACGCTCATCCGGTCGTTGCAGGGGCGCCGCCAGGTCGAGCGATAGGGCCGGCCGCAGAGCCCTGCGGATTCACCCCCAGCTGGCTTGACGGGCAGCGGGTGCTGCTCTATAGTCCGTCTTCGCGCCGGCAGCCAGCCGGTACGATGCCATGAGACCGGCGGTCCACGGACCGCGACCGCTCATCGCGTCGGAGGACACCGAATTTCGGAGGCCCGGAATTGCAACCGCGTGAACCGGTTCACTTTGCCCCGAATCCGGTCATTGCCGTCCCCGGCGAGACCATTCAGACGGGCGCCGCCGAGGTCGTGGCCGAGCCGCCAGCCAGGGTGACTGAGCCGGCCGAATCGCGCGGTGATCGTTACGGTCG
>JBBRWZ010000116.1:0-3573 GCA_038248895.1 Candidatus Limnocylindria bacterium | reverse complement strand
TCGTTCGCCTCGCTGCCCGAGTTGACGAAATAGCAGACGCGCAGCTCGCCGGGGAGGAGCGCCGCCAGGCGCTCGGCGTACGCGACGATGCCATCGGTCAGGTAGCGTGTGTTCGTCGTCAGCGCGGCGGTCTGCGCGGCGATCGCGCGCGCGACCCGCGGATGCCCGTGGCCGACATGCGGGACATTGTTGTAGGCATCGAGGTAGCGCGTGCCGTCGGCTGCGAAGAGCCAGGCGCCCTCGCCGCGCATCACGTGGAGCGGCGTGTCGTACGAGGTCTGCAGCGACGGCGCCAGCACGCGGCCGCGGCGCGCGACGAGGGATGGCGTGACGGCGGGCGGCGGAGGTGCGCCGGATAGACCGATGAAGGTCGCCCGCACCGTCGTCCGATCCAACGTGGCCCACCGGACGAGCATCGCCCCGACACCATCACCGTCGGCCGCGATATAGGCAACGTTCTCGGGATGGCTCGTCGCCCGGTGCGCGCCGATCGCGACGCTCTGCGCGAGCCGGGTGAGGATCACGTCGTCCAGGATCGCCAGCTCGGCGGGGAAGAGCGGCACCTCGGCGAGGAACCCGTCGACGATGCGGCACGCGGTCGCCAGCGGGTCGCCGGTCGCGAGGACGCCGTAGGCGACCGCAACACCGAGGTCCTGGACCCGCGGCGCGTGGACGAGGTCGCCGAAGTCGATGACGCCGGTCACCGTCTGCCCGTCCGCGGCGACGAGGAGGTTGCCCGCGTGGAAGTCGTTGTGGATGACCTGTGCCGGCAGGCGCGCGAGGTCCGGGACGCGCGCCGCGAACTGCGCCAGCGTCTCGCGCGCCAGAACGCGGAGCGCCGGGTCCGCGATCTGCTCCGTCCAGGGCAGGAGGCGGCCCGCGGCGCGGGCGTCCCAGAGGAGCGCGCGGCCCGCCTCGGGGCGGAAGAAGCCGGCGAGCCCGCGCTGGACGCGGCCGAGCATCGCGCCGGTGGCGGTGGCGAGCGGCGCGGTCAGTGGCGGCGCGGCCGGCGCTCCCTCGAGGTAGGTCACGACCCGCACGGCATGCTCGACGCCGTCGATCTCGACAGTTTCGACGCCGTGGCCGTCGACGCTGCGCACGACCCGGGGGACCGGCAGCTCGGGGTCGACCCGGGCGAGGTGCTCGAGCGCCGCGACCTGCATACCGATGATCCCGCGCCCCTCGGCGCGGTTCGCGATCTTCAGGACGAAGCAACCCGTGGTCGTCTCGACCAGCACGTTGCGATCCCGCTCCCCGCCGAGGTGGCGCAACGTTCCCTCGAGCCCATACCGATCGCGCGCAAGCGCCGCGATGCGGTCGTCGGGGAGCGCCGGGATGGGCGTCTCGAGCGGGTCGATCATCGGAATGGATGGTACGTGCCGCACGGCGCCGCGTCCCCGCTGTGGCTCGGTCCCCGGTCTGCCCCCCAGGTCGATATCGGCGACTCGATCCCGCTGTGGCTCGGTCCCCGGTCTGCCCCCCAGGTCGATATCGGCGACTCGATTGCGGAATCTGCCTGCCAGGCCGGCATTGGCGAGGCAAACCGCGTCCCGGGTCTCCGATGCCTGCCGGTGCGGTCGAGATCGCAAGCGAACGTCCGATACCGACCTACCAGGCAGGCTCGCGCGGGCACGCGCACGGGCGGAGAGCGCACGAGCCGAACGCGCACGAGCACGAGCACGTGCGCCGGCACGGGCGCGCGGTGAGGGATCCTCAGCGGCCGGCGTGGTCCTTCGAGGTCGCGTGCTCGTCGGGGTCGCGGTCGGAGTCGCCGGCGAGGGTCGAGGCGGCGTTGATCTGGCCCACGTGCGAGAGCGCCTGCGGCGAGTTGCCGAGCTGCTCCCCGGAGTCGAGCGCCACCTCCTCGCTGAAGAGGCCCAGGTCGTTGGCGCCGGCCGCGGTCGCGGCATACCGCTCCTCCGCCCGCTCCCGCTCCCCGGCGAGGAAGAGGCACTCGGCGAGCCAGAAGCCACAGATCACGAAGCCTGCCCCCTCGTCCGCCCAGCGTTGCACCCCGTGGCCGGACGCGAGCCGCTCCTCGACGCGCTCGATGGTGGCCCGCATCCGCTCGTCACTCGCCTCGATGATCCCGGTGAGCGGCATGAGGAGCACCGATGCATCGAGCCGATCCGACCCGAACGCCCCGGTGAACGCCCCCACGTCGTCGTTCCAGCCCTCGGTCAGCACCGCGCGACGCACCGCGTCGCGCGTATCGGTCCAGTCGGCAACCCGCTCCGTGGCGCCGAAGCGCTCCGCCATCCGCACCGCGCGGTCGAGTGCCACCCACGCCATCACCTTGCCGCTCAGGTAGTGGCGAGGTTCGTCGCGCGACTCCCACATCCCGTGGTCCGGATCGCGCCAGTTGCGCGCAGCGTGCTCGGCGAGGTCGACGAACGTCCGACGCACCGGCTCCGGCAGCTCCCCGGGAAGGTGGTGCCGCATCTTGAACGCGGCATCGAGCACCTCGCCGGGAACGTCGAGCTGCCGCTGCGACCAGGCGTCGTTCCCGATGCGCACCGGGCGGCTGTCGCGGAAGCCGCGGAGGTGGTCGAGCGTGTGCTCGGTGAGGTCGCGCTCGCCCTCGACGCCGAACATGATTTGCACGCGCTGCCCGTCGAGCCGCCCGAGCGCGCGCGCGATCCAGTCGAAGTAGCGGATTGGCTCGTCGGGACAGGCGGCGACGTAGAGGGCACGGACGACGAAGGCCAGGTCGCGCAGCCAGGCAAACCGATAGTCCCAGTTCCAGTCCTGGCCGATGCGTTCGGGGAGCGACGTCGTCGGCGCCGCCACCACGACGCCGGTCGGGGCATGGGTCAGCGCCTGGAGGACCATCGCGCTGCGCCGCATCGCGGCGGCGTGCGGGCCGCGCGGCGTCTCGTGCGCAGTCGCCCACGCGTCCCACGCTGCCAGGCTCTCGTCGAGGATCCGCTGCGGTGGCCGGTCGTCGGCATCCGGCGACGTGCCATCGTCTCGGCGGGCGGCGGTGAGGATCCAGGCGGCCGTCGCATCGGTCCCGTCAGCGGCATCCAGCTCGACTGTCGCGACGAGGCGGTCGCCACGTACCTCGTGCGCGTCCGCGTGCGAGCCGCTGAGGGAGAGGTCCGACGGTCCGCCGACGAGCTCCCAGCCGTCGCCGCTCCGCACGAGGTGCGGGATGCTGCGGCCGTAGTCGGGGCGCGCAACGAGCTCCATCTCGACCGTCACCCGGCCGCGCGTGCAGCGCGCGATCCGCACCAGCCGCGTGGTGCGCGAGCCGCCGAGCCGGTGGCCGGTGGCACCCGGGGCGATCGCGAGGAGGTCGGTCAGCGTCAACGCGCCGTCCGCGGCCTCGAACGTCGTCTCGAGGATCGGCCCCTCACCGAGGTAGCGCCGCGTGACGGCGGTCGCACCCGCCGCGCGGATCGTCCAATGCCCGGCATCAGGATCGAGGAGGCGCCCGAAGACGCTCGGGCCGTCGAACCGATGCGGGGACCACCATACGACCGACCCGCCGCGGTCGGCCAGGGCGGCGGTGCGGCAGTCGGAGAGGAGGGCGAGATCGGCGATGTCCATCTGGTCCGGGGATGGTACGCG
>JBBRWZ010000115.1:0-3832 GCA_038248895.1 Candidatus Limnocylindria bacterium | reverse complement strand
CGCCGGGCCGGGCTGCGACGGCCAGGTCCTGGTCTGGCACGACCTGCTGGGCATCAACGAGCATCAGATGCCGCGATTCGTGAAGCAGTACGCCCACGTGGCGGCCGACATTCGCGCGGGCCTGGAGCAGTACGTCGCCGAAGTGCGCTCGGGCGCCTTCCCCACCGAAGAGCATGCGTACAAGATTTCCGCCGAGGAGCTGCGCCTGTTCAGATCCGAGATCGAGCCGGCCGTCCTGGCCGGGGACGACTGGCTCTAGGGCATCGAGGCTGCTCGCGGTAGGGCGCGGCGCCGGATGCGCTCCTCGACGGTGCAGATGCGCTCGCGACCGTCCTTAACGACGTCGAGCCGCCTCGGCAAGGCTCGGCATGGCGGCGACCATGCTCAGCTCGCCCGTCAGGAGGCGTCTCGACGACCTCTCGACGGAGCTCGTGCTGCCCAGCGGCGACATTTGCGCCCTCGGCGCCAACGGGGGATGGGTACCAGGGAGGGGTGCGCCGCCCTTGACTCGCCGCACGAGTCAGTGGGGGAAGGAGGCTGAGCTCCTTCCCCATTGGTGGCGTGCCACGAGCCAGATCGGCAGGAGGTGGGCAATTTCGGTGCCTCGTTCCCGCATTGACTCGCAGCACGAGTCGTGTCCTCCGAAAACGCTCAGCCGGCCGTCTCGAAGACCCACTCCAGGCCGTCCTCCTCGTCCCACTGCTCCCCGACACGGACGAAGCCGAGCTTGCCGATGAGATTCTGCGAGCGCGCGTTGTCCGGCGCGACCGATGCGCGAAACCGCGTGACTCCGTGCTCGGTGCGTGCCCAATCGAAGAGACCGCGCACCGCCTCGATGGCATAGCCCTTGCCGCGGAACTCGGGAAGCAGCGAATAGCCGACCTCCGGGACGCCATCTGCATCCGGCGGACCGTGAAAGTTGATGTGGCCCATGGCCGGCTTCTCGCGGTCGGCCAGCACGATCGCGCGCAGGACCCAGGGTGCGTGGTCGGGGTGCTCGGTCACCTGCTTCAGCCGCATGCCGGCCAGCCAGCCAATCTCGTCGATCCACCCCTGCGAAGCCGCCGCGGCCAGATCGGGTCCCGGCACGCCGGCGGCTAAGGCAGCCAGATCTGCCCGCGTCAGCAGGGGCAGCTCGAGACGCTGGGTGCGAATCACGTCGGTCACCGCCGCATGGTAAGCGGCCGCTGCTTCACGTCGTCAAGCGATGGCCATCAGAGTCGTCTCGTAGTCGTCGACCATGCGCTCGACACCCAGCTCGGCCCGTGCTCGCTCGCGAATCAGCGAACGATCGAGAGCACGGGCGCAGGCAACCGCCGCAACCAGCGCCTCCTCGTCGTCGGGGTCGACCAGCCAGCCACCCATGCCTTGGGCCACGACCTCGGGCAACGCGCCGCGTCGATAGCCGGCCACCGGGCAGCCGACCATCTGGGCCTCGGCGGCGACCAGGCCGAATGTCTCGTCGGCGCGGCTGGGCATCAGCAGCACCGCGCTGCGCGCCATGAGCTCGAACAGTTCTGCGCGCGGGACCGGACCGATCCACTCGCCGGGGCGCAGCATGGGCTCGACGCTGGCGGCGAAGTAGCGGCGATCGTAGACGTCGCCGGCGACGAGCACGGCCAGCCCGGCACGGCGCGCGATGCGGATTGCCGCATCGGTTCCCTTCTCCGGCGAGATGCGGCCCGCGACGAGCGCCACCGGAAGGACCGGCCCGGGCATCGGATCGAAGGCCGGCACGCCGTTACGCAGGATGCCGAGCCCGCCAACGCCCGCACGTTCCCATGCGACGCGGGCCGCCTGCGATACCGTCGCCCGCGGAGAGGCTGAGCGACGAACGGCGGCGACCACGTCGTCGACCATGGGCGGCAGATGCAGGGTGTGCAGGACCGGCAGCCCATCGTCCAGCTCGAAGGCCGCGACGTCGAAGGCGTGCTGGCTGACGACGTCCGGCTCGTCGTGTCGCAGCTGGGCGAAGAGCCGGGCGTAGCCGCGGTTGAGGGCCGCAGCGGCCGATGCGGGCGCCACGCTATCGAAGCTGACGCTCGCGCCCTGCGCCTGAGGTTCGACCGGAACCTGCCGCACCTCGGCGCCCGGCAGCGCCGATCCCGCGGCGGCGTACACGGTCACATGGTGGCCGTGCGCTCCGAGGCCGCGGGCCAGGTCGGCGATCACCGCGTGCGGCCCATTGGCCTCTGCCGGCAGGATTGGCGAGACCAGCGAGGCGACCAGCGCCACGCGCATCAGGCTGCGTCGGCGAGTGGCACCGTCGGGTCGGAAAGGCGCGCGCGGTCGATGCGCTCCTTGGACTCGACCAGCTGCTGCAGCTCGTCGGCGTCGTCCCACAGGTTCGCGTTCATCGCCGCGATGACGCGGCCGTCGGCCAGCCAGAAGGCGTGGAACTCCCGGGCGGCCAGATCGCCGCGGATGACGACCTCGCCCCATTCCGGCGCGAAGCCGCGATACTCCATGCCGAGGTCGAACTGGTCAGAGTAGAAGTACGGCGTATGTGCATAGGGCTCGTTGGCACCGAGGATGTTCGCCGCGACCGCCTTCCCCTGGTGGATGGCGTTGTCCCAGTGCTCGAGACGAAGGTGACGCCCAAAGCGTGGATGCCAGGCCGCCGCGACATCGCCTGCGGCGTAGATGTTCGGCACTGAGCTGCGCAGGTACTCGTCCACGGCAATCCCGCCATGCTCGGTCTGCAGGCCGGCGCGCAACGCCAACTTGGTGCGCGGCACGGCGCCCACGCCGACCACCACGAGATCGGCATCGACCCGCTGGCCATCAGCAAGACGCACCGCGGAGACGAAGCTCTCGCCCTCGAGTGCCGCGACATGACCGTGCACCAGCCTGACGCCGTGCTCGGCGTGGAGTCCGCGATACACCTCGGCGACCTCCGGATTCAGCACGCGCCCCAGCGGACGCGGCAGGTTCGAGATGAGCGTGATGTCATACCCCATCTGGCGCAGCGAGGCTGCCACCTCGCTGCCGAGCCACCCGCCGCCGACGACCGCGATCGCCGCCGCGCCCGCAGCGGCGACGCGCAGCGCGTCGGCATCCGCGAGCGTGCGCAGGTAATGGACGCCGCCGAGGTAGGCTTGCGTGGCGACCAATTGGCGCGGCGCCGCGCCGGTCGCGATCAGCAGCGCGTCATACGTCAGGTCGGTGCCATCGTCGAGGTTGAGCCTGCGCGCGATCGGATCCAGGGTGACCGCCCGGCGCCCGCGCCACAGTTCGATGCCCTCGGCCTCGTACTCAGCCAGTGGTCGCACCTGCGCCTCCTCCATCGGCTCCTCGCCGCGCAGGTAGCCCTTCGACAGCGGCGGGCGCTCATAGGGCACGGCCTCCTCCTCGCCGACTAGGGTGACCTGGCCGCTGAAGCCGTGGTCGCGCAGCGCAAACGCCGCGGTCGCACCCGCCAATCCCCCACCGACGATGACCACCGCGTCGAGCTTGTACATGCGGATCGGATCCTTCTAGCTGAAGCTGTAGCGAGCGAAGAGGTGGTCGCCGGCGCGACGCAGGCCGGCCAGGCGAGCCCATCGGGAGTCGGAAACGCTGAACGCCGTGTCCTCGACGAGGCTCAGCCGAGGCGTCAGCGGCGAACGCCCGGCGAGTTGTGGAGCGATCGTCAGGAACAGTTCGTCGACCAGGCGCGCCATCAGGAACTCGCCCAGCACGCGCGGCCCACCCTCGCACAGGACGAGCTCGGCGCCACGCTCGGCAAGCAGATCGAGCACCGCCTGCGGCTCGACCGGGCCATCGCCGGTCGAACGGATCTCGACATTCGGGTGCGCGTCCTGGCGTGCCAGGCGGTCGGCGCCGCTGGATG
>JBBRWZ010000114.1:0-4118 GCA_038248895.1 Candidatus Limnocylindria bacterium | reverse complement strand
GCCATGAGGCCCAGCAGCGTGCTCTTGCCCGAGCCGGATCGGCCGGTGACGGCAATGAATTCGCCGGGTACGACGTCCAGGCTGACACCGCGCAGTGCGATCGTCTCGACCTCAGTCTCACGGTAGACGCGAATCACATCGGTCAGCTCGAATACCGGCGATGGGGCGCTCATGTCCATGTGAAGCTCTCGATCATCTGGCGGAAGGCGTCGACGTTGTCCACGCCGTCCGGGGTCGACAGGCTGACGACGGCCAGCGATCCCGCACCGGACACGTAGTAGCGGTCGACGGTCGACGGCACCCGCTTGCCGGTCACCGGGTCGGGCGGGGACGGAATGGCGTAGACAAGATGCTGATACGTCGTGCCGCCAATCGTCACCGTGTCCTGCTTGACCAGCGAGAAGCCGGAATCCGCCTGCAGCGCGGGCAGGTCCGTGTTGCGAACATAAGTCGCAGCATCGACGGCCGTCTTGACGACCGAGACGGTCTCGCTGCTGTCCTTGTCGCGGATGGTCACCCCTGACGGATCGGTGCTCACCTGCCAACCTTCGACGTACTGAATCGAGAACCCGTGGGCGGCATCGGAGTAGGTGAGGAAGACCGCGTTGTCGGGAATGTCGCCCGCGGCCGTCGTCTCAGTGGCCGAGCTCGTCGCGGCCGCCGCGCCTGTCGGCGCCGCAGTCGTCGCCGATGAGCCCGGATGCGTGATGCTGCAGGCGGATGCGCTGATCAGCACCGCTCCGGCAACGGCGAGCGACACGGTACGGGACACGTCTGGATGCACGTTCATGAGGACTAGGGTCGAACACCGACATGAGTGCTACCTGAAACGCGGAAGATGGAGCCGGAAGGTCGACCCTTCTCCGGCCTTGGTGCTGACAGTGAGGCGCCCGCCGTTGCGGCGGGCAAGCTCGTCGGCGATGGCCAGGCCCAGACCATTGCCGGGCGGGGCCGCCGCATCAGACCGCACGCGGAAGAATGGATCGAACAGATGGCCAAGGTCAGCCGCGGCGATGCCCTGCCCGGCATCGGCCACTTCGACCACGGCGTCGCCGTCCAGCTCCCGAGCACGCACCTGAACGCGCCGTTCCCCGTAACGGATCGCGTTATCGAGGATGTTGGCGAGGATCCGCGCAACCTGTTGACGATGGGCCCGCACCAGCAGGTCCGGCGCGAGGTCGACCGCCACGTCCGCCTGAGGATGCAGGACGCCCATCTGCTCGACGAGCTCGGCGACCACCACGGAGAGGTCGAGTGGTTCGCGGGCCTCCTCCAGCAGTCCCCGTTCGGAGCGCGCCATCAGGAGCAGGTCTGCGGTGAGCGATCCGAGGCGCTCGGCAGAGGCAACTATGCTGCGCAGTGCTTCCTCGCGCGCCCGTGCGCTGGTTCCCTTGGCAAGGACCGACTCCGCGGTGCTCCGAATGGCGGCGAGCGGATTACGGAGATCATGGGAGGCATCGGCGACAAAGCGGCGCTGGCGCTCGTGCGCTTCCTGGATCGGCTGCAATGTGCGCCCTGCCAGATAGTAGGCGGCGGCAGCCACCAAACTCAGCACCGCAATATCCGCCACGCCCAGGGCGATGCCGATCGTCCACAGCGTGGACCCATACGCCTGGCGGGCGGCCTCCGCGTTGGAAAGCTCCGGTGCGAGATCGAAGGCAGGTCGCAGCGCGACGGCCAACACCACCAGCAGCCCCAGGCTGAAGACAGCCTGCACCAGCATGAAGAGCGCAACATAGCGGAATGCCAGCCGCCGCCTGGCGCCTTGGAACATCAGGTCCCCTCGACGTCAGGGGCGACGATGCGATAGCCCACCCCACGCACGGTCTCGATCAATCCATGGCGAAGGCCATGATCCACCTTGCGTCGGAGGCTGCGGATATAGACCTCGACGATGTTCGATTCGGGAGCGAATTCGGCATCCCAGACCGCGTCGAGGAGGCGCTCCTGTGAAAAGAGCTGTCCAGGATGTCGCATCAGGAATTCGAGCAGGGCGAACTCCTTGGCCGTGAGCTGCACCGCGTTGTCGCCGCGTTCGACCCGATGCGTCGCAGGGTCGAGCTCCAGGTCTCCGACACGCGCTACCGGCTGGCGCTCCCCGTCAGTGCGGCGCAGCAGCGCGCGAACGCGCGCGTGCAGCTCAGCGGCAGCGAACGGCTTCGCCAGGTAGTCGTCGGCACCGGCATCGAGACCTGCGACGCGCTGGTCGACCTCGTCGAGCGCGGTGAGCATCAGGATTGGCGCGTGGTTTCCCTGCGAGCGAAGCGCTCGGGCCACAGCTCTACCGTCCATACCGGGCAGGACGACATCGAGCACGACGAGGTCGTACGGGTATGCACCGGAGAACTCCATGGCCTCGGGTCCCGTGGACGCGACGTCGATGGCGTGACCCTCGCCGGCGAGCAGGTCTCGGACTGCCACCGCGATGGCGGCTTCGTCCTCTACGACAAGGATCCGCATGGTCGCATCATCGGGTTCTCGCGCCGGGAACTTCCAGGCGGACGACCGCTCCCCCGCCCGGACGGTCATGAACCGTCACCTCGCCACCGTGGGCCTCGACGGCAGCGCGCACCGTCGCCAGGCCTAGTCCCGCACCGTTGCCCGGTGCCCCGGCGCCGCGCCAGAACGGCTCGAAGATCCTCTCGAGGTCGGCGGCAGGCACCCCGGGTCCCCGGTCGCGCACCTCGATCACCAGGGCTTCCCCATCGTCGGGCCTCGGCGCGGAACTGATCTCCACTTCCCCGCCAGTTGGTGAGTAGCT
The DNA here is from genome assembly GCA_038248895.1 of Candidatus Limnocylindria bacterium. Classification (GTDB taxonomy): domain Bacteria; phylum Chloroflexota; class Limnocylindria; order QHBO01; family QHBO01; genus JAICQM01. The sequence goes on along the minus strand of JBBRWZ010000114.1, from coordinate 1,357 downwards.
CACAGCATTCATCAAGACGTTGGCAAGCGCCTGCTCCATTCGGACGCGGTCGACGCGGACGAAACCAGCATCGAGCGCGCGTTCGACGCGGACGCCGGCACGCGCGGCAACCGGTGCCACGCGACGCTCCACGGCCCTTACCAGATCGTCGAGCTTCACCTCCTCGAGCGCGACCCGCCGGCCATCGCCGGCCATGGTCGCCAGCTGGAGCAGGTCGCCGGCCAGCTCAGCGAGCCGGGCCGCGTCGCCCCGCGCTGCGCGCAGGGCGGCGCGCAGCTCCTCGGGTACCGCATCGGGCCGGTCAGCCAGCTCGAGCTCGGTCTGCAGCGCCGCCAATGGCGTGCGCAGGTCATGCGAGGCGGCGGCCACGAAGGCACGCTGGCGGCGCACCGCGTCATCGATCCGATCGAGCATGCCGTTCAGGGTACGCGCCAACATGCCGAGCTCGTCACGACGCGATGGCTGGGGCAGACGTCGCCCAAGCGCTCGAGCGTCGATGGCCGCAGCCTCGGCGGTGATCGCGGCGATCGGCCGCAGCCCGCGGCCCGCCAGCCACCAGCCCCCGGCTCCCGAGATCAGCGCCGCGATCAGGCCCGCCCCTACCAGCAGTCCGGTGAGACTTGCCCGCGACCGCTCGATGGGCGCCAGCTCGGCCGCGACCACGATGCGCACGCCGTTCTGGGCAGCGTCGACCCGTTCGAGGATCCGGTTGCCCTGGGTAGTAACCTCCTGCGTCTTTCCCACTGCCGCGTTGGCGCGTAGCCATGAAGGCGCATTGGCACTGGCATCCAACCGCCTGCCGTCCTCCGCGAGCAGCACCACGAACAGGTCACCATCCCCGTTGCCCTCCTGCAAGCCGGCCTGCGAGTCGTTCTCCATGGCGGTCGCCACAGCCGCCGATCTCGTTTCGAGTCGCTGCACCAGCGAGGAGCGGAGGGCGACGCCGAATTGCCACCACACGACCAGGCCGAGGATCGCGATCGTCAGTGCCACCGCCGCGGCGTAGGTGAGCGCGAGGCGTGTTCGGATGCTCACTGACCCGGAAGATCCATTGGCGAGCGCAGCACATAACCGGCGCCGCGGATGGTCTCGATCCGCGGACGACCCGGCGCGTCCCCCAGCGCCTCACGCAGCGAGCGCACGTAAACATCGATGATGCGGGGCGAGCCCTCGAAAGCCCAATCCCAGACCTGGTCGAGGATCGCGCTGCGGCTGAGGACCGCGTCTGTGTGGCGCGCGAAGAACTCGAGCAGTGTGAATTCGCGCGAGGTGAGCTCCAGGTCGCGCCCGTCGAGCCGCGCCCGATGTGCCGCCGGATCGATCTCGAGGTCGCCGACGCGCAGGATCGCTGGTCGCT
>JBBRWZ010000113.1:0-4238 GCA_038248895.1 Candidatus Limnocylindria bacterium | reverse complement strand
TGCTCCGCGACGTCAAGGCCGTGGCGCCGGTCGGCAACCGGCATCGACGCGAAGAGCGTGACCGCCTTCGCCGGCAGCGCACGACGCACGAATGCTTCCTCGTCGGGCGAGACGCGCGCCCGAACGTGGCTGACGAACTGCGCCACGCGGTGCATCGGTCGATACATCTAGAAGAACAGGTCCACGCCGGTCAGCAGATTCGTCCCACCCCGCGCCAGCGCGAAGAGCCAGCCGATCGGTCCGCCGCCGGGCGCCCCGTACGACAGCAGGATGATGCCGAGCAGGATCAGGAAGCCGTACTGCGCGTAACGCTGCAGGACGAAGCCCTGCGCCGGGGGCAGGAGGCCCAGCGCCAGGTTGTAGCCGTCGAGCGGCGGAATCGGGAGGAGGTTGAAGAGTGCCAGGGCGAGGTTGTACATGATCGTGAAGACGACGACCATGATCACGAACTCGTTGGCGACGCCGGTCATGAACAGGACGCGGAAGATGACCGCGAAGACCAGCGCGACCACCACGTTCGCGATCGGCCCTGCGGCCGCCACCATCGACAGACCGATGCGTCCCGGCCGCAGGGCGTACGAGTTGACCATCACCGGCCGACCCCAGCCGAAGCCGGCGATGATGAAGAAGAGCGCGCCCATCGGGTCGATGTGTGCCATGGGGTTGAGGCTCACCCGGCCGTGCGCCCGCGGCGAGTGGTCACCGAGCTGATCGGCCACGAAGGCGTGGCTGAACTCGTGGAAGGTGATACCCACCACCAGAGCGATGGCGATGCCCGCGATCTCCGCCGGCGACAGGCTGAAGAAGAGCATCAGGTCAACTCGGGAAGCAGTGCGTCGAGGATTCGCAACAGCCGTTCCGCGCCGACGTGGCCCATCTCGATCACCTCGTCGTGGGTGGCGCCGGTCTCGACGTCAGCGGTCGCCTTGTTGGCAATCAGGCTGAAACCCAGCACGCGGGCGCCGGCGTGGCGCGCGACCAGCACTTCGGGAACCGTCGACATGCCGACCGCGTCGCCGCCCAGCGAGCGCAGCATGCGCATCTCGGCGCGCGTTTCGTAATACGGGCCGGAGAGCATGACGTAGACGCCCACCCGCAGCCGCACCTCGGCAGCGGCCGCGGCGTCGGCGGCCCGGGCGCGCAGCGCAGGATCGAAAGCATCGGCCATGGCGGGAAACCGCGGGCCGAAGCGATCGAGGTTCGGACCGAGCAGCGGGTTCTCGCCGGACAGGTTGATCATGTCGCTGATCAGCATCACGTCGCCCGGATCGAAATCGGGATCGAGACCGCCCGCCGCATTCGTGAGAACCACCGTCCGAACGCCGAGCGAGAGGCAGGCGCGCAGCAGGATCGTCGTTTCGCGGTGCGAGTAGCCCTCGTACGGGTGCGCGCGGCCGGAGAGCACCACCGCGGGCGTGGCGTGCGCCACGCCCGCGATCAGCTGGCCGGCGTGTCCCTCGAGCGAGGCACCCCGGACGAACGGAATGTCACGGTAGCTGAGCATCACCCGTGGTGCGTCGTCCAGCAGCTCCACGACGTCGCCCAGGCCGGAGCCGAGCACGAAGGCGACGCGTGGCTCCGCGAGCGCAGGCTCGGTGGCGAGGGCGACGCGAATGGCCTCGGCGGCGGCAAGAATGCGTCGCTCGAGCTCATCGCCGTAGATCCCATCCGCCAGTGCGCCAAGGCGCGGCTGCGCCACCTACATCCGCTCCAGGATGTCGCGCTTCTTGGCCTCGTACTCCTGGGGCGTGATCAGTCCCTTGTCACGCAGCCCGGCCAGGCGTTCCAGGGTGGCCGCCAGCTCGTCCCCGGCAGAGGGGACCGGAGGCGGGACAGGAGCCGCCACCGCCTCCGCGGGCGCGGCACGGACTTCGGAGACGCGATCGGACCCGGCACGCGGCGGCATCGGCTCGGAGCGACGCATCTCCGGCTGGGCGTCACGCTGCTGGTAGCGACGTGGCGGCGCGAGGTCAGGCCGATCGAGCAGCTCCTTCTGGTTGAGCATGGCTATCTTGAACTTGACCGGGTCGGCCAGCATCGGGAAATCCTCGACGCCGCCCGACTCATCGGCCGCGGTCAGGATGTCCAGAGTGCCGTAGTCGAAGATTCGACCGATCCAGCTCTGAGACAGGTGCGCGTCGTTGACCTTCTCAAGGCCCGAGTCGCCCATGTTCTTGTTGAAGATGCCCTCGGCGCGGATCACCCGACGCGTGGTGACCAGGTACTCCTGGTTGCGCCATGCCCAGATCACCAGGCCCATGCGGCCCAGCGACGCCAGGAAGATGACCAGCAGGGCGATGGTCAGGATGCCATCCAGCGTGGCGTTGCCCATCACCGGACCGTTTGTGCCCAGGAAGATCAGCAGGGCCAGCGACACGATCGCCAGGATGACCCAGAGCCACGTCTCGGCGAGCACCGCGAACCAGTGCTGCCGGCTCTTGAAGACGATCTCCTCGCCGCGCGACAGCAGGTTCGTGGCATAGCTCATGGTGATGCTCCGCTCTCGGCTCAGGCTCTCGGGTGGGCCCTGGTGTACACCTCGCGCAGGCGGCGTCCGGTGAGGTGGGTGTAGAGCTGGGTGGTGCTGATGCTAGCATGGCCCAGCAGCGTCTGAACCACCCGCAGGTCCGCGCCGCCCTCCAGCATGTGCGTCGCAAAGCTGTGCCTGAATGTGTGCGGCGTGACGTTCTCGGTGAGGCCCGCCGCCTCAGCCCATCCACGCACCAGCCGGTAAACCGATTCACGCGCCAGCCGCTTCCCGCGCTGGCTGACGAAGATCGCCGGCGTCGGCTTTCCGCTCGTCCATGTAACGCGTGGCCCGCTGATATACCGATGCAGGCGCTCGCGCGCCTCCTCGGTCATCGGCACGCGACGCTCCTTGTTGCCCTTGCCGATGACCCGAACCTGCAGCTTCTCGAGGTCGAGCCGGTCGGTGTCGAGGCCCGTCAGCTCGCTGACCCGCAGACCGCAGTCGTACAGCAGCTCCAGGATCGCCCGATCACGTATCCCGGCCGGATCCTCGGCCGAGGGAGCATCCAGGATGACGTTCACCTGCTCGGCGGCGAGCACGTCGGGCAGGTAGCTGCCCGGCTTCGGCGTGTCAAGCAGCGTCGCCACGTCGCGGGTGGCGATTCCCTCGCGCAGGGAGAAGCCGTAGAAGCTGCGCAACGCCGCGACCTTACGCGCCTGCGTGGTTGCCTTGCGTCCGCTCTGCCGCAGCTGGTTGATGAAGTCCCGGGCGGGCTCCGAATCGTGGCGCCAGGTCGCGTTCGCCCCTTGGGCGAATTGGCCGAGGTCGCGGCGGTAGGCCGCGATCGTCAACGGGGAGAGCCCACGCTCGACCCGCAGCTCGAGCAGGAACGAGTCGATCGCCTCGTCGATCGTCATCGCGCGGCGCGCAGCAACGCGACGGCGGCGGCCTGCGCCGCATGACCCGGCGACTCACCGGCAAGCATTGCCGCCAGCTCGTCGGCGCGCTCGTCGCCGGTCAACAGCCGCAGCTCCGTGTGTGTGCGACCGTCCTCGACCCGCTTGCCGACGTGCAGGTGGTTGTCGGCATAGGCCGCGACCTGCGGCAGATGCGTGACGCACAGGACCTGGTGATGCCTGGCGAGCGCCTTGAGCCGCCCACCGAGCGCCGCGGCGTTGCGCCCGCCGATCCCGCCGTCGACCTCGTCGAAGACCAGCACCGGCGTGTCGTCGGCGGCGGCAAGGACGACTTTCAGCGCAAGACTGAGCCGGCTCGCCTCGCCGCCGGACGCGATCCGGGCCAGCGGTCGCGGTGGCTCGCCCGGATTCGGGGCGAAGGTGAAGGTCACGCGATCGGCGCCGGACGGACCGATCTCGCTCGGGGCGAGCTCGACGCCGAATGCGCCGGCGGACAGGCCGAGCGGCGGCAGCTCCGCGTTGACGCGTCCCACGAGGACGGTTGCTGCTGCAACTCGCGCGGTGCTCAGGCGTCGTGCCGTCTCGTCCAGGGCCACCCGCGCGCGTTGCTCGTCACGGCGAAGGCGGTCGCGCTCACCCTCCTGCGTCTCGAGGGCCAGCAGCTCCCGGGAGGCGGCCGCTCCGAACTCGAGCACGGCGTCCAACGTGGGGCCGTACTTGCGCTTGAGCTCATAGACGAGTGCCAGGCGCTCCTCAGCCGCTCCCCGGGTATCCGGGTCGAGGTCCACCTGCTCGCCGAGCGCGGCGGCGTCGCGTGCCAGCTCCTCGGCCTCGGCGACGAGGCCGTGCCC
>JBBRWZ010000112.1:0-4283 GCA_038248895.1 Candidatus Limnocylindria bacterium | reverse complement strand
CCGCGCCGGGCAGGCGCGTACCTCCCGCGCTATGGGGCGGACCGGGGGTGCGCGGCGCGGGGTGGCGGGGCCCGGCGCGGGGGGCGGGGTGACGAGGCGCTGATGTACCCGCGCCGCCGCCGCACTCACGCGCCGGACAGCAAAACGCCCCGACCGCGAGGCCGGGGCGTTTGGGCGGTGCAGTGACGGCAAAGACCCGCCGCGGCGCATCGGCCTAGTGGCAGCCGCCAGCCTTGGCGGGGGAGCCATCGGTGTTGAACGACGAGCCGCAGGCGCAGCTGCTGACGGCGTTCGGGTTGTTGATCGCGAAGCCGGAGCCCATCAGCGAGTCGACGTAGTCGATCTCGGCACCATCCACGTGCTGGGCGCTGAACGCGTCGATCACCACCGGCACGCCGTCGTGGTCCTCGACCCGGTCGTCGTCCGCGAGGCGATCGTCGAAGGCGAGGCCGTAGCTGAAGCCGGAACAGCCGCCGCTCTTTACGAAGAGGCGCAGCCGGGCGTCTTCCTTGCCCTCGCGGGAGCGGAGCTCGACCACCTTGGCGGCCGCAGCCTCCGTCACGGTGACGAGTTGGCTCGGAGGTGCCGCCGGCGCTGGCGCGGTGGTCTCGGGGGTGGTCTCGGTCATCGTCATGAGTTCGGTCAATCTCCTTACCCGCGCGCAGGCGCGGATCGGTTTGGGTATCGCTGCGGGCAGTATATCAGTGGCGGTGGTTGCTACCGCAACCACCCAGGCGCACGAAGCGCGGCGTGGGAGCCCCGCGCGATGCACGGTCCCGCATCGGTACACTGGAGGGCAGGCGCCCGAGCGCCCACGAGACACTCGCACGAGGCAGCCAACGCGTGAATCTTGCCACTCGCATGGAGCGAATCGGGACCGAGACCGCCTTCGAGGCGGCAGCCCGCGCCCGCGCCCTCGAGGCGACCGGACGCGAGGTGATCCACCTCGAGATCGGTGAGCCGGACTTCGACACGCCGCGGCACGTCAGCGAGGCGGCCGCCGCCGCGCTCCTCGACGGACAGACGCACTACACCGCGGCCACCGGCATCGCGCCGCTGCGCGAGGCGATCGTCGCCGACGTGCAGCTCCGGAAGGGGATCGCCGCGAACCCGGAGCAGGTCGTCGTCACCCCCGGTGCCAAGCCGATCATGTTCTACGCGATGCTCGCCCTGGTGAACGAGGGCGATGAGGTGATCTACCCCAACCCGGGCTTTCCGATCTACGAGTCGATGGCGCGCTTCGTGGGCGGCGTGCCGGTCGCGGCGCCCCTGCGCGAGGCGAACGAGTTCCGGATGGACGTCGACGAGGTTGCGTCCCTCGTCACCGATCGGACGCGGCTCATCGTCATCAACTCGCCGCAGAACCCGACCGGCTCGATCCTGACCGATGCCGACGTGCGCCGCATCGCCGAGATCGCCGTCGAGCGCGACATCGTGGTGCTCGCCGATGAGATCTACGGCCGGCTCCAGTACGAGGGCACGCCGCTCTCGATCGCGACGCTGCCGGGGATGGCGGATCGCACGATCACGCTTGACGGCTTCAGCAAGACATACGCGATGACCGGCTGGCGCCTCGGCTACGGGATCGTCCCCGAGTGGCTCACCACGGCGTTCAGCCGTCTCGTCATCAACAGCGTCTCGTGCACGAACGCCTTCGCGCAGTACGGCGCCGTCGAGGCGCTGACCGGGCCGCAGGACGAGGCCGATGCCTACCGCAAGGAGTTCATCGCGCGGCGTGCGCTCATGATCGAGGGCCTCAACCGGATTCCCGGCATCAGCTGCGCCATGCCGCACGGTGCCTTCTACGCGTTCCCGAACGTATCGTCCTTCGGTCGCTCGTCGGCGGAGATCGCCGACCATCTCCTGTACGACGCCGGGATCTGCTGCCTCGCCGGGACCTCGTTCGGGAAGCACGGCGAGGGCTTCCTCCGCCTCAGCTACGCGAACTCGCGCGAGAACCTGTCGCTTGCCCTGGAGCGCGTGGCGGAGTCGCTCGGCAAGCTCGAACGTACCGGCGAGCTGGCCACCGCCGCATCGGTGTCCGTATGACCGCGACACGGCCCCCCACGGAATCGGTCGAGGACCTCCAGCGCCGCGCGCGCGCTTCGTTCGACGACTGGGAGCTGGTCAAGGACGTCATCGACGAGGCGATCGACCTGACCCTCAACTACCGCCAGTCTGGCCACCCTGGAGGCTCGCGCTCGAAGGTCCACCTTTTCGTGTCGCTGCTCCTCTCCGGTGCCATGCACTGGGACATTCGCCGTCCGTGGCTGCCCTTTGCGGATCGCTTCGTCCTGTCGGCCGGGCATACCGTCCCGCTCGTGTACACCACGCTCGCCGTGCTCAACGAGGCCCTGCGGGCGCGTCACGCGCGCACCGGTGATGACCGATTCGAGCTGCCCGACCAGGGCCGCTGGGCCGTCACCTGGGAGGACCTGCTCACGCTCCGCCGCCGCGGCGGGCTGCCCGGCCACGCGGAGATGGAGGGCAAGACCCTCTTCCTGAAGTTCAACACCGGTCCGTCCGGCCATGGCATGCCGCCCGCCGCCGGCGAGGCGGTGGCGCTCAAGCTGGCGGGCGCCGGCGAGGTGAAGGTCTTCGTCGTGGAGGGGGAGGGCGGCCTCACGCCCGGGGCGAGCCACGAGACACGCAACAGCGCGTGGGGACTGGGGCTCGACAATCTCGTGTTCCTCGTCGACTGGAACGACTACGGGATCGATGACGTGGCGATCCACGAGGTCGTGCACGGCACCCCGCCCGACTGGTTCACGCCCTATGGATGGCGCGTGACCGGCACCGAGCACGGCTCCGAGTGGGATCCGGTGACGCAGGCGGTGCTCGAGGCCGCCCGCGGCGAGAACCCCGATCGCGTCCCCTCGATGGCCTGGTTCAAGACGCGCAAGGGGCGGGGATACGGGAAGTACGACAACAAGAGCCACGGCAGCCCGCACGCGATGAACGCGCCCGAGTACTGGGAGATCCGCAAGGGCTTCATGGAACGCCACGGCGTCGAATACGCGGGGGTCGACGAAGCCGCCCCGGCAGATGGCGCCGCACGCGACGCGCAGGCGCGGCACAACTTCGAGATCGCGTTCGGCGTGCTGCGTGACAACCACGCGGTGGTGGACGCGGTCACCGATCGGCTGGTCGAGCTGGCCGCCTCGGTCCCGGAGCGCCCGACGGGCTTCCACCTCGGCGGGACGGGGGCAGAGATCTTCGACGACCCGCGCTTCACCGATGTCGCCGCGTACCCGCCGTCCCTCTGGAAGGCGCCCGGTGAGAAGGCCCCGAACCGGGCGGCGCTCGCCGCGTGGGGCGCATGGGTCAACGCCGTGGCGCGCGCCGAGTATGACCGCCCGCTCGTCATCGCCTGCTCGGCGGACCTGGCCGACTCCACGAACATCGCCGGCTTTGCCAAGGATTTCGAGGACCTGCCCGGCTGGGGCTGGTACAACCGCGAGACGAACCCGCGCGGCACGGTCCTGCCGCAGCAGATCACCGAGTTCACCAATGCCGGCATCAGCGTCGGCATGGCGACGGTGAACATGGCGGACGATCCGTTCACGGCCTTCAACGGGTTCTGGGCCGCGTGCTCGACATACGGCTCGTTCAGCTATCTCAAGTACGGACCGATGCGGCTGTTCAGCCAGCTGGCACAGGACAGCAACCTGAAGCTGGGCAAGGTCATCTGGGTCGCCGGCCATTCCGGCCCCGAGACGGCGGAAGACTCACGCACCCACTTCGGGATCTTCTCGACGGGGGTGACCCAGCTGTTCCCCGAGGGCCACGTCATCGATCTTCACCCGTGGGAGTACAACGAGGTCCCGGTCCTCCTGGCGGCGGCCCTCGCCACCGACGTCCCCATCGTGGCGCTCCATCTCACCCGGCCCGCGATCGAGATCCCGGACCGCGATGCGCTGGGGATGGACTCGCACTTCGCCGCCGCGCGCGGCGCGTATGTGCTGCGCCGCCCGAAGGCCGGCTCACCATCCGCGGGGACGGTCTACGTCCAGGGCACGATGACGACGGCCAATGTCGTCAAGATCCTGCCGGAGCTCGATCGGCGTGGCCTCAACGTGCGCATCGTGGCCGCCATCAGTCCGCAGCTCTTCCGCATGCAGGACGCCGCCTACCGCGACGAGCTCTGCTCACCCGCCGACCGGTGGGACGGCATGGCGATCACCAACCGCGCCTACAAGCTGATGCGCGACTGGGTCGACGGCCCGATCGCCGAGGAGTACTCGCTGTCGTCCGACTGGGACGACCGATGGCGCACCGGCGGG
>JBBRWZ010000111.1:0-4415 GCA_038248895.1 Candidatus Limnocylindria bacterium | reverse complement strand
GCGGCTACCGGACCCGTGGCCGGACGCCAGCGAGCATCTTCTTCGGCCGGCAGCCCCAGATCCTCCAGCAGATGGGAGCGTGAGACGATGACCGACATGACCACCGACCTGTCCGGCCGGAACGTGGGCCGCAAGAGCTAGGCGGACCGCGCGCCGCCGGCGGGGTCGGCGACCACTTCGGCGAGCCGGCGCGCGTCGGCCCGGCGCGCACGTCGGGCATCGGCACCCACCCAGTTGGCGACGACGCCCGTGATGGCGGCCAGCAGGATGAGGTCGCCCGCCGTCCACATGATGAGGCCGCCGATCTGCTGGTCGACGAGCGGCGACGGGCCCCAGGTACGAGCCAACAGCAGATAGTGCGGATACAGCACCAGCGGCGCGAAGTAGATCACCAGCCCCACCGCCGCGTTCACCGGCATCTGGAGGACGAGGTAGGCGATCCGGCCGGCGACGCTCATGCGGTGCGGGATGGGATCGGCGGCGATGACGGGCCACCAGAAGAGCATGCCGCTGACGAAAAACGCACCGTGCTCGAGCTCGTGCACGGTGGGGTTCTCCAGCGCCGCCTCGAAGAACGGGGTGAAGTGGACGAACCACATCACGGCAGCGAACAGCGACCACGCGACGATTGGCCAGCCCAGGAAGCGCGCGGTCCGCGAGTGGAGGATCGGCAGCAGCCACGCCCGTCGCACCCCGGTGTTCGCCGCCCGCAACAGCACGGTGACGGGCGTCCCCAGGGCGAGGAGCGGCGGTGCCACCATCGCCAGCACAAGGTGCTGGACCATGTGGACCGACAGCAGGCTGTCGGCGAACTCGTCTAGACCGGAGACGAGCGCCACCAGGATGGTCAGCACGCCAGCGATCCAGGCACCGATTCGCCACGTCGGCACAGACACCCGTGGCCGCTCGCTGCGGATGCGCGCCACCAGCCAGAGGTAGCCCCCAATGGCGATGATCGACCCGATCCAGGGCAGCGGGTCGAGCACCACCGTGGTCAAGGCCCCGGCCAGGGTCGGAGCGGCGTCCGCGCCGTGCGCGAGAACTGCCGTGGGTGCCAGCATGGCGCTCACGAGACCAACGGCGACGAGCGCGCGGAACCCTCTCACCGCCGTATCGTACGCCGCGATCCAAGGCGCCGCCCGACAGCTCGTTCGACGGCCTGGGTCGCATGTGGCCGCGGGTGCTCCGACCTCGGTCTGGGGATTCCTGACCGCCACCGCGTCGTCCCGGGACTGATCGGGGCCCGTCCCAGCCTCAGGCGGGTTCGACGTTCCCGGTCATCCCGTCGACGGTGACCCGCATCCCGGTCCTCAGGCGGGACGTTGCGTCGCCACAACCGACGACCGCCGGGATGCCGTACTCCCTGGCGATGATCGACGCGTGCGCGGCGGCGCTGCCCACGTCGGTGATGACGGCGGCGGCACGGCTGAAGAGCGGCGTCCATGCCGGCGCGGTGAGAGGCGCCACCAGGATCTCGCCGCGGCGAAGCTGCTCGAACTCCGCCGGTCCGCAGATCACGCGGACCAGCCCGGTGGCTCGCCCGGGCGAGGCAGGCACGCCCGACACGAGCGCGGTGTCCGACGGAACGGCGCCGACCAGCCCCGGGAAGCTGTCCCACATGCGTTGGATCATCGGATTCACGCGGCCGACGCGGGGAGGCGGCACAAGCCTGGCCTGCTCCGTCCGGAGGGCCCGGCGCCCTGGCACGTCGACGGTTGGCTCCAGCGGTGCTCCGTCGAGGCCCGCGCAGACCTCCGCGCGAGTAAGGAAGAAGACGTCGTCCGGCTCGGCAATGACCCCACGCTCAGCCAGCGCGTCCCCGATCCGGAGAACCGCCCGTCGCATGCCCGGCCACGCGATCGTCAGCTCCTCGACCTGCTCTTCGCGGATCGGAACGATGTGCTGCGCATCAGCCAGCAGGCGCCGGAACGCGCGAAGGCGTCGTGGTGACGAGGCCAATGCTGCGGACGCGGCGATCTCGGCGGCGCGCCTCGTCTCGACCACGCGGGCATGGCCGTGGGATGGCCCTGCCGCGGTCGCTTCGACACGCACGGGCGCATGCCACCAATCGAGCGATGCGATAGCGTCGCGCTTGTGATTGGCGGGCGGTTTGAACCCCGCTAGGAGCGGCAGGTGGCTGCCGCCGAGTGAGGGGGCGAGGTGGCGCCGATAGAACTGCGCAAGGTTCATCTCGAGCTTATAGCCCGCGCCGCTCAGCGCCGCGATCGAGGTGAAGTACTCGCCGGCGAGCTCGGCCAGATCGTCGACCAGCGCGGGAAGCTCGGTGACGGGCAGCGTCTCCACGCGACGAGCGGCGTCGGCCACCCTCGCGCAGTAGCGCGGTTGCAGATCGTCGCGCCACATCCGCTCGACGACCGGATAGCTGTGCCGAACAGTCGGGGGAATGATCCCCGCGATATGTCGCGGTGATCGAATCGCCTTCACCAGCATGCCGGGCAGGCTGCGGAGCAGGGCGCCCCCCGAGATGAAGTTGATCGAGTAGAAGTACCAGCCATTGACCAGGACGTGGTAGGGGCGAGGAGCGATCTGACCGATGAGCTCTCGGAAGAGGGCGTGCATCCGGTCCTCCATGGCCGTCAGCAGCCACGACTCGAACAGCGGCGTCACCGGCTCGGAGATCCACTCGCCGAGCCGAAGCATCCGCGTATATGCGCCGGACGCGGGCGCGGCCCACGACACACCGGGTGGCAGTGCCGTCATCGGTCTGGCCTGCAGGATCCAGAGCGCGCCTTCAGCATCGATCGCCCACTCGATGTCCTGCGGGATTCCGCGGGCATCCGCGATTCGTCGTGCCTCGTCCGCCACCTGCTTCGCGTGGCGGCGGTCGATGGCCTCCTCGGGCCGGCGGCGAGCGTTGGTGGCATTGCCCCGGACCACCCACTCGTCGCCGATGGCGGCCCCCGATACCAGCCGGTCACCCGATCCGCGCACGGCGGTGACGATGCAGGACTGCCGGTCCCCGTTGATCGGATCGGCGGTGAGGGCAACGCCGGCCGCCGCCGGCTGGATCATGCGCTGGATGATCACCGCCATCTGGCCGGCGGGGGCTGACCGGTACGCGGCGGTTCGGGCAGCGCTCGCGCTGGACAGGACGCGATCCGTCGCCGCGATAATCTCGTCTGCGGCCACGTTCAACACCGACTCGTACATGCCGGCAAAGGAGTGCTCGGCGCCATCCTCGGCGATCCCGCTCGAACGGATCGCGAACGGACCCGGGCCAAGGTGTACCGCAGCGTCGCGCAGCAGCGACCCGCGCTCATCCGCCGCGATTTCGGCGGCACCGGCCGTCAGGACCACCCCATCAGGAACGTGGACACCGGCCGCGAGCAACTCCCCCAGGCTCGCCGCCTTGCCACCCACCGCGGCGGTATCGCCGATGCGCACGTCGCTGAGCCTTCTGACCGCGGTAGCGCTCATGGGTATTTCCTCTTGCTGGCGGCGATTGCTGCGCTGATGACCCAATCGATGTCGTCGGTGGCTTCGTCGACCGACGAGCCGAGCTGTTCGCGCCAGACGCGCAGCGCCGATGACGTGGTCACGACCACGAGGAGGCGCGCGATCCGGTCTCGATCGTCGTCGGCCAGGGTCGGCACGATCGAGTCGGCGAGCTGGCGTCCAAGCGCGACACGCCACGGCACGCTGAGGCGCCTCGCCTCCTCCGCCGCCGGACTGGCCATTGCGGCGCGGGCAAGGTCGTCGGCCGCGTCGAGGCTGTCGAAGAGCGCATGTACGGCATCCCGAACCTCGCTGATCGAGCGCGGAGCGACCCACTCGCCGAGGCCGCTACGGCTCACGACGTGCGGATACACCGCCGCAAGGAGGTCGCGCTTTGTCCCGAAGTGACGGTAGATCGTCGGGACAGAGACGCCGGCCTCGCGCGCCACCATGGGAATCGATACGGTCGCGATCCCGCCCGCCATCACCCGCAGGGTGGCGTCGAGGATGCGCCCGCGGGTCTCGTCAGCCTGCTGGTCGCGGAGCTGGCTGCTGTAGGCGCGTGCGCGGGTGTTGGCGATACTGTTCAGATTGTCAATATATGACTCATGTCAAGCCGGGCGAATCGAGGCGCCACGAGGCCCTGTGATATCCTCCGGGCCGACGCGATGACGCGGGAGCAGTAGGCGCTGCCTTCGATCGAGAGCGAGCCGGGATGGTGGAAGCCGGTGACGAGAACGCCGAACCTCACCCGCCGAGCAGTCGGGCGACGAGTCCGACCGAGGTGGCGGCCGATAGCACCGCCAACGAGTGGACCGACCGTGGGGTTGTAGCTCAGCTGGGAGAGCACCTGCATGGCATGCAGGGGGTCGGGCAAAAGATCGTATTTGGGTCCAGACTATACTCAGCCAAAACCGGATTGGAATTATAGTAATTCGGAGTTAAATCCGACTTACAGG
>JBBRWZ010000110.1:0-4433 GCA_038248895.1 Candidatus Limnocylindria bacterium | reverse complement strand
TGATCGGGCTCGACCCGATCGACCCGGATGGGCGGCCGACGCCACAGGCGGCGAGCACCGCCCCGACGCCGGCCCAGCTGGCGACCTGCAGGAAGCGCCGCCGGGTGAGATGGACCGCGACTCTACTCATCAGCTCAGCCTACGCCGCCCTCCTGCGCCACACCGCGCCGGCACGCTTCTCCGCCCCCCGCGGCGATGCGACGGGCGGCGTCGTGCAGCGGCTCCATCGGTCCATCTTGACGATTCGTGTATTGTTGACTACGCAACTAGTTAGCGCACAGGACCCATGCCCGCCGTCACCGCCGATCTCCTCACCCTGCCACGTCTCGCCGCCCCCGCCGCCGGCAGCGCCTCACGCCCGGTCGTGACGCGCGTCTCGGCACCGTCGCTGCTCGAGGGCGAGGGATTCAAGGTCCGACGCCCCTTCGTCGCGATCCCGCACCACCTGACCGATCCGTTCATCCTCCTCGACCAGATGGGCGCGGTCGAGTACGGCCTGGGCGAGGCCAAGGGAGCGCCCGACCATCCGCATCGGGGCTTCGAGACGGTCACGTACATGCTCGACGGGAAGCTCCAGCACCGGGACTCGACCGGCGGCGGGGGCATGATCAGCGACGGCGCCACGCAGTGGATGACGGCCGGGTCCGGGCTCGTCCATTCGGAGATGCCGCCGCCTGAGCTGGTGGCAACCGGCGGCCTCTTCCACGGCGTGCAGCTATGGGTCAACCTGCCGGCGGCCGAGAAATGGACGCCGCCGCGCTACCAGGACATCGAGCCGGGGAGCGTTCGGCTGGTCGCCTCGTCGGACGGAGCGGCGCTGGTGCGCATCATCGCCGGTGAGCTGGACCGGTTCGTCGGCCCGGGCGCGACGCGGACCCCGATCGCCTACGCCCACGCCACGCTCCACCCCGGGGCGCGCCTCGCCGTCGCCTGGCCGCAGGAGTTCAACGCGCTCGTCTATGCGCTCGGTGGATCCGGCACTGTCGGGCCAGCGGCGACGCCCATCCGGAGCGGCCAGATGGCGGTCATGGGAAGCGGGGGCCACCTCGAGGTCGCCGCGGACGACGTGCCGGAGGGGCCAGCGCGCCGGCTCGAAGTGCTGCTGCTCGGCGGCCACCCCATCGGCGAGCCGATCGCTGCCTACGGCCCGTTCGTGATGAACACCCGCGACGAGATTGTCCAGGCGGTGCGCGATTACCAGGCTGGGCGGATGGGCGTCATCCCGCCGGCCAGCGTCTCGATCGCGGCCGCGTCTGAGCCGAACACCCAGCCGGGCCACCTCCCCTCGTAAAGGGACTCGGCCATCAGGTCAGCGTGCCGGCGATCGTGGCTACCTGGTCCGGCTCGAGCTCGCCGGTGGCGCGCGCCGCGACGGTGCCGTCCGAGTTCACGAAGACGAAACCGGGGAAGCTGCTGACGCCGAGGGCGGCGAGGCCGTCAGAGGCGGCATCGTCGGAGAGGACCGGCGCCGTCCATCCCTCGCGGTCGAGCCACGCCGACGGCGGGAAGTTGCCGCGCGCCGCGTCGATGGAGGTCGAGAGCGTGGTGAGACTCACGCCGTCCGGGAGGCTGTTATCGCGCAGCCATGTGACGAGCCGCGGCACCTCCGCCTGGCAGTGCGGACACCAGTGCGCCACGATCGCGATCACCTGCGGGCTGCCGGTGGGACCGATGCTCAGTGGTTGACCATCGATGCCGGTGCCGCTGAGCGTGGGGAGCTGCATCCCGACCGCGTCGTCGTTGGCGCCCTTGGCCGGCATGGCGGGCAGGACCGTGCCGCTGACGGTGAGGCTGGTGCTGGGTTCGGCGGCACCCGCGCTCCCGGTGAGCAGCACGGCGACGATCGCCGCCACGACGACGAGTGCGACCACACCACCGATGACGAGCCAGGTGCGGCTCGGCGTGCCGCGGCTGGGCGTGGGAGTGCTGCGGCGCGGCATGCCGCGGCTCCGAGTTGTCATGTGAGTTCCTCCAGGGCAGGCCCGGCGTCGAGCAGGCCCATGAGCACGACGATCGTGACGAATGCGGCCAGCGCCAGGACGGGGATGGAAATGAAGCCGAGCACCTGGACCTGGATCGCGGAGCACGGCGAGGTGAGCGAGCAGCTCGTGGTCGGGAGGCCCGGCAGCCGCTGCACCGCCACATGGTAGGCGCTGATGACGGCACCGATGCCGGCCAGCGCCAGGACGTACCGTCGGATCCCCGCGTCGCGCCGGATGGCGGCCACGACGAGCAGCAGCGCCAGCGGGTACATCGCGATCCGCTGGTACCAACACAGGGTGCACGGCTCGAGGTGCGCCACGTCGGAGAAGTAGAGGCTGCCCGCCATGGCGGTGACGGCGACCAGCGCCGCAGCCGGCACCGCATACGGCGCGAGGGTCGTGCGGAGGGCACGGCGCGCCGCGGACCCGCCAAGCCCGGCCCATGCCAGGGCGACGAGGTCGACGAGGACCGCGGCGATGGCAAGCAGCCCCAGGAAGGTGGCGACAGCGACGAGCGTCATGCCCCCATGGTAGGCATCCGCGCGGATCGGGTCAGGCGCCCCCTCCGGCCGGCCGGGGCGCCGCGGTGGTGGGAACCCAGAAGCGCAGCTTGCGCATCCGCACGTCCTCCAACCTTCCGCCATTGGCCTCGATGACCCTGCGCGAGCCCATGTTGTCGACATCGCACGTGACGAGCGCCGGGTCGATGGCCAGCGCATGGGCAAGCGGCAGCGCCTCGCGCAGCATCGCCGTGGCGTGCCCGCGCCGGCGGGCGGACGGACGGACGTCGTAGCCGATGTGACCGCCGACCTCGAGCAGCATGGGGGTCAGCGCGTGGCGGATGGTGAGACGACCGATGAAGGTCGCCCCGTCCCGGTACCAGAGGACGGTGTCCGGCACGATCCCCGGTGGCCGCGGTGTGGCCGGCTGGGCGCGGGCGCGAAGCCGGGCGACGTAGAGGAGGATGCCCGGCTCGTCGTCCGCTGCGGGAATGCCGGCGCGCGACTCCTCCGCCAGCCCCGTGGAGTCGCCCGGGCCGAGCCGGCCCTCGGCGCGAAACTCGTCGAGGGCGTCGAGGAACGAGGCATGGACCTCCGGCGATGGCGCGGCGAGGAGCGGCACGACACGGATGGTAGCGCCGCTGCCACACGCGTCCTGCATCCGTTGGTTCGCTCATTCGAGCGGCTTGCGCCCACGTGAGCACGCAGCGCATGATGCACCCATGACAGCAGCCGACCTGCGGAGCTCCCCCGTCGCGGACCGCATCCGCGCCGAGCGTCTCGTCGTCGTGCTGCGCGGCGGCGACACGGCCGCGCTCGCCCACCTCGTCGCCGGCCTCGCGGAGGCTGGCGCCGCCGTCTTCGAGATCACCATGGACCGCACGGATGGCCCTGCCGCCATCGCGGCATGCCGCGCCGCCCTGCCCGCCGGGTGCCTCGTCGGCGCCGGCACCGTCCGCAGCGCCGAGCAGCTCGAGGCCGCCATCGGCGCCGGGGCGGCGTTCGGCGTCAGCCCGGTGCTCGACCTGGACGTCCTCACGACCGCGCTGCGTGGCGATCTGCCGTTCGTGCCCGGCGCGTACACCCCGACCGAGGCGGATCTCGCCTGGCGTGCCGGTGCCACGTTCGTCAAGCTCTTCCCGGCGTCGTCGCTCGGCGCGACCCATGTGCGGGAGCTCCGTGGCCCGCTCGGCGAGATCGAGGTGATCCCGACCGGCGGGATCGATGCCGACAATGCGGCGGACTTCCTGGCCGCCGGTGCCGTGGCGGTCGGGGTCGGTTCCGCGCTCGCCCGAGCCGATGCGACCGGGCGCGCGGCCGTCCTGCGCGCCGTGCGTGACGGACGATGACGATTCGCGCCGGGGGGGCAGCGAGCATGGCGACCCAGGTCGCCCGCCTCTACTTCGATCGCGAGCTGAGCAAGGTCGAGATCGCCGAACGACTCGGCATCTCGCGGTTCCGAGTCGCCCGGCTCCTCCGGCAGGCGCGCGACACGGGCCTGGTCAGGATCGAGTACCGCGACCAGGTGGAACGCGACCTCGCCTTGGCACGCGCGATCGAGCGTCGCTTCGATGTCGACCTCTGCGTCGTCGCCGCGGGTCCCGGCACCGGCACCGCGACCGCGCGCGTGGCGGCGGAGGTGATGGGCGAGCTCGTGTGCGACGGGATGACGGTCGGCGTCGCCTGGGGCTCGACGCTCGGCGCGGTGGCCGACCAGCTCCGCCCGCGACGGCTGCGCGGCGCAACGGTCGTGCCGCTGGCCGGTGGCTCGTCGCGCATCGACCGTGACCGCACGCCGGCCGAGCTGACCCGTCGCGTCGCGGAGCGCCTCGGTGCGGCACACCGCGACCTCTTCGCGCCGGCGTTCCTGGCGTCGGCGCCGCTGCGGGATGCCCTCGTCGCCGAGCCCGAGGTGGAGGCCGTGCTCGCCACCAACCGCCGGTTTGATGTT
>JBBRWZ010000109.1:0-4496 GCA_038248895.1 Candidatus Limnocylindria bacterium | reverse complement strand
GGTTTAAAGATCACTAAGGTAAGAAAAGGGAATGAAAATAATTGAATCTTTGTTATTATTAGGATTTCTTTTTTCCTTTTGTGCAAATTAGCTCATCACGCAATGCCTCCATGTCGCTGATCACCAGCCGATCGCGTTCGAGGTGCACCAGGTCCTGCTCGAGGAGGTCGCTCAGCAGCCGGTTCACGCTCTGGCGGGTGCCGCCGATCATCCCCGCGAGGTCGGACTGTGTGAAGGGCCAGTCGAGGGCGACACTGCCGTCCGCCGCCGGCTCCACATCGCGTGCCAGTTGCACCAGGCGTGCAGCGAGACGGCCGGCAAGATCCAGGAAGTGGAGCTCCTCGACGTGTCCCGTGAGACGCCGCAGCTCACGGGCGAGATCGGTCAGTAGCGCGTCGCGCAGCGCCGGCTGCTCGTCGAGCAGGTCGTGGAGCGTGGCGCGATCGAGGACGAGCGTCTCCGTCTGCTCGATCGCGGACGCCGTCGCCGATCGCACACCACCATCCAGGAGCGACAGCTCGCCGAAGAAGTCACCGGGGCGCAGTGTTGCAATGATCGCCTCGTCGCCGCCGGTCGACGGCAGCACGATCTTGACGGCGCCCGTGGCGATGACGTGCAGCGCATCGCCCGGGTCGCCCTGGTGGAAGATCACGGTGCCGCGGCGGTAGCTGCGGCGTCGCATGCGTTGTGCGACGTGCGACAGCTCTGGCTCGGGCACGTTGCGGAAGAGGGGGCAAGCCCGCAGCTGCTCGGGTCCCACCAGGCTCATGCAGCCACCTCCCGCGGGGCCACGCGCGGGCCGGCGTGCGCATCGGGCGCAGGGAAGCGGGTCAGGAGTCGATCGGTGACCGCGGAAGACGAGACGAGGTCGAGGAACGCCGTTCGGTCGAGCTCGAGCAGCACCGTCGGCTCGGTCGCGGTGACGGTGGCGGTTCGTCCCGAGCCGGCGAGGAGACCGATCTCACCGAACAGCTCGCCGCGACCCATGGTGCGCAGCTCGGTCGCGGCCGCATCGCCGGCGGCGTTCGTCTGGGTCACGCGCACCGCTCCGCTGGCGATGACGTATGCCGCCTCGGCCGGTGCGCCCTGCTCCACGATGGCCTCGCCGGCAGCCGCGCGGCGGACAGTGGCGCCGAGCGCCGCGGCCTCCAGGCGGCCCGGGGCGAGCCCGGCGAACGCCGCCACGTCGAGGAGGACGAGCCGCTCCGGGTCCAGCTTCACCGGCTGCACCGCCGCCTCGCCGATGAGCGCCACCGCCGCGACCACGGCGAGGACGATCGCGCCGCCCGCGATGCCGAAGACGAGTGGCAGGCCCACGACGGTCGAGGCCACCGGCAGGAGGAATGCGCCGGCCGCGTACGCGCCGACGGTGACGGTGTGCAGCACGCCGAAGGCGCGACCGCGGACCTCGTCGCTGACGATGCGCTGCAGCAGGGTGGTGTCGACCACGTTGAGGAGCAGGTCGCCGATCGACAGCGCCGCCATCCCGATCAGCGCCGGCACCAGGGCCCCGGAGAGGCCGACGACCACGAGCCCGGCCCCGAACAGGACGGCGCCGAGGAGCAGCGGCGGAGCGAGGCGGCGACGGAGCACCAGCACCCCCGACAGGAGGGCACCGATGAGGCCACCGACACCGATCGCCGCATTCAGGTAGCCGGTGGCGGCGTCGCCGGCTCGCAGCACGTCGATGGCGATGACGACGGTCAGGACGCTCAGCCCACCGAAGATGAACTGCCCCACGACGTTGACGAGACCGATGCCGGAGAGGGCGCGCCAGCTGCCGGCAAGCACGCGGGACAGCGGCCTGCCGTCCGGTGCGGCGTCGCCGGCGCCGGCACGTGACGGCGGTCGTGCCGGCAGCCCCCACAGGACCATGGCGACGATCGCGAACGTCACGGCGTTGATGAGGAACGCCAGCGTCAGGCCGCCGACGGCGATGAGCAGCCCGGCCACGGCGGGACCCACGATGAAGCCGAGGTTGTCGAGGCTGGCCCAGGCGCTGTTGGCCGGGCCGATCTCGCTCTCGTCGCGAACGAGCGACGGGAGATAGGCACCGATCGCCGGACCGAAGAACGTCGCCAGGCTGGCCGCCAGCAGCGTCAGGACGATGATCGCCCACAGCGGGCCCTCGACGAAGACGAGGAGCGCAAGCCCGAGCATGACGACGCCGCGCGCGATATCGGTCACGAGCAGGACGAGACGGCGGTCGACGCGGTCGACCAGGATGCCGGCCGGGACCGAGAGAAACACGTAGGGCAGGACGCGACCGGCGCCCACGATCCCGAGGATGACGGTGTCGCTCTCACGCTGGTACACGACGACGAGCAGCGCGACGAGGTACAGCCAGTCGCCGATGGACGAGATGAACTCGCCGGCGAGGAGGCGCGTCAGCGCGCCGTTGCGGAGGACGCTCCGGTAGGTGGAGAAGACCGCCACGCGTGGCTCCCTGCGGATGACTGGATCGTGGTCCGGCAGCGCCACAAGTGTACTTGCGCACGAGCGTGGCCCACCGGAATCGGCCGAGGCCGCCGCAGCGTCGCTATCGGTCCTTCGACAGCTCCCAGTAGCGCCCGATCTCCTCGAAGCCGAGTCGCTCGTAGAGCTGGTACGGCCAGTCGGCGGCGTCGGCGATGAGGAACACCAGGTCATGGCCCTCGTCGCGGGCCAGCCTGGCGCCGTGCAGCACCACCGCGCTGGCGAGCCCCTGGTTCCGGAACTCGGTGAGCGTGTTCACCATCTCGACCTGGGCGGTGCGGCCGTCCGAGTAGAGGTCCGCGTAGCCACCCGGTTCCGCTGGCGGGACCGGCGCGACCAGATGGCGCAGATGGGTTGCCGCCGCGAGCACGGAGCGCCGATCGGTGAGCATCGCCGCGTCCCATTCCTCGGTGATCGCCGGGTCGCGCTGCCAGTTGCGCAGGACGAGCGGGCGGGCCACCTCCCACGGCACGACGGCCGCTTGGACACTGACGGTACGCCGCGGCGAACCCAGCTGGGCCATGGTGAGCAGCTCGACGACCTCCCAGCCGTGATCGCGCAGTTCGGCGGCGACACGGGCTCCGGCCGCGTGATCCTCCACGATCGCCTGGAGGTGCGTGCGACCGATGCCGTCCATGGCGGCCGCGACCGCCGCCTCGAGCCGCGCCGCGCCGAGATCGGGCTGCGGCCCTTCCACGCGCAGGAAGTTCATGGAGTAGCTCGCCGGATAGGCGTCGTTGGCGATCACGTGGCCGAGCAGGTGATCTATCGGGCGCGAGGCGATCCGATCGCCGATGGCGCGGGTGAAGGCGTGGGTGCGCGCGAGGAGCGCGGCATGGTCGGCCATGGCCCGCATTGTGGCCGTCACCACCGCCTGGCGCGGCTTAGACTCGGCGCGTGCCCGATCGCGCCGCCCCCACGCCCGTCTTCGCCTCCGATGCGCACCTTGCGCACGCCGGGCTGATCGAGCTCGTCGGCGGCCGCGAGGTGCCGTGCCACGAGTCGCCGGAGCGCGCCATCCGAATCCGCGCCGCCCTCGAGCAGAGCGGAGGGTACGCGATCCGACCGCCGCGTGAGCATGGACGCGACCCGATCCTGGCGGTGCACGACCATGGCCTCGTCGACCTGCTGGAGCACGCCTGGGCCGATGCGCTCACCGGCGGCCACTCCCCGACGCGGGCGCTCATCCCCGACACGTTCCTGACGCGCGCCTACGACGGCGGCATGGAGCTCGCGGCACTTCCCGACAGCCGCTACCTGGCCCTCGGCGCCTTCTGCTTCGATACCGCGACGCCGCTCGTCGCCGGCTCGTTCGACGCCGCGCGCGACGCCGTCGACGTCGCGCTGACCGCGATGCAGGCGGTGCTCGATGGCGCGGCCCTCGCCTACGGCCTCTGCCGTCCGCCGGGCCATCACGCCTCGCGCCGGATGTTCGGCGGCTACTGCCTCTTCAACAACGCCGCCATCGTCGCCGAGCGGCTCGTCTCGCTCGGGGCGAGCCGCGTCGCGATCCTGGACGTGGACTACCACCACGGCAACGGGACGCAGTCGATCTTCTGGGACCGTCCCGAGGTGCTCTACGTCAGCCTCCACGCCGACCCGCGCGACGCGTATCCGTTCTTCTCCGGCCTCGTCCAGGAGACCGGCGCCGGTCGCGGCGCGGGCTTCACCCGCAACCTGCCGCTGCCGCGCGGGACCGATGGCGCCGCGTACGCAACGGCCCTCGCCGACGGGCTGGCGATGATCGAGGACTTCGACCCCGATGCACCCGTCGTGCTGTCGCTCGGCTTCGACACGTTCGTCGAGGATCCCATCGGCGGGTTCACTCTCCAGACCGATGACTACGCCCACCTCGGCTCGCTGGTGCGTGGCCTGGGGCGGGGGGTCGTGGCGCTCCAGGAGGGCGGGTATGCCGTCGAGGCGATCGGCGCCAACGCGGTCGCGTTCCTCGACGGGCTCGCCGGGCGTGGGAGATCGGTCTAGGCGTCGGCTCCGCCGAGGATCCGCAGGAATTGCTCCGG
>JBBRWZ010000108.1:0-4679 GCA_038248895.1 Candidatus Limnocylindria bacterium | reverse complement strand
GGTGCTTCTCCTGCGAAGGAGAACATGAAATCGAAGTGTTGGCCGTGCGAACCAACCACCCGGGGAGGGGGAATATTCTTCTGTTGCCGAGCATCATGCCGTATCGCAAGTACGGATGAACCGAACGATGGAGTTGAGCTTTCTGGCTGTAGGTGATGGCTTCTTCCGCGGCATCGTGCTCAACGCCTGGGAGCGCGCGTACGGGCCGCGCCGTGCGCTCTGGGGATCGGCGCTCCTCTTCACGCTGATCCATGTCTCCGACGGTGGCTTCCTCATCGTCCCGCCCATCCTTGTTCTCGCGCTCGTCCTGGGCGTCGCCTATCAGCGCACCCGGAGCCTGCCGCTGACGATTGGCATCCACGGGGCGTTCAACGCGGTGAGCACCGTGCTGCTGGTGATGGGCGGCCCGGGCCGGTGATAAGAGCGCGCTAAGGGCCCGATCAGACCGATCCGCCACCCTCCTGCACATGGCGCTGCGCAGTCCCGAACCGATCCAGATGCCGTCACGGCGGCCGTCGCGGCGGCGCGCGGACGTGCGGGCCGACGACGGCGTGGAACTCCTGCTCGCCGGCCTGGTCGGCGGCGTCGCGGCGCGCCGGCTGCTGGCGGACGTGGGCGGCCTGGATGAGCTGCGGCGCCTGGATGCCGCCGAGTTGGCGCGCATCCCCGGCATCGGTCCGGGTCGAGCCGCGCGGCTTGCCGCCGCCTTCGAGCTCGGTCAGCGGGCGGCGACGGCGTGGCCGGCGCTGCCCTGGGTCATCCGCAGCCCGGCGGACGTGGGCGATCGGCTCGTGACCGAGATGGGATGGCTGGAGCGCGAGGAGCTGCGCGTCCTGCTCCTGACGACCAAGAATGCCGTGGTTGCGGTCTCGACCGTCTACGTCGGGAACCTCGCTGGATCATCGGTCCGCGTCGGCGAGCTGTTCCGCGACGCGGTCCGTCGCTGCAGCGCCGGGATCGTGGTCGTCCACAACCATCCGAGCGGGGATCCAGCGCCGTCGGCGGAGGACCTGCGGATCACCGGCGAGATCGCCGCTGCCGGCACCCTGCTCGACATTGCCCTGCTCGACCACCTGGTGATCGGCCACGGACGCTGGGTCAGCCTGCGCGCGCTGGGGGCGTGCGGGTGATCAGGCGGCCACGATGATCAGCCTGCCACCACGTGGAGCAGCTGGCCGCTGGCGAGGTCGGCGACATAGATCTCTCCCGCCTCGTCGACCCCGAACGCGGATATGGAGAGGCCGCTTGCGAGAACCGCCTTGGGCATCACCGTCCCCTCGTCGACCTGGAGCGTGAAGAGCTCGCCGGAGCAATAGTCGCCGAAGAGATAGACCCCGGTCAGCGCCGGTTGCGCCTCGCCGCGGTAGACGTGGCCGCCAACCACGGCGCAGCCGCCGGCGTCGTGGTTGTACTGGGCGATGGGCTTGACGAACGGGCGCTGGTCGCAATTCGGATCGGCGTAGCAGCTGCGCCCTTCCATCACGTTCCAGCCGTAGTTCTCGCCGCCCGTCGAGTCGCCGGGCTGGCGGTCGATCTCCTCCCAGCCGCCCTGCCCGACGTCCGCGATGTAGAGGTCGCCCCACTCGGCGTCGAAGCTGAAGCGCCACGGGTTGCGGAGGCCGAGTGCCCAGATCTCGGGCGCACCCTCGCCGGGTGCGCTGCCGCGGGCGGCAAACGGGTTGTCGTCCGGAATGCCGTACGGGTCGCCGGCATCGACGTCGAGGCGCAGGATCTTCCCGAGCAGGGCGTTCGGGTTCTGGCCGTTGCCCTGCGGATCGCCGCCGCTCCCGCCGTCGCCGAGCCCCACGTAGAGGTGCCCGTCGGGGCCGAAGGCCAGCTGCCCGGAGTTGTGGTTGCCGTACGGATCGGGTATGGCGAGCAGGACGCGCAGTGATCCGGGATCGGCGCGCGCACCGTCGTCCGCAGCGGTCAGCTCGGCGAGCGTGTCGGCCCCGTCGCCGGACGCCGTGTAGTAAATGAAGAGCCGCCGATTATGGGCGTAGTCCGGATGGAACGCGAGGCCCAGCAGCCCCTGCTCACCGCCGGCGGTGACGCGGTCGGTGAGATCGACGAACGGCTCGTCGCGCACGGCACCGTCATGATCCACGACGCGTATGACCCCCCCGCGCTGGTTGACGTAGAGGCGGCCGCTGCCGTCGCCCGCGTTGGTGATGCCGACCGGGTCGGCGAGGCCGGCGGCAAAGGGCTCGAGGGCCAACGTGTCGGGGCCCGATTCGAGTGGCGGGATCGTCGACGCCGGCTGGCTCGGTACCACGCTCGCGCCCGGTTCGGAGGCCGTCGCAGGTGCCGAGGCGGTACGGCTGCTCGCCGAGGACGACGGCGGCGGCGAGTGCGGGGTGCCGCCGGCGCACGCAACCAGGGCGGTGGCCACCGCGAGCAGCAGCAGCGGACGGGGCCGCGGGCCGGCGGTTGTGAGCCAGGGAGGGCGTCGCATGGTCGCCGAGGGTACCCCGGCGGCGCACGGAGCGTTCGATCCGCCGGCCGGCATCGGGTAGGGTTTGGGGTGATGACGACCACGAGATCGGCGATCAGGGCGGCGGGCGCGCGCGCCGTACGGCAGCAGCAGGCGGACGACGCCCGGGAAGCGCCCGGTGAGATCGCGGCCGGCGACGTCGGCACGCGGCGCACCATCGTCATCGAGCGCGTGCAGCCGGAGCTCGACGGCGGGCGCTACGCGGCCAAGCGTGTCATGGGCGACACGCTCATCGTGACCGCTGATATCTTCGCCGACGGCCACGACCTGCTCGACGCGGCGCTCCTCATCCGCGCCGAAGACGAAGCCGGTGACGCCTGGCACGAAACGCCGATGCGGGCGGTGGACAACGATCGCTGGGCCGGGGGCGCGCCGCTCGAGCGCAACGTGCGTCATCGGTACACGGTGGAGGCCTGGCGCGACGCGTGGGGATCGTGGCGCGAGGGCATCATCAAGAAGGTCGCCGCCGGCGTCGCCGTTCCGACCGAGATCGATGAGGGAAAGATCCTCCTCGAGAGCACGCGCGAACGGGCCGCGGCGGCAGGCGACCGCGCCGCGGTGACCGCCATCGACGCGGCGCTCGCCGCGGTTCAGCAACGGGCGCCCGAGGCGACGACGGTCGCCGTCCTGACCGACGAGGCGCTTCTCGCCCACGCGCGCACCCACGCCAACCGGACGGGCGCGACCCGCTACCCGCGCGAGCTCGAGCTCGTCGTCGACCGCGAGCGGGCGCGGAGCGGCGCGTGGTACGAGCTCTTCCCGCGCTCGCAGGGTCGGGACCCGGAGCGGCCCACGGCGACGACGCTGCGCGACGCGATCTGGCGCCTCGACGACATCGCCGCCATGGGCTTCGACGTCGTCTACATCCTTCCGGTGCATCCCCTCGGCACCACCAACCGCAAGGGTCGCAACAACACGCTGGTGGCGGAGCTGTCCGACCCCGGCAGCCCGTACGGCATCGGCTCGGCCGAGGGCGGGCATCACGACGTGGCGCCGGAGCTCGGCGGCCTCGAGGCGTTCGATGCCTTCCGTCGCGCCGTCGAGGAACGTGGCATGGAGCTGGCGATGGACATCGCCCTCCAGGCGAGCCCCGATCACCCGTACGTGACCGAGCACCCGGCCTGGTTCCGACATGCGCCGGACGGGACCATCAAGTACGCCGAGAACCCGCCGAAGAAATACCAGGACATCTACCCGATCGACTTCTACGCCGACGACGCCGAGGAGCGGCGCGCGCTGTGGGAGGAATGGCGCGGCGTGGTGCTGACCTGGGTGGCGCGCGGCGTACGGATCTTCCGCGTCGACAACCAGCACACCAAGCCGATCCCGTTCTGGGCGTGGCTCATCCGCGAGGTGCAGCGCGAGCACCCCGACGTCATCTTTCTGGCCGAGGCGTTCACGCGGCCCAAGATGATGCGCGTGCTCGGCAAGATCGGCTTCAGCCAGAGCTACACCTACTTCACCTGGCGTGAGACGGCGGCCGAGCTGCGCGACTACCTGACCGAGCTGACGCAGGGCGAGATGCGCGAGTACTACCGCGGCAACCTGTTCACCAACACGCCGGACATCAATCCGCGCCACCTAGACCTGGGCCGGCCGGCGTTCGTCGTGCGCAGCGTCCTCGCCGCCACCCTCAGCTCCAGCTACGGGATCTATTCCGGCTGGGAGCTGTGCGAGAACGCGCGCCTCGGTGACCGCGAGGAGTATCGCGACAGCGAGAAGTACGAGATTCGTGCCCGTGACTGGGATGCGCCGGGGAACGTGAAGCTCCTCATCGGCGAGCTCAACCGCCTGCGCCACGAGCACGCCGCGCTGCAGCGGTACGAGAACCTGCGCTTCGAGCCCGTCACGGGCGACCGCACGCTGTTCTACCGCAAGGCGCTGCCGGACCCCGATGCCCCGGTGGACCCGCTCAGCGGCCAACCGACGCGCTGGACCGATGCCATCTTCGTGGCGGTCAACTGCGACCCCACCGCGGCGCAGACCGCGATCCTGCACCCGGACCTGCCGGCCATCGGCATCGGCTGGGACGAGTCGTACCGCATCACCGACCTCATGACCGGGCGGGCGCGCGTCGAGCGCGGCGCCGACATCGCGGTCGACCTCAACCCGGCGGGGGAGACGTTCCGGATCTTCACCATCACGCCGCTCCCTGCTCGCTAGGACAGGAGTTCACGAGTGCCGC
>JBBRWZ010000107.1:0-4730 GCA_038248895.1 Candidatus Limnocylindria bacterium | reverse complement strand
GTGGTCGATATGGCCGTGCGAGTTGGCGATGACGTGGAGGCGCAGCCCGGCCGCCGTGGCGCGCTCGACGAGCGGCTGGGCAGCACCCATGCCGGGATCGAGGACGAGCGCATCGGGCGACCGGCCGTCCCAGAGCAGGTAGGCGTTCGTCTGCCACGGCCCGAAGCTGCCGACCTCGATGCGGACCGCATGCGCCGGATCCGACGCATGGACCGATGCCCGTTCCACGCGCGGGGCGCCGTCGCTGCTCACTGCTCGCGGCCCCTGCCGGGCCCGATGACGCCGGGGGCACCGTCCGCCAGGCGCAGGCCGAGGTGTGTCGCCAGCTGCCGTTCGAGCTCGGCCGCCACGGCCCCCGCATCGAGACGGTGGCCAAGCTCGCGCTCGAGCGACGTCACGTCCTTGTCCGGAATCCCGCACGGGATCATCTCCGCGAACCAGTGCAGCGGCGTGTTGACGTTGATGGCCAGGCCGTGGGTCGTGACGCCACGCCGGACCCGCACCCCGAACGCGGCGAGCTTCCGTTCGCCGTCCACCCAGGCACCGATGTGCTGCGGCAGCAGCGCGGCGGTGACGCCGAACGCCGCCGCGGTCGCGATGACGGCCTCCTCCAGGGTGCGCACGTAGCGACGCAGGTCAAGCGGGTCGCGGAGCTCGACGATCGGGTAGGCGACGAGCTGCCCCGGCCCGTGGAACGTGATGTCACCGCCGCGGTCGATGCGCACCAGTGTGGCGCCGAGCTCGCGGAGCCGGGCTGGGGCGGCAAGCAGGTTCGCGGGGTCGCCGCCACGTCCGAGGGTGTACACCGGGAAGTGCTCGAGGATGAGCAGCCGGTCGCCGATCCGTCGCTCGCGGCGCTGCGCGGCGAGGGCCTCCTGGAGCTCCCAGGTCGGTTCGTAGGCGACGGTGCCGAGCCGCTCCACGGTCAGCAGCCCGCCGTGCGCGGCGAGGAGCGGATGATCGTCGCTCGCCGGACGATATGGAGCATCTCGGGCCGGGCGGCGGAGGCGCGGCCGCTCGCGCGCCAACTCGGCGGGCGGGGCCGTGATGTCGCGCAGGGGCGCGCCGGTGGTCATACGTTCGGTGGCGCTGGCCGCGTCAGACCGCCGCGGCAGCCCCATGGCCGGGCACCTGCTCGGCGGCGTGGTAGCTGGATCGCACCAGCGGGCCGGACTGGACGTGGGCGAAGCCCATCTCGAGGCCCAGCCGCCGGAGCGCCATGAACTCGGCGGGCGTGTAGTACTTCATCAGCGGCAGGTGCTGGCGGCTGGGACGCAGGTACTGGCCGATGGTCAGCACATCCACCTCCGCATCGCGCAGGCGACGCATCGCCGCGACGACCTCGTCCCAGGACTCGCCGAGACCGAGCATGATCCCGGTCTTCGTCACCATCGCATCGAAGCCGATGTCGGTCGCGACGGCGCGACCGTGGGTCAGCACGCCGACGCTGCGGTCCCAGCGCGCCCGACGACGAACCTGCTTCTGGAGCCGCGGCACCGTCTCGACGTTGTGGTTGAGGATGTCCGGCTGCGCCTCCACGACGGTGCGGATGTCCGCCTCACGGCCGTTGAGGTCGCTGATGAGCACCTCGATGCTCGTCGTCGGGTTCGCGAGGCGGATCTGGCGGATCGTCTCCGCGACCATCCCGGCGCCGCCGTCGGGAAGGTCGTCGCGCGCAACCATCGTGATGACAACGTGCTGCAGACCCATCTGCCGCGTCGCGTCGGCGACCCGGCGCGGCTCGTCCCAATCGGTCACCGGCGGACGGCCGGTGTCGATGGCGCAGAAGCCGCAGTTCCGCGTGCAGACGCTGCCGAGGATCATGAACGTCGCCGTGCCGAGCGCCCAGCACTCACCGAGGTTCGGACAGCGGGCCTCTTCGCAGACCGTGTTCAGTGCCTCGGCGCGGATGACGCGCTTCGTGTCGGCGTACGTGCTCCCGGCACCGATGCGCACCTTGAGCCACGCGGGACGGCGCCCGCCGGGCCCGGCATTCTCCGGCAGCGGGTCGCCGGGGGCAAGGAGGCCGCCGTCCACCTTGGCGCCGCCGGGATACAGGACGTCCGACGCCGTGGCGTGTCCGCCGATGGGATTGCTCACCACCGTCAGCTCACCGAGGCTGCCGAAGTCGGTCGCGGGCCCGCTGTTCATGCGCCCAGTGTAGCCAAGCCCCGCCGCGCTCGCCGCACCCGGGTCAGGTCACGCGGACGTCCGTGGAGCCGCCGACGGCGTGGTCGCCGCGCTCGACGAGTCGCCGGAGGCGATCGAGGCCGTCCCAGACGTCGACGAACCGGGTCGTCAGGGGGGAGAGCCCAATGCGCAGCACGTCCGGCTGGCGGAAGTCGGGGACCACGTTGGCCCGCTCGATGAGCGCGCGGTCGATGCGCAGCGCGTCGGGGTGGCGCAGCGAGATGTGCGAGCCGCGCTCGGCCGCGGCGCGGGGCGAAGCGAGCACGAAGCCGAGCGGATCGAGCCAGGCATCCGCCAGCGCGATCGCGTGGTCGGTGAGCGCCGCGCCCTTGGCTGCGATGCGCCGGATACCGGCCTCCTCCACGATCCGAACGGCGGCGTCAACCGCTGCGATGCCGAGAATCGGCGGCGTGCCGGCGGCAAAGCGCTCGATCCCGCTGGCCGGCTGGTAAGCGGGTCCCATGGCGAACTGGTCGCGCTGCCCGAACCAGCCGCGGATGGGGGAGTGCAGCGACGAGACGAGGGCGCCGCGCACATAGAGAAAGGCGGGCGCTCCCGGGCCGGCATTGAGGTACTTATACGTGCAGCCGATGGCAAGGTCGAGCGGGGCGAGGTCCACCGGGATGGCGCCCACGGCATGCGACAGGTCCCAGATGACGAGCCCCGCGGTGCGGGGCGTGAGGGCGGCTGCGTCCAGGCGTGCGCCGGACCGATAGTCGACGAGCGAGAGACAGACGAGCGCGGCATCGGGGACGGTGACGGCATCGCTCGGATCGTCCACCTCGACGTAGCGACGGCCACGCGCCTCCGCCACGCCGGCGAGGATGTAGCGGTCGGTCGGGAAGTTGCCGGCATCGGTGACGACCGCGCCCGCCCGGACGTTTAGTGCCGCGTGCGCCAGCTTGTAGAGGTTGACGGTGGTCGAGTCGGCGATGAGCACCTCGCCGGGCTGTGCGCCGAGGCACGCCCGCGCGAGCCGATCGCCCACGCGCCGTGGCAGATCGATCCAGTCCTCCCAGCCGCCGACGAGCTGGCGCGCCCACGCATCGGTGCCAGCCGTCACGGCGTCGCGGACGGCCACGCTCGGCATCCCGAGCGAATTGCCGTCGAAGTAGATCCGGTCCGGGTCGCGAATGTCGAACCGATCGCGGTAGCCGGCCAGCTCGTCGCGCGCGTCGAGCTCGGCCGCTTCCGAGCGCGACAGCGCAGCCGACGTCATGCGTGCGCGCTCAGCCGAGCGGCGTGTCGGCGCTCCAGGCCTCGAGTCGCTTGCGCACGTCGGCCAGGAAGTAGCCCACCTGTGCGCCGTCGAGGACGCGATGGTCGAACGAGCACGTCATGTTCATCATCGGTCGGATGGCGATGACATCGTCGCCATCGACCTCGATGACGCGCGTTCGCTTCACGATGGCCTCCATCGAGAGGATGGCGACCTCCGGGGCGTTGATGATCGGCATGCTCGAGACCGATCCAAACCAGCCGGTGTTGTTCACGGTGAACGTCCCGCCCTGGATCTCGTCGAGCTTGAGCTTGTTGCTGCGCGCGCGAGCGGCGAGGTCCTGGAGCGAGCGGTTCACGCCGCTGATGCTGAGCTGGTCGGCGTCATGGATGACCGGCACGATGAGGCCGTTGTCGATCGCGACCGCGATGCCGATGTTCATCCGCTGCTTGAGGATGATCTTGTCGCCCGCGAACTGCGCGTTCAGCGTCGGATGCTGGCGCAGCGTCTCGGTGACGGCCTTGATGACGGCCGCGACGTAGCTGATGCCGAGGCCCTCGCGCGACTTGTACGCAGCCTGGTTGGCCTCGCGCCAGCGGGCGACGTTGGCCATGTCGACCTCGATCACCGTGTAGGCGTGCGGCACCGTCTGCTTGACCTGGGTCATCCTGGCCGCGATGCCCTTTCGCATCTGGGACAGTGCGATCTCCGTGTCGCCACCGGTCGGGGCCGGCACCGCGCTCGGCGTCGGAGCGGGCGCTGTCGGCGCCGACGGGGCCGCCGGTGTCGACGCGCGCTGGGCGGCGTCCGCTGCGGACGATTCGTCCTTCGGCGCCGGGGCGGACTCGGCGGTCGCGCCACCGGTCGTGGCGCCACCTGGAGGCGGTGCGGCGTCGGCCTGCTGAGCGGCCTGGCCGCCCTGCGCGACGAGCTTCATCACGTCGTCGCGGGTGACGCGTCCCCCGGCGCCGCTGCCCGTGATGCGCGCCACGTCGAGGTCATGCTCGCGGACGAGGCGCCGGACCGCGGGCGTCATGCGCTGGCTCGCGTCCGTGGGCGGGGCGTTTCCGTTCCTGTCGGCGGTGGTGTCCGATCCGGCTCCGCCGCTGGCCGGCTCGGTGGTGGTGTCCGGGGCGTCGGGCTGCGTCGCCGCGGCCTGCGCCATCGCGGTCTGCTCCGGCTCGGATGCCGCGGCTCCGTCGCCGGCGGGCGCACCAGCCGACGGGGCAACGGCTGCGGCCGCGGGCTGCTCCGGCTCGGATGCCGCGGCTCCGTCGCCGGCGGGCGCACCAGCCGCCGGGGCAACGGCCGCGGGCTGCTC
>JBBRWZ010000106.1:0-4739 GCA_038248895.1 Candidatus Limnocylindria bacterium | reverse complement strand
GCGCTCGCGCCACGCCCGCGGCAGCGCGTAGGTCGCCGCGCTCGGCGCCAGCGTCGCGTGAAAGGCGGTGTCAAAGCACGCCACCACCCGGACATCAGGCAGCGCTCGGGTCACGGCGTCCAGCGCCGCCAGCGACTTCGGCTGATGCAGCGGCGCGAGGTCGCTGAGCTCCCGCAACGCCTCCTCCACCGCAGTGTCCACCAGGGCGGCAGAGCGGAAGCGCTCGCCGCCATGCACGATCCGGTGCCCGACGGCGTCGGCCTCGCCGAGCCCGTCCCGCAGCGCGGCACGGAGCTGTTGCTCGTCGACGACCGCGCGCGGCGCGTCCAGCTCGCGCTCGGTCAGCGTCCGGTCGTCGGCATCGAGCAGCCGCAGCTTGAGGCTGCTGGAGCCCGCGTTGACGACCAGGACCCGCACAGCGCCGGCGCCTACGCCATTACGCCTCGCGGCGACCGCGCCGGCGTGCCCTCAGCGGCGCGCCAGGTCCAATCGCGCACGTCGGGCATGTCGTCGCCGTGCGCACGTGTGTAGGCGCGGTGGCGCAGGCGTTCGTCGACCATCCGCTGGCGCAGGTGCGCGACGCGCGCGCCGAGCCCCGGGACACGGTCGATGACGTCCATGACCAAGTGGAAGCGGTCCATGTCGTTGAGCATCAGCATGTCGAACGGCGTCGTGGTCGTGCCCTCCTCCTTGTAGCCGCGCACATGGATGCTGTGGTGGTTGGTGCGCCGGTAGGTCAGGTGGTGGATCAGCGACGGGTAGCCGTGGAAGGCGAAGATCACCGGCCGCTCGCTCGTGAACAACGCATCAAACTCGCGATCGGGCAAACCGTGGGGATGCTCCGAATCTGGCTGCAGCCGCATGAGATCGACCACGTTGACCACGCGGACCTTCAGATCGGGGAGGTGCTCTGCCAGCAACCCGGCCGCCGCGACCGTCTCGAGGGTCGGGACGTCGCCGGCGCAGCCCAGCACGACGTCGGGCAGCTCGTCTCCGTCGCTTGAGGCCCACTCCCAGATCCCCAGCCCGCGGGTGCAGTGCGCGACCGCCTCGTCCATCGTGAGGAAGTCCAGGGCGGGCTGCTTGCCGGCCACGATCACGTTGACGTAGTGGCGGCTGCGCAGGCAGTGGTCGGCGACCGACAGCAGGCAGTTGGCGTCCGGCGGCAGGTAGACCCGGACGATCTCGGCGCGCTTGCTGACGACATGGTCGATGAACCCGGGGTCCTGATGAGAGAACCCGTTGTGGTCCTGGCGCCACACATGCGAGGACAGCAGGTAGTTCAGCGACGCGACCGGCCGTCGCCAGGGAATCTCGCGCGTGACCTTCAACCACTTGGCGTGCTGGTTGAACATCGAGTCGACGATGTGGATAAACGCCTCGTAGCAGTTGAACAGCCCGTGACGGCCGATCAGCAGATACCCCTCCAGCCAGCCCTGGCACAAGTGCTCGCTCAAGACCTCCATGACGCGCCCGTCGGGCGCGAGGTGGTCGTCGCCGTCGCGCGTCTCGGCGTCCCAGGCACGGTCGGTGGCCTCGAACACGGCGGCCAGGCGGTTGGACGCCGTCTCGTCAGGCCCCATGAGCCGAAACGTGTCGGGGTTGGCCGTGATGACATCGCGCAGCCAACCGCCCAGCACCCGCGTCGCCTCGCTGCTCGTCGCCGCGGGCGACGCGACATCGACCGCATAACCGCGGAAGTCGGGCAGCTCCAGGTCGCGCAGCAGCAGTCCACCGTTGGCGTGCGGGTTGGCGCCCATGCGCCGCTCGCCCAGCGGGGCAAGAGCGGCGATCTCGTCTCGCAAGGCGCCCGCATCGTCGAACAGCTCGTCGGGCTCATAGGAGCGCAGCCACTCCTCGAGCTGTGCGAGATGCTCGGGGTTCGTCGCGAGGTTGGCCAGCGGCACCTGATGCGAGCGGAAGGAGCCCTCCGCCGGCTTGCCGTCGACCATCTTCGGGCCGGTCCAGCCCTTGGGCGTGCACAGGACGATCATCGGCCAGCGCGGGCGCTCGGTGACGCCGTCACGGCGGGCGGCGCGCTGGATCGCCGCGATCTCGTCGACGACCTCGTCCATCACGCTCGCCATGCGCTGATGCATCTCGTCGGGATCGGAGCCTTCGACGAAGCGTGGTGCGTAGCCGTAGCCCTCCAGCAACGACGCCAGCTCCTCGCGCGGGATCCGGGCGAGCACCGTGGGGTTGGCGATCTTGAAGCCGTTGAGGTGCAGCACCGGCAGCACGGCCCCGTCACGGACCGGGTTCAGGAACTTGTTGGAGTGCCAGCTGGCGGCCATCGGACCGGTCTCGGCTTCGCCGTCGCCGACCACGCAGCACACCAGCAGGTCGGGATTGTCGAACGCCGCACCGAAGGCGTGCACGAGCGCGTAGCCCAGCTCACCGCCCTCGTGGATCGACCCCGGCGTCTCGGGCGCGACATGGCTGGGAATCCCGCCCGGGAACGAGAACTGCCGAAACAGCCGCCGCAAGCCCTCCTCGTCGCGACCGATGTGCGGATAGACCTCGCTGTAGGTGCCCTCCAAGTAGGTGTTGGCCACCAACCCCGGCCCGCCGTGGCCCGGTCCCGTGACATAGATCGCGTTCAGCTCACGGGCTTTGATCACGCGGTTGACGTGTGCGTAGAGGAAGTTCAGCCCGGGCGTCGTGCCCCAATGGCCCAGGAGCCGCGGCTTGACGTGCTCGAGGGTCAAGGGCTCTCGCAGCAGCGGGTTGTCGAGCAGGTAGATCTGTCCGACCGAGAGATAATTCGCCGCCCGCCAGTAGGCGTGCAAGGCTCGCAGGGTCTCGGCGTCGAGTGGCCCCGTGGTCACAGCGCCCATCTGGTGTTCGGTCACAGCCGGTCGGGGATCAGGCCATCGATGGACAGCTCGCCGGCGATCTCCCGCAGCGAGACGTCGTCGGGCGGCAGGATCAGATCCGACGCAGCGAGGTGTTCGGCGCCCAGCCGGTCGCCCGCCTCGCGGACGAGCGCCAGCAGGCGTCCCAGCTCGCGGCCAAAGCGCTCCTCGTCCCTGGCCTGGACGGCGTCCTCGAGCTCGTCGTCTACCGTGTTGAGACGGTCCAGGATGGTGTCGTCGATCTCGTACTGCCCGTCGCCTGAGATGCGGATGATCATCGACGGCCTCCTTCCTCTTCGTGGTCGGCCGTTGGCGCCTCGATGCGCGGGGGCGTGGCCGTCGGCGGAAGCTCCGCCTTGAGCTTGGCGAACTCGTCGTCGACCGCGCTCGAGCTCGACAGCTCGGAGAGCTGGCGGTCGAT
Source organism: Candidatus Limnocylindria bacterium (assembly GCA_038248895.1). GTDB lineage: Bacteria > Chloroflexota > Limnocylindria > QHBO01 > QHBO01 > JAICQM01. The sequence continues at coordinate 1,463 of JBBRWZ010000106.1, read as the reverse complement.
GTCGTCCTGCCCGGAGCCCAGCGCGGTCAGGTCCTCGAAGGCGCCCGAGGCCTCCAGCTCGCCTACAGCGTCTGCGCGGGCCTTCATGTCCTCGGTCTTGTCGACCGCCCGCTGCATCGCCAGCCCCACGTCGGCCATCTCCTCGCCCACGCCCGTCGCCGCCTCGGAGATGCGCACCTGCGCCTCGGCGGCCGAGTACTGCGCCTTGATCGTCTCCTTCCTGGTCCGAAACGCCTCGACCTTCAGGCGCAGCTTCTGCTCGGAGTCGATCAGCTTCTCCTGCTGGCCCTCCAGGTCGCCGATCTGCTGGTCAAGGGACTGCACCTCGGTCTGCGCGACGTTCTTGCGCTCCAGCGCGGTGCGAGCCAGCTCGTCCTTGCCGGCGCCCATCGCCTGCCGAGCCTGCGTGTCGAGCTTGACGATCCCCTGCTGAAGCCGGCCCTCCTGCATCTGCAGGCGCTTCTTCGCCGTTACGACATCGGCGATCCCCTTCTTGACCTGTTGCAGCGACTCCAGCTGCCGCTGATAGCTGTAGTCGAGGGTCTCGGCGGGATCTTCGGCGCGGTCAAGCAGCTTGCTGACCTTCGCCTTGATGAGGACGGAGAACCGTCCCGCGGCACCGGGCATCACAGACCCGCCTGGTCGGCGCCGTGCCGCGTACTGCCACAGTCGGCCCGTTCTAGCGCGTTCGGTCTCGCAGGCGTTCTGATCCCAGGCTCGTGTTGACGGTCGTGCATCGACCTTATCCTGCGATAGGCGGAGCGCCGCGTCATCCGGAGAAGCCGCGGTCGTGGACACCGTGGAAAGCCGCAGACCGGCGAGCCCGACAGCACGGCCGGTCACACACGCACACCCGCGTCCGTAGCTCGCCACATCGATTAGGCGGGACTGTACGGTGGCGCATGCGCCCCAAACCACCCAGCCTCTAGCGAGGCATGCCGGCGCCCGTCGATCACACTCGTCCAGGCAAGGAACCATCCGCCACCTCGGACCAGCGACGCACGGGCGCATGGGGGTGGGTCAATGACCGCTTCGGCCTCGAAGGCCTGCGCTACCCGGTCCCACGCCACGCCAACACGCTCGCCAACACCCTGGGCGGGATCACGCTGGCGAGCTTCGTCCTGCTTGCCGTCACGGGCGTCTATCTCGCGCAGTTCTACGACCCGACACCCGCAGGCGCCCACGCCAGTGTGGTCTACATCACCGACCAGGCCTTCGCAGGGGCACTGATTCGCAGCCTGCACTACTGGCTGGCCACCGCATTCGTCGTCGCGCTGATCCTGCACATGGTCCGCACGTTCGCCACGGCGTCGTTCAAGGCGCCGCGTGAGGGGATCTGGATCACCGGCGTCGTGCTGTTCCTGCTGACCGCCGGGCTGCTGTTCAGCGGCACGGTGCTCAAGCAGGACCAGGAGTCCGTCGAGGCCCTGGCACATAACACCGAGGTCGCGAAGATCTTCGGG
>JBBRWZ010000105.1:0-4936 GCA_038248895.1 Candidatus Limnocylindria bacterium | reverse complement strand
TGGCGCTGACGATGGTCCACGCCGACCACAGCGGCGGCGCGACGCTCACCGGTGGCGAGACCGAGGTGACCCGCGACCTCGGTTGCTGGGGCTGGATCCTCACGTTCGAGGACGGCACCGTCGTCTACCACGCCGGCGATACCGATGTCTTCGGCGACATGGCGCTCATCCGCGAGCGCTACGCGCCGACGATTGGCGTGTTTCCCATCGGCGGCCACTACACGATGGACCCCGCCGGCGCCGCGCGTGCCGTCGAGCTGTCGGGTGTCGGAACGGTCGTGCCGGTCCACTTCGGCACCTTCCCGATCCTCGCCGGAACCCCGGCCAAGCTGCGGGAGCTGACGTCGGCGACGGTCGTCGACCTCGAACCAGGCGAGAGCTGGCAGCCAGACCGATGATCGGTCTGCTGGCGCGCAGTTTCGTGGGATTCGACTAGCTGTCCTTCCTAGCGCCCCACCTGGAGCACGGATTCGGACACGATGTGCGCCAGCAGGAAGCCGCCCAGCGCCAGTCCGGCCAGGATCACGACCACATTGGCGGCACGGACCCGCACGGCGACGATGGCCTCCGTCCCGCCCTCGCCCGCCCGCAGCTCGAGTCGCAGCAGCGGGAGCACCGCCGCCAGCACGGCGACCGCCGGCGCGACCACCAGCAGCAGGTCCAGCGGGCGCCACGCGTTGACCGCGTCGAGCGCGGGCTCGACGGCCGCGGCGAGGCCCGGTGCTCCAACCTCGTGGGCGAGGGCCGACGCCGCCACGAACAGCAGCGTCGGGGCGAGCAGCAGCGCCCCGACCAGCGCCCACGCGCCCGGGTGGCGCCATGCAAAGTGGAATGTCATCTGGCTCCCTTCCCGGACCCGGCTGCGCCAGGCCCGTCCGTGTTCAACGAGCGCACCGCGGAGCACGTCGACGGCGATCCACGGCGTGACGCCGGTGGCGTCGAGCAGGTCGATGAGCTCATCGGCATACCGCCGACGCCACCTGGCCGGATAGAGGCGGATGAGCAGGCGTCTCATGGCGCCACCCGCTCGATCGCGGTTTCGACCGCGCGCCGCAGCGGCGCGAGCCGTCTCGTCAGCTCCCCGCGGCCGCCTTCGGTGAGCCGATACGGGCGCCGGCGTTCCTCGGTGGGCAGCGGCTCGATGTGGCCATCGGCCTCCAGGCGCGCGATGGCCCCGTACAGCGTCCCTGGGCCCAGACGCGTGCCGCCGAACCGCTCGATGTCGAGCATGATGCCGTGGCCGTGCCGCGGACCCGACGCAAGCGAAATGAGGACCAGGAGTCCCGGATCGTTCGTTCCCACCATGACCTACGTGCTGCGTACTACGTTGCACGTAGTATGGACCCACGACGTGCCAACGTCAAGCGGCGAGGTCAGTGGGGACGGTCAGCGGCCGAGATAGCTCACGTCAAATGGACGCGGCTCGAACCCGAAGGCACGCTCGACCGAACCGGGTTCGGCCACGTTCGGGCGACCCAGGGACTGGATCTGGTCGTGGCTGACGGGGAAGACCGGCAGGACTCGATCCGTCACCGCGGTGAGCGCGCTGATGATGGGGACCGGCAGGTTGACCTTGAGGCGCCGCTTGCCGGTGGCGGTCATCACGCGGTCCACGATCTGGCGGTACGTCACCGTTTCCGGGCCGCCGAGCTCATACACGGTGCCGTCGCGTTGCGGCTCCTCGACCGCGCCGCGGACGGCCCGCGCCAGGTCGTCGACGGCAAGCGGCTGGAACGCCGCCGTTCCGTCGCCCGGAATCGCGACGATGCCGGGCGACCACCAGGTCAGCGTGGTCTTGATGAGATTGAAGAAGCCGTCACCCGGCCCGAACAGCAGGGAGGGACGGAACACGACCCACGCCAGGCCGCTTTCACGGACGAGCTGCTCGCCGCGCCACTTCGAGGAGAGATAGCCAAGACGCGGATCGTCGATGACACCGAGCGCCGAAAGGTGGATCAGGCGTGGCACCGCCCCCGCGCGCGCCGCGGCGATGACGCGTTCCACGCCGCGCACATTGACGTTCTCGAAGGTCCGCCCGCCCGTCTCGCGCGGGATCGCGACGAGGTGGACCACCGCGTCGACGCCGGCGACCGCCTCCTCCAGCCCGCGCCCGGTCTCGACGTCGCCGCGAGCCGTCGTGACAGCCTTGGGCCAGTCAGCGCGGCGCGTCCCGTCGCGTGATACCGCGCGCACCTGGTGGCCGGCCTCGGCCAGCGCGTGGACGACGTTGCGACCAACGAATCCGGTGGCGCCGATGACGGCGATGGTGCTTGGCATGGCTCCCTCAGTATCGGTCACATTCGTGCTACCGTCAAGGCGCACGTTTTTGGCGGGCGCCTCATGTGGTACGCCGCAGTGGCGCGCCGTGGATCAGTGCGGCGGCGTATCATTCCCCGTCCCATGTCGACTTCCTCCCCCTCTCTCGTCCATGCCCGCGGCCTGACGAAACGCTTCGGCGAGTTCGTCGCTGTTGACGCGATTGATTTCGACGTGCATCCCGGTGCCGCGTTCGGCTTCCTGGGCCCGAACGGCGCCGGCAAGACGAGCACGATGCGCATGATCGCGTGCGCCAGCCCGGTGACGGACGGGACGCTGAGCGTGGTCGGGATGGACCCGCGCACCCAGGCACGGGAGATCAAGGCGCGCCTCGGCGTGGTGCCGCAGACCGACAACCTCGACACCGAGCTGACCGTTCGCGAGAACCTCGAGATGTACGCGCGCTACTTCGACATCCCCGGACGCGTGGCGCGGGCGCGGACCGACGAGCTGCTGGAGTTCGTGCAGCTAAAGGAGCGCGCGCGTGACCAGGTGGAGCCGCTGTCGGGCGGCATGAAGCGCCGCCTCACCATCGCACGCGCCCTCATCAACGAGCCGGACCTCGTCATCCTCGACGAGCCGACGACGGGGCTCGATCCGCAGGCCCGTCACCTGCTCTGGGATCGCCTCTACCGGCTGAAGCAGCGCGGCGCGACTTTGATCATCACCACGCACTACATGGACGAGGCCGAGCAGCTGTGCGACCACCTGGTGGTGATGGACAAGGCGAAGATCGTCGCCGCAGGGTCGCCGCGTGAGCTCATCGACCGCTATTCGACCCGCGAGGTGCTCGAGCTCCGCCTCGGCGACGAGGTCCGCGCCAACCTGAACGGCGCGCTCGACGGCCTGGCGGACCGGATCGAGGAGCTGCCCGACCGGCTGCTGCTCTACACCAACGACGGCGAGCGAGCCCTCGACCAGGTGCATGAGCGACACATCCACGTCACCGGTGCGCTCGTGCGACGCTCCTCCCTCGAGGATGTCTTTCTCAGCCTCACCGGCCGCTCACTGGTCGAGTAGGCCGTCATGACCGTCATCGCGCAGCCGGCCACGCGCGTCTTCACCCGCAACTGGCTGGCGTACAAGCGGATCTGGTACCGCAGTCTCTTCTTCAGCTTCCTCCAGCCGTTCATGTTCCTCACCGCCATGGGCCTGGGGATCGGTGCGCTGGTCGGCTCGAGCAACCCGAACGCGTTCGGCGGCCTCAGCTATCTCGAGTTCATCGGTCCGGGGGTGATGGCCGCCACGGCGATGCAGACGGCGACGTTCGAGTCGAGCTACCCGATCATGAACAAGATCATGTGGGGTCGGAACTACGAGGCGATCCTCTCGACCCCGCTCGGGACGCGGAGCATCGTGCTCGGCGAGCTGCTGTGGATCTCGTTCCGAATCGTAACGGTGGCGACGATCTTCCTCGTCGTGCTGGTCGTCTTCGGGATCGTCGCCAGCCCGCTGGCGGTCCTGGCGCTCGGCGTGGTGCTGCTGGTGGGGATCGGCTTCAGCTCGATGCTCATCGCCTTCACCACCACCCAGAAGAATGACGTCGGCTTCAGCGCCATCTTCCGCTTCGGGATCAATCCCCTCTTCCTCTTCAGCGGCACGTTCTTCCCGCTGACGCAGCTGCCCGAGCCGGTGCGGGCGCTGGCCTGGGCGACGCCGCTGTTCCATGGTGTCGAGCTCGTCCGCGGGCTCGTCCTCGACCAGCTCGACCTGGGGGCGGCACCGTTCCATCTCGCCTACCTGCTGGCGTTCGCCGCGATCGGCGTCTACCTGGCGGATCGCGGGATGGCACGCCGGATGGCGAAGTAGACCGATGACGACCGAAGCATCGCCCCTTGCACGCATGCCCGGCAGCGGCTCCGGCCTGCCCGCGGCGCTGCAGCCGGTGTGGCGGGCACGGCGGCTGGTGGAGCGCAATGTCATGGTCTATCGCCACCAGGCGGTGGTCGTCCTCTCCGGCGGCGTCGAGCCGATCTTCTACCTGCTCGGCATCGGTCTCGGCGTCGGCGGCCTCATCAACAGCGTGCCGCTCGCCGACGGCCGGGAGATCAGCTACACCGCGTACGTGGCGCCGGCGCTGATGGCGACCGCAGCGATGAATGGCGCGGTCTTCGAGACGATCTTCAACGTCTTCTTCAAGCTCAACTACGCCAAGACGTACGAGGGCATCCTGGCCACCCCGATGGGCATCCGCGAGATCGCCATCGGCGAGATGCTGTGGGCGCTGCTGCGGTCGCTGCTCTACGCGGTCGGGACGCTCGTCGTCATGGCGATCATGGGACTGATCCTCTCGCCGTGGGCGGTGCTGGCGCTGCCGGCGGCGCTGTTCATCTCGGCCGCGTTCGCGGCCGCCGGCCTGGCCGGGACGTCACTGCTGCGCACGGTGCAGGACTTCGACGTGCCGATGGGGCTGATCGTGATGCCGATGTTCCTCTTCTCCGGCACGTTCTTCCCCATCAGCTTCTACCCCGCGCCGATCCAGGTCTTCATGGAGCTGACGCCGCTCTACCACGCCATCAACCTGATGCGCGGCCTCACCACCGGCGCCATGAGCTGGGCCCAGCTGCTCGACTTCGCCTATCTCGTCGCCTTCTTCGCCGGGGCGATGTGGTTCGCGATG
>JBBRWZ010000104.1:0-4992 GCA_038248895.1 Candidatus Limnocylindria bacterium | reverse complement strand
TCGGTCCATGCAGGACAGCTCGCTGATGCTCAAGCGCCGCGACCGGCTCGCCCGCGAGGCCGCGGAGGCGGCGCTGTCTCCCATCGCCTCGCGTTCGGTTCCGCACCGCCTTCGAGCGTGACCGTGATCGGATCGTCCACGCCAAGGCGTTTCGCCGGCTGAAGCACAAGACGCAGGTCTTTCTCAACCCGGAGGGCGATCACTTCGTCACCCGCCTCACGCACACGCTCCACGTCGCCCAGATCGCTCGCGCGCTGGCCGCGGGCCTCAGTCTCAACGAGCCGCTGGCCGAGGCGATCGCGCTCGGGCATGACGTGGGGCATACGCCCTTCGGGCATACCGGCGAGGAGGCATTCGAGCCGTGGTTCGGGCGCGACGGATGGCATCACGCGGCCCAGAGCGTGCGCATCTTCGAGGTCCTCGAGGACCTCAACCTCACCTGGGAGGTGCGCGACGGTATCCGCGCCCACTCGTGGCGGATCGAACCGCCACCCGCGACGCCAGAGGCGCTGACGGTGCGCTATGCGGACCGGATCGCGTACCTCTCGCACGACGCCCTGGATGCCCTGCGGGCCGGCGTGCTCACCGCAGACGAGCTGCCGGCGCGGGTCGTCGAGCGCTTCGGCGAGCCGGGGCGGGCCTGGATCGGCGAGATGATCGAGGCCGTCATCGCACGGTCACTGGCGACCGGGCGCGTGGAGATGGACCCCGAGACGCTGGCGGTCATGAACGAGCTGCGTTCCTTCATGTTCGAACGCGTCTACCAGGCCGCCGCACAGCGTCAGCAGCAGGTCCGCGCGATCCGCGTCCTGCGCGAGCTGGTGGAGTGGCACGTCGCGCATCCGGACCACCTTCCCGATACCTTCCGCCAGCCGGGCGCGTCATCGCTCACGCAGGTCATCGACTACGTCGCCGGCATGACGGATCGGTACGCCCTTCGCGTCCACGCCGAGCTGGTGGGCGGCGACGACGGACCGGTCACCGCCGTCCCCGGCTGACCGCCGGCGACGCCCGGGGAGTGTCCTACGGCCGGAAGAGGCGCAGGGCGCCGGGTTCGACCCGGAACGTGACCGGCGTCGTCCCCACGGCCCGCCCGTCGACGTGGACCGGCTGGGGCGATCCGCGGCCTTCGACCGTGACGGCGGCGGCGCGCTGGACGATGACCCGCGGCTCGCGCACCGCGTGGTGGCGGGCGACACGGATGAAGTGCAGCGCCACGTCGAGCCGCGTCATGCCGGCGAAGACGGCCACGTCGAGCAGCCCGTCCTGCGGGTCCGCATCGGGGGTGAGGGCGAAGCCGAAGCCGTGATAGGGACCGTTGCTGATGGTGATCGCCGGCGCGCCGGTCCGATACGTCCGGCCGTCGAGCGTGACGCGCATCGGTGCGCGGCGGCGCCGCATCGCGCGCCATGCCCGGGCCAGCATCGCGAGCGCGTTGCGCTGCTCGCCCGCCTCGACGGCGCCGAATGCCTCTGCATCCAGGCCCACGCCCGCCGCCTCGAAAAATCGGTCCGCGCGGCCGTCGAGCTCGGCCACGCCCGCGTCGATGCTCGCGACCGTTCCGGCCGCGATCGCGTCCAGTGCCGGATCCAGGTCGAGCGGGACCCCGGCGCCGCGCGCCACATTGTTGAAGCTGCCGCGCGCGAGGATCCCGAGCGTCGCATCCCCGCCGCAGAGGGCGGCGGCCACTGCACCCACCGTCCCGTCGCCGCCGACGATGACGATGTCGCAGCCCCGGTCCGCCGCCGCGCTCGCCAGCTCGGCCGCATCGTCCTCCTCCGCCAGCTCGTGCAGCTCGATGACGAGGCCCCGGTCGCGGAGCGCCGCGGCGAGCGCATCTGGCTCGAGCGCGTCGGGCTCATCGGAGAGGCCTGGCCCGGAGCCGATCTTCCCGCCGGCGACAGGGTTGACGAGCAGCAGGATCGGACGCCGGGGACTCACGGCTGGCCGCTCGGCGGGCGACCGCGATTGACGCTCGCCCGGTATCCCTGGAACGTGCGGTCGCCGCACTCGAGCGCGAGCTCCGCGGGCAGGTGGTTATCGGTGCCGGTCACCGGCGCGCTGCCGGCCGGACCGTAGACGTGCCGGCTGGTCATGCCGATGAGCGCGGTGCCGATCTCGACCGGGCTGGCCCCGGCCTCGCCGATGCGCGGGTCGGCGGTCAGCGGCCCGTCAGGTTCCCACGACGCGTCCTGCCAGGCCAGGCGATCCGGGCAGCCAGTCTGTGAGGTGGCCATCGTCAACCCCAGCAGACCGATGCCGACGAACAGCACGATGCCAACCCCCAGGCACCCGACCGCGCGCCAGTTCACCGGCGATGGATCTCGAATCCGGCGTGCTCGCCGCTCGCCGCGGCGCGGGCGGCCTCGATCTCCTCCACCCGAGCACCGTCCGGCCCGCGGCGCAGGTAGCGCTCCAGCACGTCGAGGCGCTCGACCGCCCCCTCGGCGACGACACGCACCGCCCGCTCGTCGTCCTCGTTCATGACCCAGCCGGTCAGACCCAGCTCTTCCGCGCGACGGCGAACCCACCACCGGAAGCCGACACCCTGCACGCGGCCGTGCACGACTGCCTCGAGGCGCTGCGTGTCCGTCACCGGGCGGTGCGGCTCGATGGCCAGCTGAGCATCGCCGCGCTCATCGCCAGCCGCGGCGCGGCATGCTGCTCGATGCCATCCCGCACGTGCTCGAGGTCGCGGACGGCGCGCGCCGCCACTGCCGGCGGGAGGGCTGCGCCGGCGGCCTCGGCCCCCTCGACGAAATCGACCGAGGGCGCGAGCCCCGGGCGGCCCGTCGCGATCAGCGCGAGGTCGCGGGCGAGCGCGATCCATGCGTCGAGCACGAGCAGCGCGGCAGCGCGTTGTTGGGCCGTGGCGAGCGGTGCGGTGGCGCCGTCGTCGGCGGGCCCTGCGTCGACAGACTGCTCCTCGACGACGGTCGAGCGCGCGGTCTCGGCCACGAGCTCCCGCGCCGCCGCGAAGCGTGCTGCGCGGCCCTGGGCCAGGAGCGCGAGGAGCTCGGCCTGGGTGCGGCGCCGCCAATCGAGGAGCCGCGGCTGTCGTGCGTACCCCGCCGCGGTGCCGGACATGCCGTCGGCAATGCGCGCCACGGCATGTGCCTGATCACCCGGCAGCTGCTCGACATCGACGAGCCACGCGACAAGCTCGTCGCGCGGCACGCGGCCGAGGCGCAGTGATTGGGCACGGGAGCGGATCGTCGGCAGGACACGGGCGGGCTCGGCCGCGGTCAGCACGAACAGCTGCCGCGGCGCAGGCTCCTCCAGCGCCTTCAGCAACGCGTTCTGCGTCTGCTCATTCGCCTCATCGACGTGCTCGATCAGCACCACCCGGTTGGCGGCGCGGATCGGGGCGCTGGACGCTTCCGACAGCCAGCGCCGCGCCGCCGCGACGATGCTCTCGCCGCCGGTGCGTGCCGCGCGCCACGTGGCCGGCGAGCCGACGACGAAGTCCGGATGGGCTCGCGACCGGGCGTCGCGGCACTCCCGGCACGCGTTGCAGGGCCGCGGGGCGGCGTCAGCGGCTCCGCAGAAGAGAAGCGCCAGGAGGTCCTCGACAAACTCGTCGCCGCCGGCGCCGCGCGGGCCGTGGACGAGGAGCGTGCCTCCCGCGCGGTGGCCGCGAACGGTCGCCTGCGCGATGCCGCGCGCCGTGGCCTGACCGATGCCGAGGAATCCTGGGCGACTGTCGGTGACCATGGCGGCGAGTATACGAGCGCGGCGGCCGGTGGCGATAACCGGCGGCTAAGCGTCCGCGATGTGGCCGGGAGCAGGATGGCCGTCCGCCCCGCGGCTCGCCCGGGCACAGGCGCTGGCGGCCGGCCGGCAACCGGGTCCGCCCTCGACCGGCGAGCTGCGGTGGCGGGCCCGCCGTAGGAGCGCCTCGCCCGGCGGGTGGCATACTTCGTGCACCGTCCCTGACCGAGGCAACGAGGAGGTTCTATGGGCATCGGCAGCCGGCCGGCAGCTACGGCCGACGATATTTCTACCAACGTCAAGGCACTCGTGGATCGGGTGCTCGAGGCGGACGTGACCGACACCATCGCCCAGCGCAGCCGCGAGATCGCGGCCGCCGTGGGTGAGGCGACCGACGCCGCCGTCGATCGCGCCGGCGAGACGTGGCGCGACACGGCACATGCTCGTCGCGACGCGATCAAGACCATGCAGCGCGCCAGCAGCGACGCCGCAGACTGGGGAAGCAAGGCGTGGCGCAAGGATCTGCGGCCGCGTGTGCGCGACCTGTGGAAGCGACGTGCCGTCGCGTTCGGAGCCGCCGGGGCCGCCATTCCCGCCGGGCGCGAGATCGCCGAGTCGGCCGCGGAACGGCTGGGCATCAAGCAGCGGGAGGAGCGCCATTGGGGCGCGTTCTTCCTTGGCCTGGTCCTCGGCGCAGCGGGCGGTGCCATCGTGGCGCTCCTCACCACGCCGAAGCGCGGCACCGAGATGCGTCAGGAGCTCGCGGAGCGGGCGCAGGATGCCGCGACCGTCGTCACCGAGCGCGCGCAGTCGGTGGCGGAGAACGCCGGCGACTGGGTGCCCCTCTTCCAGCGCGACGAGGTCGGCGCCGACGAGATCAGTGCCGATAGCGCCGAGTGGCCGGTAGCCGACGAGGCGCAGGTCACGAACGGCAGCAGCGTCACCGGGGACGAGATGACCGACGCCGTCGCCCAGGAGGTGGATGAGCGCGAGCAGCCCTGACCCGGAAGCCTCCGCCTCACCGATAGACGAAACCGCCGGCCCTCAACGGGGCCGGCGGTTCGTCATTGCGCGGGAAAACCGAAGCTCAGCGCGTCGTGCGGCGGCCCGACCGGAAGCGCTGCCAGATGCCCTGCGCATCAGCCTCGCCATCGGCGTAGTCGGAGGGTTCGGCCGTCGTGGTCGACTCGGTGTCCGCCGCCTTGCGGCTGCGGCTGCGGGTCGCCCGCTTCGGCTTGTCGGCGGAGTCGGAGGCTTCGGCCGTCGTGGTCGACTCGGTGT
>JBBRWZ010000103.1:0-5074 GCA_038248895.1 Candidatus Limnocylindria bacterium | reverse complement strand
CTGCCGGAGCGGACGTGGACGGCGAACGACATCTTCACCGTGTGCTGGACGAGCGGCACCGAGGCCGAGCCGAAGGGCGTGCCCCGCAGCCACAACCACTGGCTGAGCATTGGCTACGGCACCACCGATGGCGCCCGCCTGACCGATGGCGACGTGCTGCTCAACCCCTTCCCGATGGTGAACATGTCGGGGATCGGCGGCATGTTCGTCCCCTGGCTCCAGGTCGCCGGCACGCTCGTCATGCACCACCCGATGGCGCTCCCCGTCTTCCTGGGCCAAATCGGTCGTGAGCGTGCCTCGTACACCGTCGCGCCGCCGATCCTGCTGACGATGCTGCTCGCCAACGAGCAGCTGCTCGCTGCCGGTGACTTCTCGTCCCTGCGCGTGATCGGCAGCGGCTCGGCGCCGCTGTCGGCGGCGATGGTCGTCGGCTGGAGGGACCGCTTCGGGATCGACGTCACGAATTTCTTCGGATCGAACGAGGGGACGGGGCTCGTCGGCGACCCGGTCACCGTCCCCGACCCCGAGGAGCGGGCGCGCTACTTCCCGCGCTTCGGCGCGCCGGGCAGTGACGGCGAGGCGTGGGGCAACCGCGCGGCACGCGGCACCGAGACCCGGCTCCTCGATCCGCTCACCGGCGCGATCGTCGACGAGCGCGACACCCCCGCGGAGCTCGCCTTCCGCGGCCCCACCCGCTTCCCGGGCTACTGGCGGCGGCCCGAGATGACGGCGCGCGCGATCGATGCGGACGGCTTCTACCACACCGGCGACCTGTTCGAGATCGCCGGGGAGCGCGGGGATCGGCTGCGGTTCATCGGTCGTGCGCGGGATCTCATCATCCGCGGCGGCATGAAGGTCGCGCCGGAGGAGCTGGAGGCGATCATCGCGCGCCATCCGGCGGTCGCGGAGGTGGCCGTGGTGGGCGTCGAGGACCGGCGGCTCGAGGGTGAGCAGCGGATCTGCGTCGCCTGCGTCCTGAAGCCGGAGAGCTCCCTCTCGGTCGGGGAGCTGCGGCGCTGGCTCGACGAGCGGCAGATCGCCGCGTACAAGATGCCCAAGGAGCTGCTCGTCGTGGACGCTCTGCCGCGCAACCCGCTCGGCAAGGTCACGAAGCGCGACCTGCGGATGCAGTTCGAGGGCCGCGGCTCTGGTCCGTCCGTCGCCGCGGAATCGGAGGAATCGGAGGAGGCCACGCCGGCATAGCTCCCGCCATATGACGCTGCGGTCTTACCGATGCCCAGTCAGGATCGATCCCGCGCCGTCTGATGACTACATCGGTCTTGGCGCGCGCATGAAGGGGTGTCCTGGTTCCGACCTTACGACCGCATGGTCATGCGGCGCGCCGCCGACCAGCCCCGCGCCGCATGCCAGCCCGGCGCCGCATGCTGGCTCCCGCCATATGACGCTGCGGTCTTACCGATGCCCGGTCAGGATCGATCCCGCGCGGTCTTATGACTACATCGGTTCTGGCGCGTGCACGAACGGGCGTCCTGGTGCCGACCTTACGACCGCACGGTCATATGGCGCGACACCGACTCGCCGCACCCTCGTTCCCTGCCGGGTATCCATGGAGGGTCGGGGAGGCGCGTCGGCGCCGCAGCGTCCGGATGTTGCCGCCGGGGCAACGGAGCGGACGCGCGCGACGCCTCAGCAGCGAACCGCGTGACGACTGGCGCGATCAGCTCCAGCGCTCGTGGGACGACCCGGACCACCGCCTCCCCGGTGCCGAATCCGGCCGCGAGGCGCGGATCCCCCCAGCGCGACCTGCGGATGCGCTTCGAGGGACGCTGTGCCGGCCGTTCGGTGAGTGAGGAATCGGACGAGGTGGCCCCGGCATAGCCCGATCGCGCCTCGCCGTTGCGTTGCCTCGGCGGCAACCTCCGGCGGGCGTACCGCGTGTGGCCCGTGGCGTGCATTGCGTGTCCGCGACGACGATGACCACGCGACGAATGCGCATGTCACGCGCGTTGTGAGATCGCCCAGAGCTGCGCCTGGACGTCGACGAGCGGGGTGATCGCAGCGCTCGAGTCGCTGATGCGGGACGCGCTCACATGTCACCTCTCCCTTTTGGTCGGCGTCGCACCCAGACCGAGACCGAGGCCGGCCGCAGGGCGGCATGGGCGGTGGCGGCCAGCTCGACCGAGACCGCGTGGAGCTCGAGCCGGTCACGCAGCCGGGCCCCGAAGCCGTCAACCACCCGGGCCGCATCGTAGCGCGAGCGGTCGAAGCGTCGGTCGACGATCCCCTGCACCCCGTGTCGGATCGGTCCGAACAGGGCGACCACCAGCAGCGTCGAAACGGCCACCGCCGCCTGCGATTCCGCGGTGATCGGCCGGAGCAGCGCCTGGAGCCCGAGCACCGCCCCGGCGAAGATCGCGCCGAGGATGACGGTGACGATCGCGTAGCCCATCGTGCGGCTGATGATCCGGTCGATCTCGAACAGGCGGTAGCGCAGGACCGCCACGCCGACGGCCGGCGGGATCGCTGCATACCCCAGGACGGCAAGGAGCCAGATGTCCAGACCATGCTGTGGGACTGTCACCACGACCGCCGTCACCCCGAATACGAGCGCGCCCGTCAACGATAGAGCCGCCACGAACCACTTCATCTGCTCGCGTTCGATCCCGCGCGCGCGCCCGAGCCGGATGATGATCGAGACGATTCCGGCGATCAGCAGACCGACGGTCACGATCTGGAACAGGTGGTCCAGGCCGTCCGGGAACGGGAGAAGTGCGAAGGGGTTGTCGAGGGAGCGGCCGAGGGTGTTGGTGTCGGCTGCGTAGATGCCCGCGAGATGCGGGCCGAATGCGCTGACTATCACCCCGGCGACCGGGACGAGGAGCGAAACCCGGACGACTCGGCCGATCCGTCCGCCGGGCAGGCGCCCGGATGGGAAGACGAGGGTCAGGCCGTAATAGAGCCCGAAGAGCAACTGGAAAGCCCACGTCTCCACCCAGATGAGCGCGAGCGGCAGCCCGCTGGGCAGTGCGGCACCGCGCTGAACGGCCGACCCGCCGAGGGCGTCGGCGGCCGGCTGAATCGTGAATACCAACAGCACGGCGAGGAAGATCCAGCCGATGGGGTTCCGAGGGCGGCGAAGCGCCAGGACGGTGCCCACCGCGCCATTGAGTGCGGCCATCACTAACACGACCAGCGATGATGAGTCGGAGTGGATGCTCGCAAACGCCGCAACGACCGCCAGGGCGAGGACAAACCAAACGATGAGCCGCGCAGACCGAGCAGGCGGTCGCGCGACGTCCATGGCCCCGGGCACGCGGACGGCGCTGGTCACGTCGCCATCATGCGTCGTCACCGTCCGCGAAACGTTACCGCGCCTCTTCGCCGAACGCCACGACCAGCGCGATGACCACTGGACCATGGCGAGTTCCCAGTCCGAGCCTGGGTAGGCTGCCTCGCCGCGCGAAGTTCTCGCAGTCCGCCTCACAGCAACGGGGGCTGTCCGGACGAATCCCTCCTCAGTCCTTCGTGAACCCAGCGTGACTCAGCGCGGTTAGGCTGAGTCCGGTGACGCCGGCGAGTCCCAGCGCGCCGATCACCAGCGCCGCCGACCAGCCAATACCGCCCGTCACGCCTAGCGCAGCGAAGTAGGCGCCGAGCGCCACTGCTGGAAGGACGAACCCAAATATGAGCAACCGGCGCAAACCGTCAGCTGGACGCAGCCACCTGGCAAGCAGATCGGCGAACACGCCTGCCAGGACGGCCGCCGCAATCAGCTCGTACTCCTGGGAAATGACGCTCAGGGTCGCGACGCCCACCGTCAGGATGATGGTGATCGCGCCCAGCGGCAGCCGGCCTGCGCGAAGGGCGAGCAGCACCAGACCGGTGATGAGCAGTGACTGCAGGATGATGGCGGCGAACGCCTGCGACAGGTCACGGTTCGCCGACGAAATGGGCTGGGCGGCCGAGTAGCGCAGCAATCGTGCTCCGTTCGACCAGGCGCCGCTCGTCAGCCATTCGTCCAGATTCGGGGTGCGGGTCAGGTTGCGCAGGTCGCTGCCATCGGCGGTCAGCCGATAGATCTCGATGTTCTCATCGCGGTTTGACAGAAAGGCGATGTACCTACCGTCAGGCGACCAGGCTGGATCCCAGTCGTCTCCGACGCCCGACGTGAACTGCACCTGGTTCGAGCCGTCGGCGTTCATCATCCACAAGTGGAAGCCACCCGCACGGTCAGAGGCGAAGACGATCCGCTCGCCATCCGGGGACCAGGCTGCCCAGTCGTCGGTGGCGGGGTCATCGGTGAGCGCGCTTGTTGTGCCGGTCGCCAGGTCGAGGCGGTAAATCTCAAAATTGCCGCTCTGGTCGGCGTGGTAGAGCAAACTGGCCCCATCAGGCGACCAGGCGGTCACGACCTCCGTGCCGGGAAGGTCGTTGAGGACAGCATGCGGCACATCGTTGCTATCGGCCGAGGCGGTCGCGATGTCCCATTGCAGTCCGGTAGCGGCACCAAGCGAATTGCCAACCGGGACCGGCGGGTTGTTGGGCTGGGGAACGTTCGCGGTGCTGGCACCCGAACCAGGGCCAGGCGCTACGCTGGGTGCGGCGGTGCCCGCGAACGGATGCAGCACGTTCAGCGCCAGCGTGCGGCCGTCGGGCGAGAATAGGGCTCCATCCAGCCAGCCCGCCTCACCTCGAAGAGTGACCATCGTCTGGCCAGCCGGCCCAGCCACGACGATCTTGCTGGTCAGCCCTACTGCGGTCGTGCGGTCCCCGCCCGACACGTAGCTCCATGCGGTGGAGGCCTGTCGTCCGCCATCGCTTGACCATGACGCTCCGGAAGAGGCACCCTCGCCGGCGACGCTGAGCCGAGTCTGTGCGGACCCGTCGGGGGCCATCTCCCAGATCTCGCTGGCCCCTGCCAGAAGCGGCTGATCGACGGGGTCGTGGGCGATGACTTGCGTGATCGGATTGGCCCATTGGGTGACGCCCCCACCCAGCGCCAGGAGCAGCCCGACCGCCAGGACCGCCGGCAGTTGCCCGACGAAGCCGCTGCCAAATGCCGTGCTGGGCGAGCGGAGGGTCCCGAGCAAGATCAGGGCGGTGCCGGCAAATG
>JBBRWZ010000102.1:0-5156 GCA_038248895.1 Candidatus Limnocylindria bacterium | reverse complement strand
TCGAAATATCGGTCAAACCGCACGCTTGACCGAGCTCCGGCGCGATTCGGCCGAAATATCGAACGCGGGGCACCGGGGCCGGGGCCGAGGTTGGGGCCTGGGCGCCGGCCACGGCGGCAAGGCACCCCAGCCATCCGCACTGCGACAGGATCGGCGGCGGCTACGTCCCGTCCGCGGGAATGCAGCAATCCCCACGGCCGCTCCGCACGACCCTCCCATTCGCATCGCGCATCCGCCATGCGAGGGACGCCATGTCGGCCGTGCGCGGATCGTTGACGTCGCCGAGCACGAGGACGTAGGCGCCAGATTCGGTGATCGCCATGACGGAGCCGGGGATGTCCGGATCGATCGAGGCGACGCCCCGCGGCAGGAATCCGAAGATGAGGTCGACCTGCCACGACGTGCTCGGCGGTCCACCCATGACGACGGCATCGGCCAGCTCGCCATGGCGCGATTCTCCGTAGCCACCCGCGGCGACCCAGCCGTCGTCCGCTCGTCGCCACGCCGTCAGGCTGACCATGTCGCCCGGGCCGTGTTCCACGATGGCGGCGTTGCCGGTGAAGACCAGCACATCGGCGGGATCATGCCCGGTTGCCGCCGCGGCGTCCTGCGGGGTTGGCCATGCGGGTCGCGCTGCAGGGACGGCGAACGCGCATGCCGTCAGCACGCCGGCCAACACAGCCGCGGCAGGCACCCACCGAAGCGTCACCCTCGTCGGCCCCATCGTCCAACACCGGTCACAGAGCGCCCCTACTGCTCGGGGAAAGCGTCAGGGTGAGAGGCGTAGGCCCAGGCGGTGACGGGACGCAGCCGGAAGAGGACGACGTCGCCCCAGGTGTAGGGGTCGGAGCCGTAGGTATCGGTCCAGGCAGCGTGGATGCCGTCGTGGTCGGGATGGTCGCGCTCGATCCACTCCACCCGCCCGTTCGTCACCACCGCGATCCGGTCGCCGTCCATGTGGACCGCGGAGCAGGCAGGGTTGGCCTGGAGGTCGCGCACCTTCGTCGCGCCGGCGCCGGTCGACATCGTGAAGCGGCCGTGGATGAAGAGCGCATCGAGGGGCGAGATGCGCGTCTCGCCCGCATGGACGTTGGCGAATGCCACGTGCTTGGTTCCCTGGAGAAACGTCGCAACCTGCCGCGCGGTGAGCCGGCGCGGCTCGGTGACGATGCTCGCCATGTGCGGGTTGGCCGTTCGCAGCGTGCGGTCGAAGAGGCGCTGGAGGTCGGCGATCTCGGTATCGGTCTCGAACACAGGACCGATGCTACCGCTGCGCCACCACGCTGACGAGCGGCGCCCGCCAGGCAAAGGCGCCGACCGGCAGATCGCGGAGGTGGCGCAGCGCGGTGTCCCGGAGTCGCGCCGCGGTCGCGGCATCCAGCTCCGCGAACCGCTCCGACTCCCACCAGTGCTCGACGAGGTCCAGGTAACGCTCGGGCGTGAACCGATGCTCGAGCGCCTCGGCCGTCGCGCGCACGTCGCGGAACCCGGCACGACGGAATTCCGCCGCGGCAGCTGAGACCGATGCATACGGCCGTGGATCCACCCCATTCCCCGGCGGATCAGGCAGGTCGAGGTCATCCAGCGCCCGGTCGAACGCATCGTCCGGCTCGAACGGCCGCTCGTCGACGATCCACGTCACCAGGGCCACGGTGCCGCCCGGGCGCAGCACACGACGCAGCTCGCGCAGCATGCCGATCCGGCTCGGCACGAGCTGAATGACGAACGAGCTCACCGCCGCGTCGACCGTGGCATCGGGGAGTGGCAGACGTCCCGCCTCCCCCACTTCGAGTCGCAGGCGGTCGGCGGGGCCACGACCCTGCGCTCCCGCTTCGGCTTCCGCTTCTGCTCCCGGTTCCGCTGCCGGTTCCGCTGCCGTTTCCGTGCGCGCTCCCGCTGCCGCGCGGGCAATCTCGAGCATCGCGCTCGAGGGATCCACGCCGATCACCTGCGCCGCGGGCCACTTGTCGAGGGTCGCCACGGCCAGCGCGCCGGTGCCGGTGCCGACGTCCAGGATCACCGGTGCGCCCGCCACCGCGCGCGGCGGAATGCGGTCGAGGAGGCGCAGCGCGGCCGGCGCGATGATCGGTCCCCACCAGTCGCGGTAGGCCACGGCGTGGCGGTCGTAGGGGGCGTCGGTCATGGGAACGCATCATCGCATCGGTCCGGGCGCGGCGGGCGCGAGGCTGCCCGGAATCTGCTCATCCGGACCGAGAATCGGCTCATCGTCGGTCCACCGGTGCAGATTCGGAGCACGCCAAGCGTGAGCGACCGGGGGGAACGGCCGTCGTCGGTTCTCCGGTTCGATTTCCGAGCAGCGTCGCGTGTCCGTCTGGGCGGCGAGTGGCGGTCACGCGGGCGCACCAGCGCATCGGTCCGCGCGTTGCACCCGGCGGAGGTATCGGCCGGGCAACTGGCCATGTCCGCCGTCTCGGGGGTGCTCAGCGTCCGTCCGTTCCGCGCCGTGCAATGAACGGCATCGCTGAGCCTCTTGCGGCGCCGATACCTCCACCCTGTGCAACACCAGTGGACGGCGGCGCTCAGGCGGCGCGCACGTCCCGCCGTCCGAAGAGCACCGCCCCCAGCGCCCCGAGCACGACCGCCGGGACCCCGAGCACCAGGTAACGCCACGCCTCGGTGGCGGTCGTCAGCGGGTCGCCGCCGAGCGCCCAGTCCCACGGCGAGGCGTGCTGCCACGGCGCGAGGACGGCGCTGATCGGGAAGAGCGCGCTGACCACGTAGCCCGCCACCGCCAACCCCATCCCGACGCCGAGCACCACGCCCGGCCGGCCCGTCCACCCGGCGACGAACGCCGCCAGCCCGGCGTGCAGCGCTGCCAGCAGGAGGCAGAGGACGACGGTCTCCACCACGCGATCGGTCCCAATCGTGAGGTCGAACACCTGGTCCGCAATGAGCTGGGCGGCGAGCATGACCAGGCCGATGCCCACGAGCCAGGCAAAGACGCCCACCACGCGCCCGCCAAAGACCGATGTGCGCCGTACCGGCTGCGCGAGATAGGCCTCCATCCGACCGGCATCCTCGTCCGTCGCGGTCTGGCCGTTCATCAGCAACACCGCGGCGACGGCGAGCATGAGCGGCACGAGCACCGCGTAGAGGTTGCCGCGCAGGAAGCCGGCCGGCGTCCCGAAATCGGCCAGCCCGAAGGCATCGATGAGCGCCTGCGGCATGCCGTTGATGATGTCGCCCAGCTCCGGCTCGTTGCGGAACGAGGGCCAGAAGGCGATCGTCACCACGATCAG
Organism: Candidatus Limnocylindria bacterium; assembly: GCA_038248895.1. Taxonomy (GTDB): domain Bacteria; phylum Chloroflexota; class Limnocylindria; order QHBO01; family QHBO01; genus JAICQM01. The sequence continues at coordinate 1,896 of JBBRWZ010000102.1, read as the reverse complement.
GCCGACGAGGCTGAGCGCCCAGATGATCCCAGCCCGACGCGCGGCACGCAGCGGGACGGCGACGAGCTCCCAGAGCCGCCTCATGCCTCCGACTCCTCTTCGTAGAGGCCCAGGAACGCCTCCTCCAGGTCCGGCTCGGAGATGAGGATCGATTCGACCGGCTGGCCGCCGAGCGCATCGATGAGCGGCCGCGCGGACCCGTCGAGCACGGCCGTGAAGCGGCGCCCCTGCACCTCGCCATCGCCCAGGCCGGGGAGGCGGGTGAGGTACTCGGGGGCATCGGTCTCGAACCAGACCTCCACGCGCTGGCGGGCCAGGCTGCGCACCTCGTTGACCGTCCCGGAGGCCACGATGCGGCCGGCGCGGAGCACGGCCAGCCGATCCGCCACGCTCTGCACCTCGGAGAGGATGTGCGACGAGAGGAAGACGGTGGTGCCGGCGGCGCGCCGCTCGCGGAGGAGCGTGATGAACTCGTGCTGCATGAGCGGGTCGAGGCCGGCGGTCGGCTCGTCGAGGATGAGCAGGTCCGCATCGGTCAGGAAGGCAGAGAGGAGCGACACCTTGCGGCGGTTGCCGCTCGACAAATCGCGGATGTGCCGGTCCAGGTCGAGCTTGAACCGATCCGCCAGCTCCACGAGCCGGTCGGCGTCGAAGCGACGGCGCAGGTGACCGATGCTGGTGAGGAACTGGCGGGCACTGAGCCGCTCCGGCAGCCGCAGCTCGCCGGGCACGTAGGCGACGCGCTCGCGAATCTGCGCTCCCTGGTGGCGCGGATCCGCGCCGAGGACCCGGATCTGCCCCTCCGTCGGGTGGAGCAGGTCGAGGATGCAGCGGATGGTCGTCGACTTGCCGGCGCCGTTCGGCCCCACGAAGCCGAACACCTCGCCGTGCTGCACCTGTAGGTCGATGCCGCGCACCGCCTGCACCTTCCCGTAGCGCTTCACGAGGCCCGTGATGGTCAGGGCGCTGCTCGTCGCTGCTGCCGGAGTGGTGGTCACGTTCGCCAATTTACCGCTCCGTGGCGAGCGCTTGTCGGCTCTCTCCGCGATGGCCGTGGCGTGCGCCTTGGTCGTGGCCGTGGCGCTCGTCGTGGCCGGGGTCATGCGCCTTGGTCAGGCCGTGGCCTGCGCCCTGGTCGTGCCGTGGCGTGCGCCCTGGTCATTGCCGTCACGATCCAGCGGCCGGTGAGCGAGGTCTTCGCCCACGTCGCGGGCGACGAGCGACAGACGGAGTGGCGCCCTGGCGTCGCGGACGTCCGCTGCGTGGCGGGCGACGGGCTGGGTGCCAAGTACGCGCGGGGGCGTTCACGGACCGATGGGGCGGCGTGTCGCCGCCGACTACGAGGTCACCGTCCTCGACCCTAATCGGCGCATCGAGTTCCAGACCGCAGCGGGCCCGGTCCGGCCGCAAGGCCGCTTCGATTTCGAGGCGACTGGCGAGGGCGCCGCGCGCGCCTCCGGTTCGAGCTCGACGCGCACCTGTCCGGCAGCCGGCGCATCCTCCTTGGCCGCGCCGTGCAGCGCACGATGGCGCCCGAGGTGCGGACACTCGACAATTTGGAGCGCGTACTCGAGCGCTGACCCCGTGGCGGGCTGGCCGGGCTGGGTCCCTTCGGTGCCCGGGAATTGCACATGAGAACCGGGAATGGCCGCCAACTCGGTCGCCCAGCGCAGATTCCGGGCACCGTGAGCGCGGGTTTCGACCCGAGGCGCCGTTCCTCGGTCCGCATGCGCCATTTCGTGGCACGCCCCGGCGGCGTGGCACGCCCCGGCGGCGTGGCACGCCCGTAGCACGGGGCGGCCCGACGGCCGGGCCGGCGTGCAGACCCGTCAGCGCCACGCCGGCGCCATGCACCGGCGCCACGTCTTCCCCACCTGACCGCGTCTCCGCCGCGCC
>JBBRWZ010000101.1:0-5203 GCA_038248895.1 Candidatus Limnocylindria bacterium | reverse complement strand
TGCTGGTCGTCATCGCCCTCTGGGGTGGCGGACTGGTCGTCGGCTGGGCGCTCGTGTACTGGCCCTTCCTGCCCGAGAGCTTCATCCTCGCCTCGCCGCTTCAGCAGAGCACCCAGAGCGGCTTTATCGACGCCCTCTATTTCTCGATGGTCACGCAGGCGACCCTGGGATACGGCGACATCGCCCCTCGAGCGGATCTGCTGCGCGTCATCGCGCCGCTGCAGGCGATCATCGGCTTCGGCCTGTTCACCGGCGCGATCACATGGGTGCTCTCGGTCTACCCCGCGCTCGCCCGACAGCGAACGACCGCGACCCTCATCGCCGTTGCCGCACAAGCCCGGGAAGGCCCCGACGATCCGGACGGCGCCACGCCGCTCGCCGCCAGCGCCAGCCGCTTGGAGCAGGCCAGCACGTTCCCGGCAAGGGAGCCCTTCAGGGCGCCGACGCGGCTGCTCACGGCCGGCGAATCGCGTGGTGATCGGCGTAGGCGCGCAGGACCAGATCGGTGGCTGCGCCGGGCATGTCGAGGTGCCGGTCGGCGACCGTGGCCGGGAGCTGGTCGATCGCCACGACGAGCCGCTGCGCGTAGGGGGCCAGCACCGAGCCGAGCTGGAAGTCGGGGTCCAGCGCCCCGGCCATCCCCTCGTTCATGACGACCATCTTCAGCAGCAGCGCCAGCTCGTGCGGCAGCTGCAGGTGATGGCGGCGCACGATCGCGAGGGTCTGCTCGATCACCGATCCGAGGGCGATCTCACTGACCGTGCGGCCCTTGTTGCTCGCCACCAGGGCCGCGAGGTCGGCGCGCAGCCTCCCGCGGTCGACCGGGCCGCGCGCGCTGGAGAGCGCGAGGACGGCGTCGGTGATCCGGTCGGGATCGGTGCGGGCCAGCGCGACGAGCAGGGTCCCCAGTTGGCCGCGCAGGCGCTCGTCGATCTCACCGACCATGCCGAAGTCGATGACCCCCAACCGCCCGCCGGGATCGACGAAGAAGTTCCCCGGGTGCGGGTCGGCGTGAAAGAAGCCGTCCTCGAAGACCATCTGGGCCGTGACGCGGGTCGCCAGCTTCGCCAGCGCACGGCGGTCGATGACGGCCTCGTCGAGCGCGTCGAGGTCTGAGACCTTGATGCCGTACACGCGCTCAAGCGTCAGCACCCGGGACGTGGTCGTCTCCCAGAAGACCCGCGGGATGTGCACGTCGCCGTCCTGGGCGAAGTTGGTCGCGAAGCGCTCGGCGTTGCGGGCCTCGCGCAGGTAGTCCAGCTCCGCCTGCAGCGTCTCGGCGAACTCGTCGACCAGCCCGACCAGGTCATAGTCGGCGGCCGCCTGCCAGTGCCGGCCGGCATGCACGGCCAGGTTGCGCAGGATCTCCAGATCCTCGGCGATCTGCTCCACGACGCCGGGACGACGGACCTTGACGACCACCTCGTTGCCGTCGTGCAGCGTCGCGGCGTGCGCCTGCCCGATCGACGCCGCAGCCAGCGGAACGACCTCGAAGAATGCGAACGCCTCCTCGGCCTCCTGACCGAGCTCCTGCGCGATGAGCTCGCGTACGACCTCACCCGGCAGTGGTGGCACGTCATCCTGGAGCTTGGCCAGCTTGGCCTGATAGTCGGGGCCCAGCAGATCCGAGCGCGTCGAGAGGATCTGTCCGAGCTTGATGAATGTCGCACCGAGCTGCTCGAGCGCGAGACGCACGTGCTCGGGGCGCGTGTAGGGCTCGGCCCGGCGTTCGTGGCCCAGCAGGCCGCGATGGAAGGGCACCTGACGCTCCAGACCAAAGACCCCAACGAGAGATACCCCATCCCGTGGCGCGACAGCGTCTCGGCGATCTCGCGGTAGCGCGCCCGATGGTTGCTCACGCCGTCGCCTCCCGGCTCGCCAAGCCCTGACCGGCGGCGCCGCCATCTTGTCGGGATCCCTTCGCGCTGATGGACATTCACATCCGCATCCGGCCGTCGCTGCCGGTGTGTGAGCGCATGAACAGCCGCTCCCCGATCGCGATGGCGGTGATCCCCATGGCGGAGGCATAGAGAATGAGTGGATCTGCTGAGGCTTTGACCCACAGAAACGCTCCCAGGACGATCACGTCCAGCAGGATCGCAGTGGCGACGATCACCGGGCGCGCGTCGATCTGCGACCTGAGGCGGCGCAGGACTCCCCAGTGGATGGCGATGTCCATCACGAGGTAGAAGATCGCGCCGAGGGCTGCGATGCGGCGAAGGTCAAAGAGAACGGTCAGCGTCATGGCGAAAGCGACCGTGTAGATCATGGTGTGAACCCGGACCGTCCCCGGCAATCCGAGGTGGCGGTGAGGGACCTCCTTCATCCGGGTGAGCATGGCCAGCATGCGGGAAGCGGCGAAGATGCTCGCGATGACGCCGGAGGCGGTCGCGACCACGGCGATGGCGACGGTCAGCCACAAGCCGGTCGTGCCGAGGACGGGCTCGGCCGCCCGAGCCAGCGCGTAGTCCTGGGCGGCGATGATCTCGGTCAGGGTGAGGTTGCCGGCCACGGCGACGGAGAGCACGATGTAGAGCGCCGAGCAGATCGCGATCGAGATCACGATCGCCCGACCGGTGTTGCGGTGAGGGTCGACGATCTCGCCGCCGCTGTTGGTGATCGTCGTGAACCCCTTGTAGGCGAGGATCGAGAGGGCGACGGCGGCGACGAACCCGTCCACCGACCCCGTGCTTCCGGCCACGTCGCCGCCGTTGGTGAAGTTCGCGGCGCTGACGAACCAGAGCCCGACAATGGCGAAGAGGCCGAGACCGACGATCTTGACGACGGCCATGATCCCCTCGCTGGCCTGGACGAGCCGATTGCCGGCGGCGTTCACCGCGAACGCCACGACAAGGAGGGCCACCCCGAACGCGGGGACCCAGAACGACGCGGGTCGCAGATTCAAGGGCTGGACGAGGTAGGCGCCGAAGGTGCGCGCAACGAGGCTCTCGTTGATCACCATCGAGATGTACATGAACAGCGCAAAGACGCCGGTCGCGGGCCCGAGCCCGTACTCCTGCGCAGGAACATGGCCACGCCTCCCGAGGAGGGGTAGGCGTTGGAGAGCTTCACGTAGGAATAGGAGCTGAAGGCAGCGACGATCGCGGCACCCAGGAACGCGATCGGGAAAAGGTCACCGGCCAGGCCTGCGGCTTGCCCGGTGAGCGCGAAGATCCCGGCTCCGATCATGACGCCGGTGCCGAGCGACACGGCTCCGCGCAGGCTCAGGCTGCCGGCGACGTCTTCGGGCGCGAGCGTGCTCGCGCCAGTCACCTCATGGCTGGTTCGTCGGTCGCGGTCCATCTCGAGGGGTCGGTGCTCAGGTGACCGGGGAATGGTAGGCCGCGGCCATCGGCGCGCAGATCGCGGCCGGGGCGGGCGAGCGTGCGCGGGTGCGCTGCAGTTGGCCGAACGCGACGGTGCCCAGCAGTGCGGGCAGGCCAAGCTGGAAGGCGCGGTAGGCCAGGACGGCGACGGTGGCGGCGCTCAGCGGGGTGCCGTAGAGGACGAGGGCGGCGATCAGGCCGCCGTCGGTGCCGCCGATGCCGCCGGGGAGCGGGATCAGGCCGCCGAGCTGACCGAGGGTGTAGGCGAGCACGAGCGTGCCCAAGGGCGGCGGCGCGCCGAAGGCGTGGAAGGCAGCCCATAGGGCGGCGACGTCGAAGGCCATGTAGCCGACGGCGCCGGCGATGACCAGCGGCTGGCCCGAGGCGACCAGGGCGATGGCGTCCTCGATGCCGTCGCCGAGCGCGACGCGGGCGGCCACCAGCCGGCGACGCACGCGGCCGCGGGGGGCGCTCGTCGCGGCGGGCAGCACGCGGGGTAGGGCGAGCACGGCGAGCATGGCCACGGTTGCCAGCGCGGCTGGTCCGAGCGTCAGCGCCAGCGGCGCCGTGTTGGGGACGAGTCCGAGCGCGAGCGCCAGGCCGGCGAGCATCGCTGCCGCGAAGCTGACCGAGCTGGTGACCAGGAACAGCGCGACGCTGCGGCGGGCGATGTGGCCGGTGGGCATGCCGCCGCGCTGCAGCGCCCATGCGCCGAGCGCCAGGCCGCCGGTGCCGCCGGTCGGCAGCAGCACGTTGGCAGCTTGCTCGGAGAGGGCGATCTGGTAGCTCAGCCGCCAGGCCAGGTGCGGGCAGAACACGCCGCGGAAGGCGGCGACGAAGGCCAGGACCGAGCCGGTCTCCAGAGCCAGCGCGGCGGCCAGCCAGGCCGGGCGGGCGCCCGCGAAGCGGTCGCGCACGTCGCCCAGTCCCGGCAGCGCCGAGATCGCCACGATGATGACGAGCGCCACCAGCGCGATCTGGATGACGCGGCGGACGAGATGGCGCGCATCGAGCTCGGGCGGCATCACCGCCGGGTCGCTGTCGCCGCCGGGCGCGGGCGCGGGCGCGTTGTCGGCCGCGCCAGTCATGGCGCGTCGCGGCTATCGGTCGATGATCCGTGCCGGCGTGCCGGGGCGCGTCCGGAGGGCTGGCGCAGCGCCGCGATCGGCCGCGACGCCGGGATCTCCCGCGTGACAGGGCCGTCGTGGGTGATGGTCAGCGCCATGCCCCAGTGGTCTATCTCCAGGGCCGCGCCGGACCGCAGCCGGTAGGTTGCGCTGGCGGGGGTGATCTCGACGTGCAGGTGGCGTCCCTGAAAGTAGAAGGGAAACGCGATCCGCCGCAGGGGTTCGGGGAGCCGGGGGGCGAAGGAGAGCCGGTCTTGGTGCTGGCGGGCTCCTCCGAGGCCGAGGATCACTGCCATCCAGCCGCCGGCGAGCGCGACGAGGTGCAGTCCGTCGGCGGTGTTGTGCGCGGTGTCGTCGTGATCGAGCAGCGCGGCCTCGGCGAGGTAGTCATAGGCCAGTTGCACGTCGCCGACCTCGGCGGCCATCACGGCCTGGGTGCCCGCGGCCAACGACGAGTCGCGCACGGTCAGCGCCTCGTAGTAGGCGAAGTTCGCGCGCTTTTGCTCTTCGGTGAACGAGTCGCCGCGCAGGGCCATGGCCAGCACCACGTCGGGCTGCTTTACGACCTGGCGGCGGTAGAGCTGGACGTAGGGCACGTGCAGCATCAGTGGGTAGTCCTCGGGCCGGACGTCGTCGAAGTCAAACGGCGCGTGGCGGGCGAAGTCCTCGTCCTGCAGGTGGACGCCGAGCTCGCCGTCATAGGGGATCGTCATCGCGTCGGCCGCACGCCGCCACGCCGCGATCTCGTCT
>JBBRWZ010000100.1:0-5661 GCA_038248895.1 Candidatus Limnocylindria bacterium | reverse complement strand
GATCCCGCATCGGTTGTCGATGGTGGTTGCGTCGCCGAGCACGTGTTCGAGGGCCGATGCGCCGGCGCCCTCGGGGTGGATGCCCTGGCTCACCATCGGCAGCTGGTTCGGGTCGCCGAGCAGGACGATCGACGGGGCAGCGCCACCCATGGCGACGACGTTGGCGAGCGCCATCTGGCCGGCCTCGTCGACGAACAGGACGTCGATGCTGTCGGTCATGTCGTCCCGCGCGAAGAGGTAGCTCGTGCCGGCCACGATGTCGTAGTCGCCGCTGCGAATCAATCCCGGAACGTCGGCCGTGGCATGCGCCAGGAAGACGTCGTCATCTTTGCAGCCGTCACCGGTGTCGCAGCGCTGCACGACGCGGACCGAGCGATCCTCGGCCCGGGCGGCATCCAGCGTCTGGCGCACGAGGTTCGAGATCGCCTTGTGCGCCTGGGCGGTGATGCCGACGCGCTTGCCGCGGGCGACGAGCTCGACAATCATGCGCGCCCCGGTGTACGTCTTGCCGGTTCCCGGTGGCCCCTGGATGGGCAGGACGCTGGCGTCGAGACCGATGCCGATGCGTCGCGCCGCCGGCAGCTGCTCCTCCCCCGGCCGGATGAGCGGCTCACCCGGGCCGATCCCCGCCACACGGGGCGGGGCGCCGAGCAGCAGCTCCCGCACCGCGCGGAAGGGCCCCGGTCCGGTCATCCCGTGCGCGATGACGTGATCGGCGACCCGCAGCAGGGCGCCAGGCATCTTGCCGCCGCCGATCGGCCTGGTCGGCAGCAGGACGCGTGGGTGCTGCCCGCTGGACTTGCTGGCCCGCCGCAGGTCGATAGTGCTCGCCAGCTCGCCCACGTCGACGACCGCGCCCGCCGAGCGCGCCTCGGTCCCACCCGACGCCGCCGGCTGAAGCGCATCCGAGCCTGGCCGGAATTTGTGGTCCTGCGGCGGGAAGCGGAAGCGCTGGACGACGCTGCGGTCCACCTCGGCCACGTCGCCCTCGTACTCGAGCCCGCCGATCCCGTCGCTCGCATCGATCAGCTCGTCGCTCGACATTCCGCGCAGCTGAAACCAGAGCCACCAGGCCGGCTTGTCGTCACGGCGATGCCAGTCGAGGAGCTGGGCGAGCAGCCAGCGCGCGCGCTGCTCATCGGTCGCTCCGGTACGGTCGGCGGGGACATCCGCGGTGAGCGCATCCATGCGCTCCTGGACCTCGACGGCGCGCGTGGTCTGCGCCTCCGTCGGTACGCCATCGGTCAATGACGGACGTGACCAGTCCGCCTCCGGGAAGGCTGCCACCGCCTCCGCCCGGCGCGCCTCGAGCCAGCGACGCAGCTCGAGGGTCGAGATGCAGTCGTCGCGGTTGTAGTCGGCGATGTTGGCGAGGATCGAGGGGTCGCGCTCCCGCATCCAGCGCTCGTACTCGACCACGCTGAACCCCGCCTCGGTGACCGGTCCCTCGCGGGCGGCGAGATAGAACTTCTCGATCTGCTTGAGCGAATACGACTCGACCGATGCGCGAACCCCATGCCGAACCACCTGCAGCAGGTCGACGAAGGTCCCGCCGCGGAGGAGCCGATCCACCTCGTCCTCGCGCGTCGCGTGGCGCCGCATGAGGCGCTTGACGGCCCCCGACTCGTACCCGCCGTAGTGGTAGACGTGCATCGCCGGGTGGGCGTCGAGCCGCGCGATGCATGCGTCGATGAGCGCCTCGAAGGCCGCCTTCTCGCCCTCGCGGTCGTGCCCCCAGTACGCACGGTACTCCGGCGTGCCGTCGTCAGCGGTGGCGATGCCCAGCAGATATTCGAGGCCGTCGTCGAGGGCCCATGGGTCCGCCTCGATGTCGAAGAAGACGTCCCACGGCGTCGGCTCGGGAAGTGCCGCCAGCCCGTGGCCGCTCGCCTCCCGCTCGGGCGCGATGAGCTCGAAGACCCGCTCCTCCGTGTCACGCTCGTGGAGCTGCAGCCGCGCCTGGTTGCTCAGTCGCTGCACGGTGTGGTCCCGCACGTCGGGGACGCTGGCCCCGGGCGTCAGCTGCGCGATGGCGGTCATGGTCCGGATCTCGGCCGCCATGAACCGCTCCGTGTCCACCCGCCGCATGCCGGCGATGATCGACGGGTGCTCGTCCAAGCGCCGCCGGCTGATGCAGGTCGGGTACCAGACGCAGACACGGCAGTGGTCGACGGGATCGGGGTAGGTCTGCATGGCGTTCGAGCCGTCCGCGATCCGCGCCTCGAACCGCGCCTTCGCGTAGCGGAAGTAGGCCGCGTAGTCGCTGAGCCGATGCGGATGTTCCGCCCCATCGCCGGTGACGACGTGGACCGTCTCCGGCGCCACGCCCTGGAGGCGTTCCAGCAGGCCCGCGTAGACGCACATCTGGATGATCGCCGAGGCCTTCACCCCGCGCGAGAGCTTGGTGTCGGCGACGTCGTAGCTGTACGCGCCGAGCCCGGGACTCGGCCGCTCGACGCGATACAGGAAATCCGCGTGCCCGCGCCACCGGCCGTCGAAGAAGGTCGCCTGGTAGATCACGTCCGCGCCCGCCCGCATGGCCGCCAACGTCTCCGCCTCCGCCGCATGCAGCGCCTCCGTTCCCCATAGGTTCGCGGTGTTGACCTCGATGACGCTGCGGCCCGCGGCCCGCAACCGGTCGAGGTGCGTGCGCTCGTGCGCATCGCCGCGATCCTGCATCAGCTGGACGGTGGGGTCCTCGCGCCGGTGCGGCCGCTCCCAGCGACCCTCCGCCCGACCCAGCTCCAGCGTCGTGAGGTGATCGCAGGCGAGGTAGCCGACGAGATCCGTGGCGCTGAGGATGAGGGTGCCGTCGTCCGTCCGTTGCATCTCCCCACCTTACGGGGCGCGCGCGTCAGCTCGCCTGTCGCATCGCGGCGGTCCCGGGTTGGCGGCTCAGCGGCGGCGGCAGCTCCGGGTCACCCCTCGGGCGTCACCGAGGTGGCCACGAGCGTCGTACGGCATCGGAAGGCCAGCGAATCCATACCGATAAACCCGCTGGAGCCGGAGCTTCCCCGGTCAGGCAGCCAGCGGCAGGTGGGCGAGACGGCATCGGCCCAGTGACCGGCGATGGTGACCCACTGCTGGAGGTCGGGCAGCTGCGCCAGGGTCGGATGCTGCGCCGCGGATCCGCAGCCATCCGCCTCCGTCGGCGCGGGGGAAAGGACGATGCGCGATGTCGAGAACGGGGTCGCCAGCCATGGCGGGTCGGAGCTGCCGGAGGCCGGGTATTCGCCGCAGCCCTCGCCCGCCGTCAGCCACGCACGGAAGCTCACTGCGCTGTCGCCGAAGCACTCCGCGGCCACCGCGCCGGGAAGGGCCAGCACCTCCAGGTAGTCGGCCGGGGCCGACGGGCAGGCACCCATGAGCGCCGAATCGACCGTTCCGAACCGCGCGCCGCCGTCTGACGTCCAGCCACTGCCGGCCGCCGAGGTCCAGAGGCGCGGGTTCGTCCCGGCCGCCGTGTCCACGCCGCCGACGGCCACGAGGCCGACGGAACCCGCGGCCACCACGGCCACGTCACTGGTCGCCTCGAATGGCGTACCGTCGACTTCCGTCCAGGCCGAGCCGTCACGCGTCTGCCAGACGCGGACATGCCCGTCATCGAGGCCACGCCCGATCGCGAAGACGGCATCGCCGGTTGACACGACGCGCTCGACATTCATCCCGGCCAGCGTCGCCTCGGCCCCTGGCTGGCGCGCCCAGGTGAGGATCGAGTCGGCAAGCGCAGCGGTCCAGACGAGGAGCCTTCCATCGGTTTCCGCGTAGGTGATGGCGACGAAGGTCGACCCGCCGGACGCGATCATGGGGCTATGCCCACCTAGGCTCAGGCTCGCCGGATCGGTCGGATCGGCCCAGGTCATCCCGTCGGCGCTGAACACGATGAACGTGCTGCCGGCCTCCTGCCACCAGGCGAGGAAGCCGGCGCCGGCGCCCACGATCTCGGCGCTCTGAGCCGCGGCAAGGGGGTCGCTGCCATGCAGCTGCGCCTCCGTCCAGGTGCGGCCATCAGGCGAGACGAACAGGGCCGAGCCGCCGGGTGGCTCGGTATGGCGGTCCATGACGATGAGGGCGTAGCCGGCGTCCGACGCCACGAGCCTCAACGGCGCGAAAGCCGAATCGAGCGACACGGTCACGTCCTCCCACGTCACCCCGTCCTGCGACCGCCATTCGCCGGCCAGGGCGGTCCCGGTGGGGTCGCTGGCGAACATCAACCAGCCCGCCGGGCCGTCGGCGACGACCACCTCGGCGGCACCGATGGCCGCGTCCGGCACCGATCCGGCGGTCCATGTCGTCCCGTCGCGGGACACCGCCGCCAACCCGGTTGGCTGCGCGAACGATGCGTGATCGGCGACGCCCCAGCTGAAGTGCCCGTCCGGCCCGCTCGCCACGCCCAGGATCCGTGCCGGAACATGGCGCGCGAGCATGAATCGCAGGTCGAGGTACGGTGCGTCGGCTGGACCGCTCGAGACCCAGCCCTGCACGCCGTACCGATACTCGGAATACCAGTCCTGCCCGTCGATCGTGATGGGGCCGTCGCCGACGTGCACGAACTCACCGGCGCTGAGCGTCCCGACCACCTGTCCAGTCCCGGCGCTGTCACGGACGCGCAGCGCGTCGGCGAGCACGATGGCTCCGAATGGCCCCGCGTCCGCCAACGGCGGCGGCGGCGAGGACGGCGAGGGCGACGGCCCGAGGCTCACAGACGGTGAGCCACGCACGGTGGAACTCGGGAACGGCGTCGCCGTCGGGCTGGCCTGGGCGACTCCGTCATCCGCTCGGATCAGGGTCACGATCACGGCGGCGACCACGAGGAGCAGAACGGTCAGCCCGCCAAGGATCGCGATGGTCGCCTGGCGCCGATGGGTATCGGCCCAGGCTCGGAGCCGAGTCATCCTCCGTCCTCCCCGGATGCACGGCCGCGATCAGCCGCGCATCGCTCACCATACGCCGGTTCGGCGGTGCGTATCGGCGGGGCGCGTGCGTCAGCTCGCCTGTCGCATCGCGGCGGTCCCGGGGTGGCGCATCAGCGGCGGCGGCAGTTCGGGGCGCTCCAGCTGGTCGAGGAAGATCGCGGACCAGAGCATCGCCTCGTCGCTCTTGGTGAACGGCGTGGAGAAGTAGCGCCGCGCCGTGACATCGTCGATCACCTCCCAGTACGTCCCATCGCGCTCGATCCAGCCTCGGTATCGGTCTATCTGGCGCGTCGCCGCGTCGGGTTCGACGGTGCGCAGCAGCTGGAGGTACATCGCGCCGAGCGAGGTCCACACCGTCGCACCCTGGTAGTCGGGCATGAAGAACCGCACGAAGCGCGGCTCGATGGCCGGCCGGCGGAGGGTCTCGTACTTCAGCGGGTATGGCGTCGCGTAGCCAGCCTCGCGCAGCGTCGTCAGCGACTGCCGGATGACCGATGGATCGGTGATGACGCCGGTCCAGAACGGCCAGATGTTCCCCTCCCCGGAGGGCGTGGTGTCGCCGGGCGAGTCGCGGAAGAAGCCGCGCGGGTCCCAGAAGTGCTCGAGCAGGAGCGACTGCGGGGCGAGCGCCAGCGGCGCCATCGGTCCCGGAACGTCCCAGCCCAGGTCCGCCAGGGTCATCGCCAGCAGGGCCACCATGCTGTTGCCGTACGCGTTGCATCGGTTCACGACCGTGTCGCGATGG
>JBBRWZ010000099.1:0-5747 GCA_038248895.1 Candidatus Limnocylindria bacterium | reverse complement strand
GGGGAACGACACGATCTCGATGGGGGTGACGGTCGGGGTGGTCATGCTGGCTCCGAAGATACTCCAGGGGAGTATGTGTGCAGGCGTGGTCGATGGCGATCGGGTGACGTTTCCTTGCGAGACGTCAGCCCGCGGATCCGGCGGGGCTGTCCTCGATCAGGATCGTGCCCGAGAACATGCCCATGCCACAGGTGTACTGGAGGACCCCGGTCTTCATGGCTGGCAGGTCAATGACGTTGTCGCCGGGGTTGAGCGAGAGCTGGATGCCAAGGTCGGGGACGACGACGTACGCCGCGCAGGAGTACTGCGAGCGCGAGTCGATGTGCCACTTGGTCGGGATGCCGGTGGTGATGCGGGCGATTGCCGGGCTGTAGCCATCCTCGTCCTGGACCGTGCGAAGCTCCTGCACGGCCGGCACCGCGGACGCCGCGGGGGCGCTCGAGGCCCGGGCGGCCGCGGTCGGCGCGGGGGACGCCACCGCAGGCGCGGCCGCGGCAGCCGCCGTCGGCGCAGCGGCGGCGACCGGCGACGCAGCGGGCGCTGCCGGGCTGGCACCACCGGCGTCGGCAGGTTGCTCGACCACCGTGATCTTGCCGCTGTACATGCCCATGGCGCAGGTGTAGTTGAGCGTGCCGGGCCTGAGCGCCGGGAGCTGGATGGTGTTCGCGCCCTTGTTGAGGCGCGTGCGGATGTCGAGGTCGGGCGCCCAGATCGACGCGGCGCACGTCGCCGTCGTGGAGGACTGGACGGTCCACACCGTCTGGTAGCCCGCGTAGATCACGACGTTGCCCGGGCTGTAGCCGCCGGCGTCCTGGTTCGTGGAGATCCGCTGCACGCCATCGGTCCCGAGCGTCCCGGGGAGGGGCGCCGCGTTCACGATGCCGACGAGCGATGGCAGCTTGAAGCCCGACAGCCGGATGCCCGCCGAACCGTTGAGCAGGGCAAAGCCGATGACGACCACCCCGACGAGGCGGAGCAGCGTCGGCTTCGCCCTGGCGGGCACGACGAGCGGCAGGCCCGCGAGCGCGAGGAGCCCGGGCGCCGTCCCGAGGGCGAAGGTGCCGAGCAGCGCCGCGCCGTAGATGGGCGACCCGGTCGAGAGCGCGAAGATCTGGATGGCCTGCGTGAAGCCGCAGGGGAGGAAGAACGAGGCGGCACCGAGTGTCGCGGCTCGCGAGTCGGAGTAGGCGCTGACCGTGCCCTCGCCGGAGAGGCCGAGCCTGCGCCCGAGGCCCATCGGCAGCGCGGGCGACCAGCCGGCCAGGCGAGGGGAGAGCCCCGTGAGGCGGGTGCCGAGGAGCAGCATCACGATCGCGACGCCGATCATCAGGACGGCGGTGAGCAGGGGCGGCATCGTGATCGATGCGCCGACCGCGCCGAGGGCCGCGCCGAACACCGCGTAGCCGATGACGCGACCCGCGACGAACACGAGCGCCGGGCGCATCTGCGCGACCTTGCCCGTGCCTTCAGGCCGGCCCGACTGGAACGCCGCCGACAGGCCGAGGACGAGGCCACCCACCAGCGCCATGCAGGTCGAGACGCCGGCCGCGAGGCCGAGCAGGAGGGCGACGAGCACGCCGCCCTGCGAGATGTCGCCGGCGCCGTTGGCGAGGTCGCCGACCCCGGTCACCGTCGCGACCACCGCGATGGCTGCCACCAGGAGGACGCCGAGGCCGGCCGTCGCCCACACCGTGGGGTTGCTCTCGATCCAGGGGGTGTGGCCGATCTCATAGCCGGCCTTGCCGAGCGCCCGTTCGATCGCGATGGCGGAGATGAGGGCCGTGCTCTCGACCGTGACCTCGCCGCGGACGGCGGAGGCGGACACCTTGGCGACGTTCGGCACCTTCCCGACGAACTTCCCGATCCGCACCTCGCAGGCGCGGCAGGTCATGCCCTTCACGGGATACGTGACCGACATGGTGCCGGCGGAGGTCAGCGTGGCCTTCGGGGCCGGCGCGTTGATCCCTGCAGGCCTGGGGCCGCGGCCCAGCCGGTACTCGCGCAGCTCCAGCGCGCGACGATGGAGCTCGTCGGGGTCGTCGGGATCGACCGGCTCGACCGCGGCCATCGCCTCGGGCGCCAGTGTCGCCTGCATGCGCGCCCCCCGGCGCTCGAGCGCTTCTCGATGGAGTTCGTCGTCGGTCCCGGCCTGGACGCCGGCCGTGGCGACCGGAGCCGTCCTCGCGGCCTGGGCTCGGGCTCGGGCTCCGTTGCGGCGGCGGGACATCGGGACGCGACTCCTGTCAGTGCGCGGCCGCGCTGATCGGCGACCGACACTGGAGAGCGTCGCCGATGACCCGGCCGAGGCCAATGAAGGGGAGGGCAAGGGTTGCTCAAGGTTTCGTCAACTGTTCCCGGCCGCGGACCCGCTGGTGGGCCTGCTCATCACCGTGGCGATCCTGTTCGTGCTGCGCCAGGCGACGGCGCAGATGCTCGGCCGGTTGATGGACGCGGTCGAGCCAGAGCTCGTCGACGAGGTCGAGGCGGTCGCCCTTGGCGTGGCTGGCGTGCAGGACGTGTCCAAGGTCAGGGTGCGCTGGGTCGGGCATGCCCTGGAGGCGTCGTTCGCCATCACGGTCGACTGCGACATGACGGTGACCGCCGGCCATCGGGTCGCCGAGGAGGTCCGCCACCGGCTCCTGCACGAGGTCGCCAAGCTCGACACGGCGGTGATCCATGTGAACCCCTGCGGCCACGACGGGGCCGACCCGCACGCCGAGCTCCTGCACCACGACACACCCGCGGCGCCGACCGCGTCGGCCCGGGGCCACGCCACCTCCTGACCGCCGCGCAACGAGCGCCCGGCGGTCACGCGGGCGCAACTGGCGTGCCGGGCCTCAGCGCGCCGTCTTCGCCGGACGTGCCACTGGCGCACGGTGCCAATGGACGATCGCGAAGAGCCAGCCACAGGCGGCTAGTGCGATCCCGACGGCGATCACCTGCGCCACCTTGAGCCCGGCGAACACGATCACGTCGTCGCGCAGGAAGAAGAGGGCAAACCGGATCCCGGCGTTGCCGAGGAGGTAGACGGCCGCGGTCGCGCCCGGGCCGAACCGCCCGAGACGATCGCGCGACAGCCACAGCACGACCGCGAGCATGCCGAGCGACGCCGACTCGTAGAGCTGCGTCGGGACGAGTGGGATGCCCTGGGGCGCCATCGCTCCCGGGTGCTGGTAGACGACCGCGAAGGGCCCGGTGGTCGGCAGGCCGTATGAGTCGCCGCCGATGAGGCAGCCGAGATGACCCACGGCCTGCCCCGCGGCGACCGCGGGCGCGGCGATGTCCGCCGCCGTTCCGAGCCGGACGCCGCGGACGCGCGACCATACGAGCAGCGCCGCGAGGCCCGCGATGAGCCCGCCGTAGAACGACAGCCCGCCGTGCCAGATCGCGAAGGCGTGCAGCGGATGAGCGACGAGGTCCGGGAGCTCGTTCTGGACGAGATAGAGGATCCTGCCACCGACGAGGGCCGCGAGCCCGACCCAGATGGCCGCGTCCTCGACGAGCGCCATGGACAGCCCGGCCCGCCGGGCGCCGGCCCGCGCGAGCACGACGGCGGTGGCGATCGAGAGGGCGACGAAGAGGCCGTACCACCGGATCTCGATCCCGCCGAGGGACAGGGCGACGGGATCGAGCCCGATGGGGAAGAGCAGGGACGGCATCAGGCGCGACCGAGGAGCCGGTCGAGGAACGAGCGGTCGCTGCCCGGCGGCAGCAGCTCGACGATGGTGAGGTCCGCCTCGTAGCCGGCCACGGCGACCGCCGCCGCGAGCACCGCGTTGGAGACGAGCGCGGGCTCGCGGCGGACGGTGGCGGTCTCGTGCCGGAGGTCGACGGACACCTTCGTCACCCCGGGCACCCTGCTGACCGCCCGCATGATCCGGTTCACGCAGGACCCGCAGGTCATCCCGCGGACCCCGAAACGGATTGTCTCGCTGGTCTCGGTCGTCGCGCTCACATCGACACCATCAGGCCGAAGCTCATCGCGATGACCGCGAGCGCGATGCCGGCCTTGATCCAGGGGCTGTTGGCCCGGTTCCAGCGGCCGAGCTGGCCGAGGACGCGCCGGTTGGAGACGGCGCCGAGCAGGATGAGCAGCGGCGCGATGAACGCGATGTTGTAGAGCGCGAGCAGGGCGTACCCGGTGGCTCCCCCACCCGAAGCGTGGAGCACCGCGGTGATCGAGAGGTACATGGCGCCCGAGCAGGGCACCGTGCAGATCCCGACCAGGACGCCGGCGATGAGCATCCCGGCGAGGCCGCCGCGCTCCATCGCCTTCTGCATCCGGCCGTGCGTGCCGCCGGGAGCCATCATCGAGGGTCCGACGCCCGGGAGGAACACGTCCTTGAGCATCCAGAGCGCCATGCCCAGGGCGATGATCGCGGCGATCCGCGCCACCAGGTGGTCGCGACCCATCCAGCCAAGGAAGGAGAGGAGCCCGAGACCGATGATGAAGTAGGTGACGAACACAGCGCCCACGTAGAGCGAGCCCGCGCCAAGCAGGCGGCGCCGTGCCTCGGTGGTCGGCGTGCCGTTCGCGGTCACGGCGTTGACCAGGGTCAGGGTGAACGTCGCGAACAGCACGAGCAGGGCGAACGCGCAGGGGTTGAACCCGTCGAGGAACCCGGCGGCCATGACGGCCGGGATCGTGAGGCCACCGAACGCAGCTGCGTCGAACGGGACGGCGAGGACGTAGGCCGAGGCGGTGATGCCGACCGTCGCCAGCAGCCCGGCGAGGACGATCGCCGGCAGCGGCCAGCCGAAGACGAGGCGGTGCTCGCGGAGCGTCGCGGGGGCCGCGTCGTCAATCGGCGCAGCGGTCGGGGTGCTCATCCGAGGCCAATCCCCGTCACATCGGCGGCGGAGGCGGGCTCGACCACGATCTTGCCGTGCATCTGCGGGGCATCCTTGCCGCCGCAGCACGACTCGCACCAGACGTCGTACGTGCCGGGCTTGTTGGGGACGGTCCAGGTGACGAGCTTCGTGCTCTCGGCCGGGAGCTCCTCACGCAGGCCGAGGTCCGGCGACACCATCGTGTGGACGCCGCCCGTGAGGTGCACGGCAGCGTCCTGGGTCCACCACTTCATCGTGACGGTCGAGCCCGCCTTGACCTTGATCTCGCCCGGCGTGAAGCCGGCCATCGAGCTCTGGACGTCGATCGTGCCGGTGGCCGCAGCGGCGCCGTCGCTCGGGCGATTGAAGAAGTCGCCGAAGGCGAGCACCCCACCGACCGCGAGGACGGCGACGACGATGCCGCCGAAGGCGAGCTTGCGGACCCTGGCGCTGCGAGCCTCCTGGGCGCGGACAGCCTGGCGGGCCGTGCGACGCTCTGCCGCTGGCGCGTGGGCGCTGACGCGCCCGGCGGCGCGGCGGTCGCGGCGCGGGACAGGCTGGTCAAGGTCGGTCATGGCGGGCCTCCTGCCCCTGGTGCGCGTGGTGGGTGGGGTGATGAGGACCGCTGCCGGCGGCGGTCGGCGGGTCGGCGTCCAGCGCGGCCATGGCCTGCCGGAACTCCTGCTCGCTGAGCTCGCCGCGCGCGAACCGGGCTCGGAGGATCGCCGCCGCGTCATCGTGGGTCGCGTGTCGGGGCTCGCGGACGAGAAGCAGGACACCGACGACCAGCACGGCGGCCCAACCCGCCATCAGGAGCCATCCCTCGAGGCCCATCGCCAGCCCGGTCATCACTTCGTGCCTCCAGATGCCCGCCGGTCGGGTCGCGTCCGGCTCATGACGAGCATCTGCGGGCCGCT
>JBBRWZ010000098.1:0-5974 GCA_038248895.1 Candidatus Limnocylindria bacterium | reverse complement strand
GGGGGGGGTCATAACCCGGGTGGGGGTCATAACCCGGGGGGGGTCATAACCCGGGGGGGGTCATAACCCGGGGGGGGTCATAACCCGGGGGGGGTCATAACCCGGGGGGGGTCATGCCCGGGGGCGCGCCGCGCGCGCGCAGTGCCCTGTCGGTCATCGGGTGCGCTAGGGACGGCAGCGACGACCTCCTGATCAGGTGGGGCTCGCAGCCTGGGGGTGCGTGGCGGTTACTGCGTCGAGCAGCCGGCGCGATGCCTCGGCCACCTCTGCCACCGCGGCTTCGAACGCCGCCTCGTTGGCATTCGAAGGCTTCCGATAGCCGCTCACCTTGCGGACATACTGCAGGGCAGCGGCCGTGATCTCGCCCTCCGACGCGGGAACCGGTCCGCTGCGGAGCGTCTTGATTGATCTGCACATGCCGCACAGCGTACGCCGCTACGCCTCGGCGAGCAGCACCTCGAGCGTGGCGACGACGCGGTCGGCGGCCGAGACATCGGCCTCGGCGAACTGCGGCACCGCGATGCAGGCCATCCCGGCCGCTTTCGCGGCGGCGATGCCCGACGTCGAGTCCTCGAGCGCCAGCGCATCCGCGGGGGCGACGCCGAGGCGGCGGCACACCTCGAGGTAGATGTCCGGTGCCGGCTTGGCATTCACCACGTCGTCCGAGGAGACGATCGCGGCAAATGCGTCGCGCAGGTCCGAGGACGCGAGTGCGGCGTCCATGAGCCGCCGCGGCGAGTTGGAGGCGAGACCCAGCGGGACTCGCCCGCGCAGCCGCTCGACGAGCTCCACCGCGCCCGGTCGCGGCGCCACATCGCGCTCGAGCTGCTCAGCCATCAGGTCGATCATCTCGCCCACGAGCGCTCGCCCCTCGTCGATCGGGCGCCGCAGCCGCTCCGCGAAGTAGTTCGCCGTGACCTCGAAGCTGGTGCCGATGACCGCCATCTTGTCGTCCCAGCTGAACTCGTCCCCGTGCAGTCGGAACAGCTCGACCTCGGCCGCGTGCCACAGCAGCTCGGTGTCGAGCAGCAGGCCATCCATGTCGAAGACCACCGCGCGATACCGATGCGCCAGCGGCTCCTCTGCCACCTCAGGGGGCGCCGAAGAACGATCCACTCCGCTCGGCCAGGGCGCGCAGCAGCGGAGTGACTCGGTAGCGCCCATCCGGGACGCTGGCATGCAGCGCATCCAGCGTTCCGACCACGCTCCCGAGCCCCAGGCGCTCACCCCACTCCAGCGGGCCGTGCGGATAGCTCGTCCCGAGCCGCATCGCGGTATCGATCGCCGCTGGCGAGGCAACGCCGTCGCCCACGGCGGATGCCGCCTCGTTGACGATGGTGGCGAGGATCCGCGCCTCGATCGCCGCGGTCGTGAGACCCGCCGGGCGTGGCGCGTCCCGGGGCCGGCGCGCGATGCCCGCCCATGCGACCGGCGCTCCATCGGCCGGGTAGTCGTAGAAGCCGGCGCCGGTCTTGCGGCCGAGCCGACCCGCATCGACGATGGTGCGCTGCAGCGGGTGCGGCCGATAGCGCGGGTCGCCGAAGAACTGCTCCCAGACGCTGATGCTGACCGCGAGGTTGACGTCCGCACCGATGGCGTCGATGAGCTCGAAGGGGCCCATGCGGAAGCCAGCCGCGCGCATCGCCGCATCGATCGCCGCCACGCCGGCCACACCCTCGCCCACGATGCGCAGCGCCTCGAGGTAGAACGGCCGCGCGACGCGATTGACGATGAAGCCCGGCGTGTCGGCGGCCATCACCGGGGTCTTGCCGAGGCGGCGCGCCAGCAGGGCGATGGCATCGGTCACGCTCGCGTCGGTCATCGGTCCGGCGATCACCTCGACGAGCGGCAGCAGCGGCACCGGATTAAAGAAGTGCATCCCCGCCACGCGCTGCGGATGGGTCGTGGCCGCGGCGATGCGTGCCACCGACAGCGAGCTCGTGTTCGTCGCCAGCACCACGTCGGGGGCGGCGGCCGCGTCGAGGCGGGCGAAGGCGTCCCGCTTCAGCTCGATCTCCTCGGGGATCGCCTCCACGACCAGCTCCGCCCCACCGAGCGCCTCGAGGCTGTCAGCCGGCGCCAGGCGCGCCAGCGCCGCATCGCGTGCCGCGGCCTCCAGCTGGCCCTTCTCCACGCGCCGCGCGAGGAAGCCGGCGATGCGCTCCTGGGCGCGCTCCCAGGCCCCGAGGCCGGGATCATGGACGAGGACGTCGAGGCCCGCCTCGGCGGCGACCTGCGCGATTCCGGCCCCCATGGCGCCGGCGCCGAGGATGCCAATCCGCTCGATCTCGCGTGGCGCCATCAGTGGCCGCCGAAGCGCGGGTCGCGCTTCTCGGCGAAGGCGGCGAGGCCCTCGGCATGGTCGGCGCTGCGACCCGCCACGTGCTGCAGCGCCGCCTCGGCGTCGAGGCTGGCGTAAAGGTCGAGGTCCTCCGCGCGGTTGATGAGACGCTTGGTGAGACCGATCGCCAGCGTCGGACCGGCCGCGAGCTGCGCGGCCAGGTCATGCGCCGTCGCCGACAGCTGGGCCGATGGGACGACGCGCGTGACCAGCCCCGCGTCACGCGCCTCCGCGGCCCCCAGCGGCTCGCCGAGCAGGAGCACCGCGGCGGCACGGTGGCGCCCGAGGCCACGCACCAGCGTGCGGGTGAGGCCGGAATCCGGCACCAGCGCGATGCGGCCGAAGGCGGGCACGAAGCGGGCATCATCTGCGGCCACCACGAGGTCGGCGGCGAGCGCGAGGCTGACACCGGCGCCCGCGGCGACGCCGTTCACCGCCGCGACGACGGGCTTCGGCAGGTCGCGCAGCGCACGGATGAGCGGGTGGTACTCCGCCGTCAGCACGCGCCGGAAATCACGCTCGGCCTTCCCGCCGCGCAGGTCGGCACCGGCACAGAACGCACGGCCCGCGCCGGTGAGGACCACCGCCCGCACCGCCTCGTCGCGCGCGATGCGCTTGAGCTCGGCCAGCAGGTCGCGCCGCAGCGCCGACGACAGCGCGTTGAGCGCATCGGGTCGGTTGAGCGTGAGGGTCGCAACCCCATCGGTCAGGTCGGTCGCCAGGTGCGAGGAAGCCGGGGCGTCAGGCATCGGCGCCGATTGTAGGCCGTGCCGGAGCATCGGCCACGTGCACCTGCGGCATCGTGCGCACGGCGAGGAGCAGGGTCAGGGCCGAGGTACCGACGAAGATGAGGTAGATCCAACCGAGCCCGGACGTGAGGCCGTCGCGTGCCAGTGCCAGGTCGGCGGGGGCGATGCGGGCGCGCTGGATCGGGTCCAGCACCGCCGAGGCGAGCGGTCCGACCGAGGCGGCCAGGATGGCGCCCATGACGCCCACCCCCACCGAGCCGCCGATGGTGCGGCTGAACTGGATGAGGCCGGTCGCCTGCCCGCGCCGGCCCCACTGCACCGAGTTCTGGACCGTGACGACGGTCGTGGTGCTCAGAAGTCCCATGCCGAAGCCCACGATGCCGCTCGCCAGCGCCGCCACCAGCGGGCCGTCGAAGCGCGCGGCCTGCGTGAGCAGGGTGGTGCCCGCGAGGAGCAGCAGCGTCCCGGCCAGCATCAGCGGGCGCGCACCGACCACGAGCAGCAGCCGCCCGGCGACGATCGACGCTATCGGCCATCCGACGCTCATCGCTCCCACCGCCAGGCCGGCCTCGAGCGGACTGCGGCCCTGCACGCCCTGGACGAGCGGCGGGACGTAGGCGGTGATGCCGAACATCACCACGCCCGCCAGCGTGCCGATCGCGAGGCCGGCGGCGACCACCGGCAGCTGGAACAGGGAGAGGTCGATCAGGGCATCGCGGCGGCTGAGCGCGCCACGCACGAAGAGCACGAGCAGCGCCACCGCACCGATGAGCGAACCGAGCACGAGCGGTGACCCGAGGCCCGCATCGGCCACCTCCGAGACGCCGAGCAGAAGCAGGCTGATGCCCCCGGTCAGGGTCAGCATTCCCGCCCAGTCGAGGCGCCGCACGCGGCGCTCGACCCGCTCGTGGAGCACGACCCAGATGATGACGCCGGCCAGGATGCCCACCGGCACGTTGATGTAGAACACCCAGCGCCACCCCACCGTGCTGGTGATCACGCCGCCCAGGAACGGCCCGACGATGGCGGAGACCCCCCACACGCTGCTGAAGAAGCCCTGCATCCGGGCGCGCTGGCGCGGCTCGAAGACGTCCCCCACGATGGTGAACGCAATCGGCTGCACCGCTCCGGCGCCGAGCCCCTGGAGCGCGCGGAAGAGCACGAGCTGCAGCATCGACTGGCTGAGGCCGCACAGCATCGAGCCGCCCACGAAGAGGGCCAGGCCGACGAGGAACACCGGCTTGCGACCGTACTGGTCCGCCAGGTTCGACCAGATCGGCACCGTCGTGGTGGCGGTCAGCAGGTACGCGGAGAAGACCCACCCGTACTGGTCGATGCCGCCGAGCTGACCGATGATCGTGGGCATCGCGGTGCCGACGACGGTGACGTCGAGCGCCGCGACCGCGATCCCGGCCATCACCCCGATCGTCACCAGCAGCTGCTCGCGGGTGATGGGCACAGGCGGCCCGGGTCGCTGGCGCGGAGTGGACATGCGGCGGATTGTGGCATCGATCGGCGGCCGATGTTGCGTCACCATCCATGAGTCGTTGACCGGTGATGAACGGGACGGCTAGGATGACGGCGCCACACCACGCAGCACCGAGGAGCAGAACCATGGATCGCGCCGCTGTCGAACGCTGGATGGATGCCTATCGCCGCGCGTGGAGCACCGATGCTCCGGATGACGTCGCGGCGCTGTTCACCGCTGACGTGCGCTACTCACCCTATCCGTGGCCGCGCGGCGAGCGGGTGTGGGAGGGGCGCGAGGTGGTGGTGAGCAAGTGGATCGAGCGCGGCGACTCGGGGTCGGGCTGGCGCTTCGACCACGAGGTCGTGGCCGTCGACGGGGACACTGCCGTCGTGGAGGGGTGGACGTACTACGAGCCCACTGACGAGACGCCGTACGAGGATGCCTACGCCAACATCTTCGTCATCCGTTTCGCGGAGGACGGCCGTGCGCGCTCGTTCAGCGAGTGGTGGGTGCAGCGACCGCAGCCGGGCTGATCGATGCCCGGATGTGAGACGAGCCGGTCGCCCTCGCGGGCAGCCGGCTCGTCTCGTGGGTGCCGTAGCGGCGTTGGGCTACACCGACTTGCGGCGTCCGCTGACCATCTGCCACAGGAAGACGACGATGATCGCGCCCACGATGGCGGCGAGCAGGGTCGGGATGTTGATCCCGGTGGTCCAGTCCTCGCCGGTGATCGCGGCCAGGATGAAGCCGCCGACGAGCGCGCCGATGATGCCGGCGATGAGGCCGCCGAGCCAGCCATACCCCTCGTCACCGGGTACGACGCGGCTGGCGATGAATCCGGCGATCGCGCCGACCACGAGCCAAGCAATGAGTCCCATGTGGTTCCCTACCTCCGATGTGCCGCGCGACAGCGTCGCACGGTGGACCCCCAGATTTGACGTTTGCTGCAGCTGTGCAAACGCAAGTTGCATACCACGCTCGCGCGACGTTCGGCCCCTCAGGCGGCAAGGACGGAGAAGACGCCGAGATCGGCGAAGCCGCTGGCAGCATACAGCCGCTGCGCAACCTCCCGACGCGGTCCCGACTCGAGGACACAGGCGTAGGCGCCTTCGCCGGCCGCGTCGCGCAGGACGTCGCTGAGGAGCGCTGCGCCGATCCCCGCCCCGCGCGCTCGGTCCGCGACCACGAGCTCGGGGATCCACGCCTGGGGGGACGCCATGAAGAACGGATGACGGAGGACGAGGGTCGCCAGACCGATGACCTCGCCGTCGCGCTCGGCGATGCGCGGCCGCGCATCCGGCTGGCGGAGGTGGTCGTCGAAGACGCGGCGCAACGCCGGCATCCGTTCCACCGCCGGCACCGGCAGCCCCAGCTCGCCGAGCAGCCGCGTCACCGGCTCGAAGTCGTCGCTCG
>JBBRWZ010000097.1:0-6132 GCA_038248895.1 Candidatus Limnocylindria bacterium | reverse complement strand
ATCGACGCGTAGCGCGGAACAACCGCCGAGCACCTCGTAGAGGCCAGCGCGCTCGAGCAGCGCGTGCAGGCGCGCCGACGTACCGCGCAGCACGAGGCGCCCACCCGCTCGTCGGGCGGCCAGCTGCAGGCGGGCCAGCCTTTCGACGGTATCCAGGTCGGGGGCCACGATCCCACTGACATCCGCTTCGAAGCGCGGCGGTGGAGTCGGGTGGTGGCAAGGCGCCATCGGTGCACCCTCGCGTGCTCGGTCGTTGGCTCTGACCGGCGCCCCGTGTCGAACTCATCGGTCTGTCGTTTCGGCGCCCTCTCGTTCGTCGCATGGGCAGGGACTGGTCGCGTGGCCGGTCGGCAGCAGTGAGAAGCATGGAGCCACATGACAGCCAACATCGTCCACGTCGAGGTGGCGCCGGAGACGACGATCGCGCTCTTCACCGATCCCGAGGGCCACATTGTCCGATTGATGTAGCGCCACATCCTCGCCCGGGCCGGCGCCGAGGGCGGCCCGTGGCGGGCGGGTCGGTCGCGCCCGATCGCCGGCAGGCTCGGTCCGGGCTGCGGGGCGATCAATCGAATGATTGACGCCAGAGCCGCGGCCTGGGCGTCACCTCATCGATTCATCGATTGACCGAGCGCACGAGCCACGGCCTCCCACCGCTCACGCTCCCCATAGACCGATGAATCGAAGAAGCGACGCCCGGGCAGCGCGTCCGGCGCATTTCCCGCGATTGATCGAAGGGCGGCGCGCCACGAGCCCCACGAACCGGCCACGAGCCCCATGAGCGCCACGCGCACCTCAAGCGCCGCCTGCACCGCTGCCCGGGCTGGCGAGGGGAACCTCCGCGGCCGATACTGGTGGCCATGCCGCACCCGAGCTGCTGCCACGTCGATTACGACGCCCTCTTCGACGACCGCGATGCCCGGCGCGAGCTCGCCGCCTACCGGCGGTCGGGACCTGCGCGGCACACCAAACGCCTCCTCGCGGCGTTGATCGCCGAGGACGTGCGAGGACTGACGGTGCTCGACATCGGCGGTGGGATCGGTGCCATCCAGCACGAGCTGCTGACCGCAGGCGCCGCGACGTCGGTCGACATCGACTTCTCACGGCCCTACCTCGCCGCCGCTCGCCTCGAGGCGGAGCGCCGCGGGCTTGCGGATCGCGAGGTGCATCGGTACGGAAACTTCGTCGAGCTGGCAGCGGAGGCGGAGCCGGCCGACATCGTCACCCTCGACCGGGTCATCTGCTGCTACCCCGACATGCCCGCCCTCGTCACTGGCAGCGTCGGCCACGCGCGCCGCCTCTACGGCCTCGTCTTCCCGGTGGACCGATGGTGGATCCGCATCGGGGCCACTGCCGCGAACGCCGTCCTGCGGGTGATGCGCCAGGGGTTCCGGATCCACGTCCATCGGACGGCGGAGGTCGACGCCATCGTCCGCGCACACGGCTTCGCGCGGCGCGCGCACGAGCGGGGCCTCGTCTGGCAGTCGGTGGTGTATCGGCGGATCGGCGCCGGCTAGGATCGGCGACTCGCAAATTCGCAGTCGTCTCCCGCACTTCGCGGGAAACCCTGTGGCACCCGCATGTCGTCCCCCATGCGTGGCACGGGTTAGACCGGCGCCATCGGGCGCCGGTCCGTGCCGCCTTTGGAGTGCTACGGAGTGCTGGGGTCGGTGCGTTCACGCGGGATGGCCGTCGTGGCGTCGGCCTCGCCTGCCGCCGGTGCCCGGCTGGCGGGCGCCGTTTCTCCGCCCTCCGACTTCGTCTGCGCATAGCTGGCGACCTTCGCGCTCGCCTCGCTCCCACGCTGATACCAGCTCTCGGTGAGGCGTGATGCGGTCTGCTGGCCCCCCAGGCCGAAGGCCAGCCCCACGGCGAGGGCGATAGCCGCGACGGTGCCGATCAGCAGGGTGTTGACGACCGTCTCGGCGATACCGATCTGGTCGACCGCCGCGATCACGGCAAAGACGATGATCGCGTATCGCGCAATGCCGGCGATGAGGTCCGGACTGCTGAAGCCCATCTCGCTGACCGCGCCCCGCACGATGCCGGCAACGAACTTGGCGATGAACGCGCCGAGCACGATGATCGCCAGCGCCACGACGACATTGGGCAGGAAGAGAAGGATCGAGTTCACGATGGCCGTGATTTGGCCCATCCCCAGGATCGACGCGGCGGCCTGGATCGCGACGAGCCGGATGAACCATTTCACGATCTCGGCGACGACCTTGCTGGCCGTCCATTCGGACCCGCTCTGACGGATGAAGCCGGCGATGCCGGCGCTCTGCGACGCCCGTTCGAAACCGATGCGCTTGAGCACCTTCTCGATCAGGTTGGCGAGGATGCCGGAGATGATCCAGCCAAGGATCAGGACGATGATCGCCCCGACGAGGGCAGGCAGGAACCCGAGGAAGTTCTGGAGGGCGGTGGTCACCGAGACCAATACCGCATCACCCCAGTCGGTGACGGTTTGCATGAGCTCGTGGCTCTCCACTACAGCTGTGACGGTGCAACGCTGCACCTACCGTGCCCAAGATCAGGCACCGGCGCCGTCGTGGCACCGGATCTGCCGATCCCAGGTCGCGGGAGGCGAGCCAAGAGCGGACCTCGACGACGACCCTCGGTCGGGATCGGGCGACGGATCGCGTCGCCGACCGGGCAGTGGCGCCCCACCCAGCCTGCGACGGCCGAGAGCTCGGCGTCAATGCTACGCCGCGCGCGGAGAAACCACCCTGCCGATGTGACGCGACAGGCCCCCGCGCCGCCCGCGTTCGATTCTTCGAACGAATCGCGCGGGAGGATGGTGGCGCGGACGGTTTGTTCGAAATATCGGTCAGTGGTGAGCGCGAGCCGCACCGATCCGCGGCGTTCGTGCGCACCGGTGTTCGATATATCGCTCAAACGCAACGTCCCGGCCCCGTTCCGCTCAGACCGAGCGATATATCGAACGGCCGGCGGGGACGCGGGCGGCGGCGGGGACGCGGGCGGGGACGCGGACGGCGCGGACGGCGCCACCACCATGGCGCCATCGGTCAGCACGGATGCGCGCGGGGCATACTGCGCGCACCAACCGGAGGCAGCGTGACCAAGAAGCAGGAAGGCGAGATCCTCGATGAGGAGATCGCCGAGGGGCTGGCGGCCCTGCGCCGTTCAGGGACGGGGCTGTTCGTGTCGGCTGTCTCGGGCGGCCTCGACCTGGGATTCAGCATCCTGCTCGGTGCCACCGTGCTCACCCTCCTCGCCGACGGCTGGCCCGAGTTCGTGCAGCGCTTTGCCGTGGCGAACGCCTACGCCTTCGGCTTCGTGCTCGTCATCATCGGCCGCTCCGAGCTGTTCACGGAGCAGACGACCCTCGCCATCCTGCCGGTCCTCGACGGGCGCGCGCCGCTGAAGGCCCTCGCTCGCCTCTGGGGGGCGGTGTACGCGGGCAACCTGGTGGGCGCCGGCGCGTTCGCCATCATGATCGCCCTCGTCGCGCCGGCGCTGGGGATCGTCGAGCCGTCCGCCTTCATCCGCATCGGCCAGATGATCACCGATCATCCATGGTGGGTGATGCTGTTCAGCGCCGCATTGGCCGGATGGCTGATGGGGCTGCTCTCCTGGCTCGTGTCGGCGGCGCGCGAGACGATCAGCCAGATCCTCATCGTCTGGATGATCACCTTCGTCATCGGTTTCGCGCTGCTCCATCACTCGATCCTCGGCTTCACCGAGGTGATCGCGGCGATGATCGCCGGCGCCGATATCGGCCCGGGCGACCTCCTCACGTTCGTCGTGGTGGTCACCATCGGCAACATCATCGGTGGCACCGTGTTTGTCGCCGGGTTCAAATACACGCACGCCACCCGGAGCGGGCGGTTGCGCGACGTCGACATCGAGCCGCCGTCCGAATAGGCCGGCGCTAACACCCGGCGGAGCGACGGTTTCGACTGCCTGGTCACGCGGCGAGCAAGCGCTGCGGTGCGTCGTGGTGCGGGCCACGCGGTGGCCCCTACGTACCCCGCCCACCGGGACCATTGTGCCGCCGCGGCGTCCCATCCACGGCCCGGCCCCTGCAACCCTAGAAGCCTGTTTCGCCATGTGCCCTGACGAAGGAGGGACCTATGCAAACCAAGAGGCTCACCGCATTCATCGGCGCGGCCCTGATCGCCGTGCTGCTCGCCGCCCCGGCGAGCGCGGCCACCACCGGCACGCTGTGTGGCCGCGTCACCGCGTTCACCGCCCCGACCGCTGTCGCCGACGGCAGCCTGACCATCAACGGCACCGTCGAGGTGATCGATTCGAGCGCGTTCGCAGCCATCGGCGCCGCCACGCTCGCAACCCTGCAAGCCCTCGCCACGGCCGGTGCCACCACCTGCCTCGACGTGCAGGCCAACGGCTCCGGCGCGATCGTCGATATCGCCATCGCCGCCACCGCCCAGATATGCGGCACGGTCGGTTTCAATTCCACGCTCTCGGCGTACACCATCGACGGTGTCGCGCTGCCCATGCCACTTGTCACCGCCGACGCCGACCTGTCGGCCCTGCTCGGCGCCACCGCCACCGGCGACGGGACCCTCTGCGCGGACGTCAGCGTCAACACCGGGACCGGCCTGCTGACCGCCATCACGGTCAACGGATCGGTGAACCTGTGCGGGACCGCCACCCTCACCGCTGACGCCGCCACGCTCGAGGGAGTCGACGTGCCCCTGACCCTGCTCGACGCCGACGCACAGGCTGCGCTCGCGGCCGCTGTCGACGCGGGGGCCGACGTGTGCGTCACCGCCACCATCGCCGACACGACCGTCGTCGATGCCGCGCTCACCGCCCACGTGCACGTGTGCGGGGATGTCGCGCTCAATGCGTCCGGTGATGCCAGCGTGGGCGGCGTGACGCTCGACAGCTCGCTGCTGAGCGCGAACGCGGCCGCGCTGCTCCAGCTCGCCGCGAACGCGGGCGGCACCGCCTGCGCCGATGTCGTGGCCGCCGCCTCGGGCGGCGGCACCACCATCAGTGTGGCGGTCACGGTCAACGTCTGCGCCACGGTCACCGCCGTCTCCGGCGGCACCGTCACGCTCGGCGGGGTCAGCATCGACATCGGCTCACAGGCCGCGTCCGAGATCCAGGTCGGCGACCGGGTCTGCGTCAGTGCCGATGCAGGACCGACGGGCTCGACCAGCCCGCCGACCGGCACCGTGGTCGACGCCGCGGCCGCCAGTTCGAGCCCCTCCGGGTCGTCCACGGGCCCGACCAGTGTCTCGAACACCGCGGTGCGCGAGGTCGAGGGCGGCTCGGTTGCCATGCTCGGGATCACGCTGCTGGCGCTCGCCGGCATGTTGACCCAGGGCCTGGTTCGGCGCCGCGCTCGGCACCGCTGACCCACCCGTTCCGCATGACCGATCGGCCGGACCAGGGCGTCCGGCCGATCCCTTGTCTAACTCGGACGCGCCGTGCCCCGCTGAACGCGCATTCGATCTCGTCGCGGACTTAGGCTATGCGCCCACCTCCGCAGCGGACGAACGGACCGATGGCCTTCGAGCACAGTCTTCCCGGCACCGGCCTGGGCGCCGAGCCGGCCCCGAACCCCGGCCCCAGCGAGGCACCGGCCGATGCCGGGCCCGGGGTGTCACCGCAGCTCCGCCTCCAGATCCTTTCGACCGAGCACTGGAGCCTGCTCGCCAGCCGCTCGCTCGCCTGGAACGAGTCGTTCTCGCGCGCCGGCATGTTCCTCACCACGCTCTCGGGGGCGATGGTCGCGTTGGCGCTGGTTGCCCAAGCGTCGGGATTCGGTACGAATTTCGTTCTGTTCGCCCTCGTCGTGCTCCCGGTCACGCTGTACACCGGGGTCACCACGTTCCTCCGCATGAGCGCTTCCAACTGGCACGACGCGCAGTGCGTGATGGGCATGAACCGGATCCGCGGCGCCTATCTCGAGATCGCACCGGAGCTGGCCCCCTATTTCGTCATGAGTTCGCACGATGACTGGATCGGGATCGGCGTCACGATGTCGATGCCGCCGACGACCCCGTTCCTCGTTCACCTCATCGCAGGAACGCCGAACGTCGTGCTCGTCCTGAACGGAGTCCTCGCCGGCGTCATCGTCGCCCTCACCGGCATCCAACTCGGGATGAGCAGCGCGCCCGCCGTCGCGCTGGGCGT
>JBBRWZ010000096.1:0-6191 GCA_038248895.1 Candidatus Limnocylindria bacterium | reverse complement strand
TCGAGCGAGCCGCCGCCGCGTGCCAGGATGACGAGGTCGAGCGAGGAGTCCGCGTACAGCCGCTGCAGCGCACGCACGATCGCCGGGCCGGCCGTTGGTCCCTGGACCAACGACGGCGACAGGACCAGCTCGACCATCGGGTAGCGACGGCGCATGACGTTGCCGATGTCGCGCCACACCGCGCCGACCGGCGAGGTCACCACGCCAATCCGGCGCGGCCAGCGCGGCAGTACCCGCTTGCGGCCAGCCTCGAACAGCCCCTCGGCCGCCAGACGCACCCGAAGCGCCTCGTACTGGGCATGCAGGTCGCCGGGGCCGGCCGGCGTGATCTCGTAGGCGTACAGCTGGTAGATGCCCTGCGGCTCGTAGGCGCGCACGCGTCCGTGAATGACAGCCTGCATGCCATGCGTGGGACGGACCGTGGCGCGCCCGAGCTCCTCGCGGAACATGACTGCACGAACCTGCGATGAGCCATCTTTCAGCGTGAAAAAGCAGTGCCCCGACGGCGGGAACGACGGCTGGCTGATCTCGCCCTCGACCCAGATGTCGGCCAATGCCGGATCGCCGTCGAGCAACGCTCTGACGCGACGGTTCAAGTCGCTTACGCGCAGGATGCGCGGTGCGGCAGCCGCCGTCTCCCAAAGCGTTGGCTGCTGGCTCACGCAGGCGCCTGCATCGGTCTATTGCACGCGAGTGACGTATTCGCCGGTGCGCGTGTCGATCCGCAGCAGGTCGCCCTCGCTGACGAACAGCGGCACCTGCACCACCAGCCCGGTCTCGACCGTTGCCGCCTTCTTGGCGCCGGCCGCGGTATCGCCCGCGAATCCCGGATCGGTCTGCGTCACGCGCAGGTCCACGGTGACCGGCAGGTCGACGCCCAGGATCTCGTTCTCGTAGTTGCTGACGAAAACCTCGGTGTTGTCAACCAGGAATTTTGCCTCGTCACCGAGCAGCGCCGCCGGCACGGCAAACTGGTCGTACGTTTCGCTGTCCATGAAGTGGTAGGCGTCGTCGTCGCTGTACAGGTACTGCACCTTGCGCTGCTCGACACGAGCGCGCGGCCAGCGCGTGCCAGCCTGAAAGGTGCGCTCCACGATGTCGCCCTTGCGCACGTTCTGCAGCTTCATGCGCACCTGCGCCGAGCCACGCGCCATCTTGATGTGGCTCCAGTCGAGGATCTTCATCAGCTGGCCGTCCAGCTCGATGATGATCCCCTTCTTGACGTCTCCGGTGCTGATCACGTGATACCGATGCCTCCCATGGCGTGCCACCCGCTCGGGCGGCCGCG
This sequence comes from Candidatus Limnocylindria bacterium, assembly GCA_038248895.1. Taxonomy (GTDB): domain Bacteria; phylum Chloroflexota; class Limnocylindria; order QHBO01; family QHBO01; genus JAICQM01. The sequence goes on along the minus strand of JBBRWZ010000096.1, from coordinate 4,903 downwards.
AAGATTCAGATGACGATGAGCTCGCGCGGTGCGTTGGTCAGACGCCGGCGCCCGGCCTCGGTGAGTGCCACCTCGTCCTCGATCCGGATCCCGATCTCGCCCGGCAGGTAGATGCCCGGCTCCAGGGTGAAGACCATGCCCGACAGCAGCGGTTGCTCGTAGGTGAGCAGCATCGGCGCCTCGTGCGTTTCCAGACCGATGCCGTGGCCCAACCCGTGACTGAACGCCTCGCCGTAGCCCGCCGCCCCGATGATCGAGCGGGCGGCGGCGTCCACCCGGGTGCCGATCACCTCGGGACGCAGAGCATCATACGCGGCCTGCTGCGCCGCGAGCACCGTGGCATACAACTCGCGCTGCCGGGTCGTGGGCTCGCCGCAGAACACGGTGCGGGTCATGTCCGAGCGGTAGCCATCGACCTGGCAGCCGAAGTCGATCAGCAGCGGCTGACCGGGAGTCACCGCCGCGCCGGAAGGCCGGCCGTGCGGCATGGCTGCGCGCGGCCCGACCAGGACCAACGGCTCGAAAGCGATCTCCTCCGCGCCGTTGGCGCGCAACCAGCCCTCCAGCTCCCAGGCGATCCGCCGCTCGGTCAGGCCGGCCTGCACGAAACCCACGAGAAACGCGAAGCAGGCGTCGGTCAGCGCAGCCGCGCGTTCGAGGGCCTCCAGCTCGGTCGCGTCCTTGACGAGCCGGAGTTCATTGAGCTCGGCGTCGAGCTGCATCAATTCGACATTCGACGCTTCTTCCAGGGCCGTCCACTCGGCGTGGCTCAGGACGGTCGCCTCCGCGCCGCATCGGTTGATCCGGTTGGATGTCAGCAGCTCCGGAAGCTCAGCTGCGAGTCGTCCGCGCGTGCGCCGCACCTCCCATTCGGGCGCCTCGATGCTGGCCTGCTCGGTGTAGCGTCCGTCGGCCAGCACGAGCTGGCGGTCGCGAGTGATCAGCAGCGTCCCGCTGTATCCGCTGGTGGCCTCATCGCCGCGGGCGATGACGAACCCCGACAGGTGGCGCTTGTTGGCATTACGGCTGATGAGCATGGCGTCAAGCTCGTGCGCGTCGAGCAGCGCACGAACCCGGTCGAGACGCGTCACCGGCGCGAGGGCCGCGCTCACTGGCCGGCGCACTCCTCGTTGGCCTTGGCGATGTTGGCCGACTGCTCCGCGTTTGTCTTGGCGAAGTAATGCGACCCGTCGCGCGTCCCGCTCGGGCAGCCCGCCACGAAGTAGAGGAAGTCGCCCTGCGGCGCGGCGACGGCGGCAAGTGACGAGTCGCGGGGCGCGGCGATCGGTGACGGCGGCAGACCCGGATTGAGGTAGGTCTGGTAGCCCGCGACCTCCTTGGGCAGCTCGACCTTGGCGCCGGCGTCGGGCAGGGGCGCCCACCAGTCGATCTTGCCCCACTCGGCGATCGGCGCCTTGGCGTGCTCGACGGTGGCGAAACCGTACTGCAGCGTCGGATCGGCGTTCAGGATGCCGTTCGTCTCGCCGTTGTCCGGGTTCTTGATACGGTTGAGGTAGACCCCCGCGATCAACGGGCGCTCCTTGTCGAGCACCGCCTCGCGCTCGACGATCGAGGCGACCTTCACCGCGTTGTCGAGCGTCACGCCCTGCTTCGCCAGCCCGTCGAGGATTTCGGGCGTCAGCTGCTTCTCGAATGCGTCGAGGAAGATCTCGAGGACACGGCGCGCATTCCAGTTGGCATCGAGCTGATAGGTATCGGGGTAGATGTAACCCTCCAGCGTGCGACCCAACGGCAGATCTTTGAAGAAATCAAACTTGGCCAGCAGGTCGGCCGGAGGATCCTTGACCAGCTTGGCGAACTCGTCGATGTTCATGGTGCTCTTGGTGGTCGCCAGGTAGCCGACCACCTGTTCCAGCCGCCAGCCCTCGCCGATGCGCACGGCGATTTCCTCGCCTCGCTTCTGGCGCAGCGCGCTGACGATCTGGCTCGGTTTGAGGCTCGGCAGCAGGTCGTACACGCCCGCCTGCAGCGTGCCGGCACGTCCGGCCCGCATGACCGCGTACTGGAAGGCGAGCTCGGAGCTGATGACGCCCTTCTCGTACAGCAGATGACCGATCTGCGCGTCGCTGGCGCCCGGCTCGACGGTGACCGTGACCCGCGTGCCGCTGCCGCCCTTTGCCGCATCGGACAGCTCCCCCGGCTTGTACCACTGCACGAAGTCGTGCACCACGCCGTGCTCGATGGAACCAGGATTCTCCTCGACCCACGCCATCAGCTTCGGCGCGAAGGCCAGGAAGCCGAGGAAGATGACGACGGCTGCAACGGCTGCAACGGCTGCAAACCAGACGAGCAGCACAACCGGCTGCAGCCGCCGACGTCGACGCAACGGCACCTCTCGGTGATCGCGAAGCTTCCGAATCCGGGCGTTGCGGCGCTCATCGAGATCCCACTGCGGGGGACGACGGCTCATTCGCTCTCCTTGGTCATGTCCAGATATTGTTGCAGGATGATGCGTGCGGCTGCCGAATCCAGCTCGCCGCTCGCCCGCGTCGGCCGGCGCCCGCTCTCCGCCAGGCGCTCCCCCGCCTCCCACGAGCTCAGCCGCTCGTCCAGGTAGACGACTTCCAGACCGATGCCGGCGAGGCGCTCGCCGAAGGTGCGCGCCTCGGTCGCCTGACGTCCCTCGCTGCCGTCCATGTTCAGTGGCAGCCCGACCACGATCCGCTGCGCGCCTTCGTCGCTCGCCAGCTCGGCCAGTGCTGTGATGTCCGCCTCACCACCGTGCCGCCGCAGCGCACGCCGCGCGAACGCCATGCCGGTCTCCGTATCGGCAATCGCGATGCCGACCCGCTTGCTGCCATGGTCGATGCCGAGAATCCGCATCACGGCGACCCCGATGGCGCCGCCGAGTGAATGGGCGCGCGGGTCACCTCGACACGCACGCGCCAGTCCATCTGCGGGATGCGGTCCACCCACCCGGGCCACAGCTCAACCTCGACCGGCCCGATCTGCTCGAGCGCCGCACGCGCCTGTTCGCGCGTCATCCCGCCGACCCGAGCGCGGATCTCATTGATGTCGAGCACGGGAAGCGCTTCAGCGGTCACGCTCACCGTGACCGCGAACGCGCCACCGTCGAGTCGCGCCTTCTCGATGGTGGTCCGGATGGTCGCCGGCTCGATGGTGGTTTCGGGCGGCAGGGCGCTCGTGTCTTCGAGGAGTTGTTGGCGGGCCGCGACGTCGACATCGGCACGACGCACGGCCGGACGGTCGTAGGCGATGGTGCCGCTCAGCTCGAACGTTTCCTCGCCGCGCTTGCCGACCAGCCCATCGGGGATCGCAACGGTCGGCTTCTCGGGTTCGGTTGGGACGATCATCACGACGTCGTCATGCGTGACGAGCGCGGTGGCGAGCTGCTGCGTCAGAGCAGCGGTGAGCTGCTTCACCAGCGCGTCAACATCCGCCTGCTTGATCTCCGACGAGTGGTTCTCCGCACCGCCGGCGGTGGCTTCTGGATTGTTGACGATGGGCTGCGTGGGGTCCAGGAAGCCGCGCAGGCAGAAGGTCAGGTTCGCGTTCTGGATGGTGTCGATCGCCCCGGCGGCCACATTACCCAAAGGACCGAGCTCGACCGCCACGATCCCAACGCTCTTTGCTCCCGGCGCGATGCCGCGTCCGGTGAGCTTGCCCTCCGGCACGACCACCGTTTCGACCGTCTCGAACACGACGTCATTAGCGGCCACGCGCGTGCCCTGCGGCACCCGGCATCGCCCGGGGTTGCCACTCTGGAACACGACGCTTCCGCTCGCCTGGGTCCGCTCGACGTGATCACCTGTTGGCTTGGCGCTCATCGTCAACGGGATCTGGCCGCTGACGCGTTCCTGGTGCGTCGGCCGCACCTCGAACGTCACCGGCGCCACCGGTTTCGTCTCCGGGGTGATGCGGATCGTCGCGCCGGGGAGCACCACGGCCGCCACGCCGCCGGCCAGCAGCAACACCCCGATCAGGACGGCAAGACCGATCCACGGCGCCCGCGAGCGTCGACGCGGCGCCGCGACGACGCGACGTTGGGCCGGTTGCGGCCGGGGAAGCACGACGGGTCGCGTCTCATCGCCGGCGCGCGAATCAGTCGATTGGGCCGCCTCCGCGGGACGCACGACGTGGATCGCGGCGCGGCGGGCGGGCGTCGCCTCAATGGCGTGAGCCTCCCCTGCGGTCGCTTCGGCGACCGAGGCGAAGGCCGGGATTCCCGCCTCGCCGGCCAGGGCGCGAGTCAGCGGATCGGCGACGAGCGCCAGCTCGCGCGACTCCTCGGCGGCGACGCCCGCCAGCAGCCGCAGCGCGATCGCCGACGAGGTCGCCCGGGTGTGGCCTGGAGCGACCAGCACCAGCCGCGAGGCATCGGTCTCGCGCAGTCGTCGCACGACCGAGGTGATCTCGTCATCAGGGTCGAGGTAGAGGATCTGCGGCTCGGACGCCATCGCGTTAGACGTCCATGGCTCGCACCGCACGGCGCATGGCGCGCTCGACCGCGGACGACTGCGCGTCGATGATGAGCGCCTGGTGGGCCAGCGCCATGGGCGTGACATCCTGCCGCGTGGTGAGCTGCTCCGTTTCGTCTCGCAGCCCGGCAACGTCCTGGGGTGCCAGGGCCCTCACCTCCGGGCGGCGCGCGAAGGGCAGCCCGCGCCACCAGTCGTTGCCCGCCAGTGCGTCACCGATCTGCGGCAGCTCAGCGCCGCCGCCGCACAGGTAGACGCGACCGGGAAGCAGCTCGCCATCGGCCAGGTCGCCGATCATGAGCCCAAGGCCGCGCAGCCAGACCGCGGCGTCTTCGGCCAGCGTCGCATCGAGCTCGGCCCGGGAAATCGCTTCCGGGAGCTCGCCACCCGCGACCTTCAGTGACTCGGCGCGCTCGAACGGCAGGTTGAAGCGCTCCGCGACT
>JBBRWZ010000095.1:0-6209 GCA_038248895.1 Candidatus Limnocylindria bacterium | reverse complement strand
GGGCGTGGAAGACCACGGGAATCCGCGCGAGGCGACCCGCACGGCCACCCGGCGCAGTCCATGATGAGCGAGGGCTACCTCAATTTGCTCAAGGAGGACGTCCATGCCCGGTCCCTCCCGCGATCCTCCCCCAATGCGCGAGCTCCCGAGAGGCACCGTCACCCTCCTCTTCACCGATATCGAGGGGTCCACGCGCCTGCTCCACGAGCTCGGTGATGGTTATGCGCCACTGCTCGCCGAGCATCGGCGGCGGCTGCGCGAGGCGTTCACCAGCCACGCTGGCGTGGAGGTCGACACCCAGGGCGACGCGTTCTTCTACGCCTTCGCCCGCGCCCAGGACGCGCTGGCCGGGGCAGCGGCGGCGCAGGACGCACTCGGCGACGGCCGCATCCAGGTGCGCATGGGCATCCACACCGGCGAGCCACTGCTCACCGACGAGGGCTACGTCGGCATCGACGTGCACCGTGCCGCGCGGGTGATGGCCGCGGGCCACGGTGGCCAGGTGCTCATCTCCTCCGCGACCGCGGCGCTGGCTGAGGACGCGCACCTCCCCGACCTCCGCGACCTTGGGGAGCATCGGCTCAAGGACATGACGGCGCCGCAGCGCCTCTACCAGCTGGGCGAGCGCGACTTCCCGCCGCTCAAGACGCTCGACGCCACGAACTTGCCGGTGGCGGCGAGCCCGCTCATCGGTCGCGAGGCGGAGGTGGGGGAGGCCGTCGACCTGCTGACGGGTGGGACGCGCGTGCTGACGGTGACCGGAACCGGCGGTATCGGTAAGACGCGGTTCGCGCTCCAGGTTGCCTCCGAGCTCATCGGTCAATTCCGCGACGGCGTCTTCTGGATCCCGATGGCGCAGCTCAACGATGCCGAGCTGGTCCTGCCGGAGATCGCCAAGGCGCTTGGCCAGACCGATGTCGTCGGCCATCTCCGTGACCGCCAGACGCTCCTTCTGCTGGACAACGCCGAGCAGCTTCCGGCGCTGGGCGCCCGGCTCGCTGATCTGCTCGCGACAGCGCCCCGCTGCCATCTGCTCGTCACCAGCCGGGCTTCGCTGCGGATCGCCGGCGAGCAGGAGCTGCCGCTCGCGCCGCTCCCGCCCGGGGCGGCCGTGACCCTGTTCGTCGAGCGAGCACGAGCCGTCGGTAGCCGGGTCGAGCCGAGTGACGTTGTCGCGAGCATCTGCCGTCGGCTGGATGCGCTGCCGCTGGCGATCGAGCTGGCCGCGGCACGCACCAAGCTCATGGACCCGGCGGCGCTCGACGCGCGGCTCGACCATCGGCTCGCGGTGTTGACCGGCGGCCGGCGCGATGCACCGGAGCGGCAGCGGACGCTGCGCGCCACGATCGAGTGGAGCCACGACCTCCTCGCCGATGCCGGTCGCGACCTCTTCATGCGCCTCGCGGTCTTCGTCGGCGGCGCGTCGCTGGAGGCGGTCGAGGCGGTGTGCGGCGCGGACCTCGACGCCATCGAGATGCTCGTCGACATGAGCCTCCTCAAATCCGTCGAGGGCGGGCGCCTCCTCATGCTCGAGACGCTGCGCGATTTCGCGGCCGAGCGGCTCAGCGCCTCCGGGGAAGATGCCGAACTGCGCCGGCGCCACGCGACCTGGTACGCCGAGCTGGCCGAACGCCTGGATGCCGATCGGCGGTTGCCGGGCCATGGGGTCAGCGCGATTGCCGTCATGGAGGCGGAGCGCGCGAACATCCGCGCCGCGGCCGAATGGGCCGGTGCGGCCGGCGAGTATGCCCTCCAGCTGCGCCTGCTCAGCGCGGACCGCGACATGTTCCTGCGCGGCTCCCACGGGTGGCTGCGCGCCGCGCTCGACACCGCGCTGGCTGCGGTCCACGAAGACCGCGGTCTGCGGGCCCGCGGCCTGGCCATGTTGTCCTTCAACGCCTATCGACAGGGCGACCATGCCGCGGCCGCCGCTGCCGGTGAGGAGGCGCTCGAGCTCTCGCAGGGCCTCGACGATCCGGTCGGCACGGCCACGGCTCACAACTACCTCGCGAACGTTGACAACGCGCTCGGCCGCTTCGCCGAGGCACGCCACCACCTGGAGCAGGCGCTGGAGGCGTCGCGCGACGCCGGCGATACCGCCGGGGTCGCCATCACGCTCATCAACCTGAGCGACATCGCGCTGAGCGCCGGCGAATTCGACCTTGGACGCCAGCTGGCGCTCCAGGGTCTCGAGGCGGCAGGCGCTGACTGTGACCCGCTTATCGAGGAGGTCGCGATGCTCAATGCTGCCACCGGGGCGGTGCGCATCGGTCGCCTCGAGGAGGCGGGAGCGAATGCGCGGCGTGGCATCGCGCTGGGCGTCGCGGCCGATGATCCGCTCACCATCGCCACCGGACTGCGCATCCTCGCGGCAGTTGCGGCGGAGCGCGGCCACCTCGCGGTCGCGGCTCGACTCATCGGTTGTGCGGCCGCGCGCGACGATGCCCTCGAGGCGACCCACGAGCCGACCGAGCACGCGCTCCTCGACATGGTGCTCGACTTGGTGGCCGCGCTGGGCCCCGACGTCGTGGCGGCCGAGATCGCCGCGGGACGCGAGCTCACCGTGGATGAGGCACTCGCGACCGACGGGTGACGGGAGGCCACCCATGCGAGCGCGACCGAGGACGCCTGACCCGCCGACCCTGAGGGTCGGTATCGGATCCTCGATGCGCGTTCTCGACGTGTGTGGTCGACAACGGAGACTCATGACCCGATTCGCCTCTCCGATCCCGACCCCCCAAGCAGATTTGGTCACCGAGTGACCGATACCGACCGTGGAGGTCGGTTTGGCCGGCCGGTACTGCAACCGCGTGCCCGCGCCGATGAATCGAAGGTTTGTCGCCACTTCGGCTCGTCTGGCGTTGGATTCACCGATGAATCGGCGACGGGTACGCACGAACCCTCGCGTGGCCGGCCTCCGGCGCACCACTGACCGATGAATCGGCGAACCGTCGCCCCACGCCCGGCTCCGGCGTGAAATCGGCGATCCATCGGCACCATGCGGCCCACGCTTTGGCCGATTTGCCGGTGCCGGTAACCAACGGAGAACAATGGCGCACACCGGGCCGAAATCGGTCGTGGATTTACCGAAGGCGGCATGAACCGACCATTGTGCAGTGGCTCGATGTCCGTTCGTTACGGAGGCGAGCAAATCGGCGCGGAAGCCCGGACGGGACGCGGCCACACGGGACGCCACACAGTCCCCGTCGCCAAACTAGTAGGCACGCTCCAGCCCGGGGAGCATCGGGAAATGCTTCACGTTCTTGGTGAGCAGCCGCGCGCCGAGGCGTTCCACGCCCGCCGCGATGAGGTAGTCCGCGAGACCGATGCCCTGGTGCGAGCCACGGTATCGGCCAGCCATCCGGCCCGCTTCGTCGGCGAGGTCGGCGTCGACCTCGAGCCACAGAGGCTGGGCGAGGAGACGTTCGGTCGGGCTGCGTTCGACTTCCCGCATGCCGGCCAGCACCTCGGTGCGCGTGATGACGACGCCCCACACCTCGTCACCTGCCTCGAGATGCGCCGCGAGCACCCGCGCCGCCTCGGGATCCCCGCGCAGGATGTCGATCAGGACCGATGAGTCGGCGACGACTCTCACGCGCCGCTCGTCGCGGTATCGGCATCCAGCGTGCCCTCGCCCCATAGCTCCTGCCAGCGGTCGCCGCTCCGGATGCGATCGACGTATGCCTCGCCGGTCTCATCGCGGTTCTTCCACGCGCCGGCCGACTCGCGTAGTGCGTCAAGGAAGGCATCGCGCCCGATCTCCGCGGCATAGGCGCGGTCGATCGCCTCGCGGATGAGGTGCGACCGCGTGCTGCCCGTCCGGCGCGCCTCCCGATCCAGCGCGGACGCCTGCTCGCGGCTCAGGTAGATCTGCGTGCGTTCCACGATGTATATGTACATCACACATCGTGAGCTGTCAATGGACCGACGGTGCTCGACCGGTCGACCGCGGAGGTCGATATCGGAACGCCAATTGCGTTTTCGACGTGTGGGGTCGGGATCGGCAACGCGACCGCCCGGTTACCTCGCCGTTTCCGACCGCCGGGCAAATTCGGCCATGCAATGTCCGATATCAACCTGCGGGGTCGGGCAGGGCGTCGAACGCCAGGGGCCGTGATGGCGCAGGGACGCTCGAAGCGGCCGCTCCGCTCCAACGCGGGCATCAACCGCGGGTCGGCTCCTCCCGCTCCTCCGCGACGAGCTCACCGATATACGCACTGACCGGGCGCCCCTGGATGCCAAGCTCACGGAGCGCGTCGTCCAGCGTCGCGCGGCGTCGCGAATCCGAGAAGAGGGTCATCCCCATCACGGATGCGATTTCCGGCCTGAACCGACGAAGCGCGACCGATCCGGCCCGCAGGACGAAGCGGGGGACGCGTCGGACCTTGAGCCGATGCCGCAGCGCCCGTTCGAAGGTTTCCACGAGCTGATGCTGCGTCATCCCTTCCGGTCCGCCGAGCTCGACGAGCCGTGGAGGGTCGTCGAGCTCGGCAAGCCTGACGAGCGCCTCCGCAACGTCCTCCATACTGATGTAGGCCGCCACGCCCGTGCCGTCGCCAAAGATGGTGACCGTGCCGGACCTCCAGTCGAAGCCACGCTCGGTCGAGAGCCACACCTCCTGGTAGGCATCCGGGCGCACGATCACCTCCCGCAGGCGCGATTCGCGCAGCAGCTGCTCCGTGGCGAGCTTCGCCTCGGCAAAGGGGGTGTGCGACGCGAGCACCGAGCCGGGGAAGGAGACAAAGACGAAGCGCGCGACGCCGGCGCTCGCCGCGGCCGCGACGAGGTTGGCGTTCCCGTCCCGGTCGACCGATTTGATGGAGCCATCGCGGCGCCCGGCCATGATCCGGTCGAGGCTGTGGGCGCTGCTGATGACGGTTTCGATGCCGGCCATTGCAGCGCTCAGGCTGGTGGGATCCCGCAGGTCGCCGCGCACAATGTCGCTCGCCAACGCCGCCAGCGATCCGGGGTCGCTCGTCGGGCGCACAAGCGCCCGGAACGGCAGGTCGTGCTGTCGCAGGTGACGCGCAATCCTGCCGCCGAGATTTCCCGTACCGCCCACCAACAGGATCACGCGCCACCTCCGCCGTTCATCGCCAGGGCCGCGCTCCCGGGCCGCTCCATGCGCCGCCACTGGCATTAGATACAGTACTCTGTACCCAATGCGACGAGACGTCAAGCCCAAGCGCCCCTACGACTCGGATCGCCGCCGCGACCAGTCGCATCGCACGCGACGAACGGTGCTGGCCGCTGCCCGCCGCCTCTTCCTGACCGATGGCTATGCGCGCACGACGGTGAGCGCCATTGCGGGTGTCGCGGGCGTGTCGGTCGAGACCGTGTACAAGGCCTACGGCAACAAGCCCGGCCTGGTGCGTGCCATCTGGGAGGAGGGACTCGCGGGCATCGGCGACATTCCCGCCGAGCGTCGGTCGGACGCGATGCAGGCCGCCGAACAGGACCCACGGCGGGTCATTCGCGGCTGGGGAGCGCTATCGGTCGAGGTCTCGCCGCTGGTCGTGCCCACCCTGCTCCTGGTGCGCGCCGCCGCGGACACGGACCCGCAGATGGCAGCCTTGCTCGCCGACGCGGACGCGCAGCGACTCCGCCGCATGACGGCGAACGCGCGGACCCTCGTGGAGCGCGGCGACGTTCGCACCGGCGTCACGCTCGAGGAGGCGCGGGACCTGCTCTGGACCTGCTCGTCGCCGGAGCTCTACGAGCTGTTCGTGCTGCGGCGCGGTTGGTCGCCCGACCGCTTCGCGACGTACATCACCGAGCTGATGATCGCCGCCCTGCTGCCGCCGGTGGCCTAGCCGATCGGCTGGTTTCGGCCCCGGCCCCGGCACCTGCTCCGCACTTGGCACTTGCCTGGGACTGCGTCGGCCCCGGCACTCGCCGCTCGGTGGCCGACCGCGGCACTGCGTCGGGCCGGCCCCGGCACCGGCCCCGGGCCGGCCCGTTCGATATATCGGTGCGAATCGAGCCGGAACGCGGCACAGGTGCGGTTTGACCGATATTTCGAACGCCCGCGTGCGGGAGCCCCACCGCTGCGAGCTCCTCACGCTCCCACCTGAGCGAAATATCGAACATACCGCCCGCCGACGCCGCTTCCCGCGCGATTCGTTCGAAATATCGACCGGCGCCGCATCCCCGAGGTGTGGTCGCAAGCCACGCTACTCGAACTGGTCCTCGAGCAGGTGGCCGCGCCG
>JBBRWZ010000094.1:0-6373 GCA_038248895.1 Candidatus Limnocylindria bacterium | reverse complement strand
GGCGAGCGGCGGGTCGTGCGGAGAGCAGAGCGCGACAGGTGAGGGTTGTATCGGCCAGTTCGTGGGGCTTTACTACGAGGTGGGCAGGTATCGGTCAACGTGAGCCGGTCTGCGTCACCGATGCCAACCTGGGAGGTCGAGACCGACCGACCAGTGTCCGATACCGACCTCGGAGGTCGGTGGAGAGCGGCGGGCGGGCCTAGATGGTCGAGAAATCGACGAGGTTGAGGAGGCTGAAGAGCACGAACAGCACCGCCAGCACGATGGTGAGGCGGAACAGCGTGCGCTCGATGCCGCGCCGGCTGCGGTAGGCGGTCACCTCGCCGCCGAACGCCCCGCCGAGGCCGGTCCCGCGCTGCTGCAGCAGGATCGACGCGATGAGCGCCGCGGCCAGGATCACCTGGGCGATCGTCAATGGAGTCATGGCGGGCCGGAGTCTAGCAGACCGATGGGTCAGTCGCCGCGCGGCGGGTCGATCAGCGAACGGCCGGTCATCTGGGGACCCGGCGGTATCCCGAGCAGCTCGCACAGCGTGGGCGCAACGTCGGCGAGCGTCCCTTCCCGCAGCGTGGCATCGCGGTGCCGTTCACTGACGAGCAGGCACGGGACCGGCGCCGTGGTGTGCTTGGTCTGCGGCTCGCCGCCCTCGTCACGCATCTCCTCGATGTTGCCGTGGTCGGCCGTGATGATCAGCGCGCCGTGCGAGGCGGTCACCGCCTCGACGACCCGCGCGAGGCAGCTGTCGACCACCTCCGCCGCGCGCACGCCTGCCTCCCACACGCCGGTGTGTCCGACCATGTCCGGGTTCGCGTAGTTGGCGACGATGAAGTCGTAGTCGCCGGAGCCGATGCCGTCGACGAGCGCGTCGGTGATGGGATCGGCGCCCATCGCCGGCGCGAGGTCGTACGTCGCCACGTCCCGGTTCGACGGGACCAGCACGCGCACCTCGCCCGGCTGCGGGTCCTCCACGCCGCCGTTGAAGAAGTAGGTGACGTGCGCGTACTTCTCCGTCTCCGCAACGTGGAGCTGGCGCATGCCGCGCCGGCCCAGCTCCGCGGCGAGCGAATCGATGGCGAGCGGTGGGAATGCAACGGCCACCGGCAGCTCGTCCGGCGCCTGGTACTCGGTGAGCGTCGTCGTTGCGAATGGCGCGGCCCGGCGCTCGAACGCATCGAAGTCCGATACCGCCAGGGCCTGGGTGAGCTGGCGCGCCCGGTCCGCGCGGAAGTCGAGATGGACCATCGTGTCGCCCGGCTCGGCGGGGGCGGCGTCCCCGATCAGCGTCGGCTCGATAAACTCGTCGCTCTCGTCGCGTGCATACGCGGCGTCGATCGCCTCCGCGGCCGTCGCGACCCGCCGCCCGGCCCGATGGACGATGGCATCGTAGGCGCGCTGCGTGCGCTCCCAGCGGTGATCACGGTCCATGGCGTAGTAGCGGCCGGTGACGCTGGCCACGGTCGCCCGCCCCGCGAAGCGCGCCTCCAGCGCGGGCAGGAATTCGTAGGCCGAGCGCGGCGGCGTGTCGCGGCCATCGGTGAAGGCATGGAAGAGGACGCGGTCACCGGGCATCCCGCAGCGGCGCGCCAGCTCCACCATCGCCACGATGTGCTCGTCGACGGCATGGATGCCACCGGGTCCCACGAGCGCCATGAGGTGGACGCGACCGCCGGCGTCGCGCGCCTCCTCGACGGCGGCGCACAGCGCCTCGTTCTCGAAGAAGCTGCCGTCCTCGATCGCGCTGGTGATGCGCGGCAGGTCCTGGAGGACGCGGAAGCCGGCGCCGAGGTTGAGGTGGCCGACCTCGCTGTTGCCCATCTGCCCGGCGGGAAGGCCGACCGCCGCCCCGGATGCCTGGAGCCGGCAGTGCGGCCACTCCCGCACGAGGGCGTCCCATGTCGGCAGCCGGGCGGCGAGAAGCGCATTGCGCCGCGGGTCGCTGCCGATCCCCCACCCGTCGAGCACGACGAGGACGACCGGTCGGCCGGGACCGCCGCTCACCGGCTCGCGGCGGCCGCGGCGATGATGGCGGCGAACTGGTCGGGCTTCAGGGAGGCGCCACCGACGAGGGCCCCGTCGATGTCGTGCTCGGCGAAGAACGCGGCCGCATTCTCCCCGGTCACGCTGCCGCCGTACTGAATCGGCACGTGATCGGCGGCGGTGCCGTACCGCTCGGCGAGGATGTCGCGGATCTGCGACGCAACCGCCTGCGCATCCTCGGGCGACGCCGCCTCCCCGGTCCCGATCGCCCACACCGGCTCGTAGGCGACGACGAGCCCCGTCCCGTCCAGCGTGTCGAGACCGCGCACCGCGGCGCGCAGTTGGCGATCGATCACCGCCGCCGTCGTTCCACCGCGACGCTCCTCGAGGCGCTCGCCGATGGCGGCGATCGGGCGGAGCCCATGCGCCACCGCGGTCGCGACCTTGCGTCCCACGGCGTCGTCCGTCTCGCCGTCGTACTGGCGGCGCTCGGAATGGCCGATGATCACGAACCGGGCAATGCCATCGAGCATCGACGGGCTCGTCTCCCCCGTGAAGGCTCCCTGCTCCGCCCAGTGCATCGTCTGCGCGCCGGCGGCGACCGCTGTCCCGCGCGTGACGGCGGCCACCGCGGTCAGCCAGATCGTCGGCGGGCAGACGACGACGTCGACGGTGTCCGACGTCGCCGCGGCGACGATCTCGCGTGCCAGCGACTCCGCGGCATCCAGCGTGGGCGGGTTCATCTTCCAGTTCCCGGCGATCAGCGGTCGGCGCATCGGTCCATATCGGTCAACCCTCGGTGGCAAGCTCCACCAGGCGGCGGAGGCGATGGTTCATCGCTGAGCGGCTCAGGCCCAGGCTCGTCGCAAGGGTATCGAGATCGGCGTCCGGCTGGAGGCGTCGCGCGTCCGCCGCCTCCCGCAGGCCGCGAGACAGGTTCGGAGTGATGCCGTTGGCATCGAGCTTGCGGATCGCGGCCAGCTGCCGCTCCGCCGCCCGCACCGTTCGACCGAGGTTCGCCGCCTCCGCGTTCAGCATCCGGTTGAGGCGGTTCTGGACGTCGCGCCCCACCCGATGCGTCTCGAAGTCGAGCAGCGCCCGATTCGCTCCGGTGAGCCGCAGGAGCGTGGCGATCTCCTCGTTGCCCTTGACGTACACGACGTGCCGCGCGCGACGCTCCGCGTGCGCCGCGCGGACCTCGCACGCGGCGAGGCGACGGCGCAGCTCGAGGGCGTGGGCCCGGCTGCGGAAGACCCACTCGACGTGCGGACCGCGTCCTCCGAACGAGACGGAGGCGGACCCGAGGACCATGCCGCGCAGCCAGGCGCGCCGATCGCACGCCGCCGCATCGGTCCAGCTCCAGCCGCGGGTGATGGCGCGGTCGATGACGACCTGGAGGTGATGGCGCGCGTGCGGCGCCGGATGCGGGCCGGGCACCGGCCGCGTGGCCTCGGCGAGGATGCCGAGCGACGCCGCGAGCTGAAGGGCCACGCGCGCCGTGGCGTGGTTGAGCGTGGAGACGCCGCCGGCCATGCGGTCCCCGGCGAGGAGACCGGTGAGCTCCGCGCGGCGGCAGTGGTCGCGGGCGGGCTGGATCCGCGCCAGCTCGCCCTTCACCTCGGCCGCGATCACCATCTGGCGGCGAGGCTGCCCACTGCGGAGATCACGAGGCGTTGGCGGTGGGGCGCTGCAGGCGCCGCTGGCGCGGCCGGTCGACGCGGTCCTCCTGCTGGAGCCGCATGAGGGCAGCGGCCAGCTTGGCGGGATCGTGGCGATGCGCATTGGCGACGTCGATGAGGTTCTCCTCGACGACGATGACCGGCAGCTCCTCCAGCCGCCTCGCGTCCACCTCCACCGGCTCTCCCTGCCAGCCGGCGGGTGCGCGGGCGCCGCGCTCGTGGTTGAGCAGCACGTAGTCGATCATCCCGTCGCCGACATGGTCGAAGAGCGCCTCGAGGTGCGCCGCCGCGGTGAAGGCGGTCGTCTCACCGGGCTGCGTCGCCACGTTGCAGACGTAGACGCGCAGGCCGGACGCCGCCCCGATCGCGTCGCGGATGTCGCTGATCAGCAGGTTGGGCAGGACGCTCGAGAAAAGGCTCCCCGGACCCATGACGATCATGTCCGCCTCGAGGATGCGCTCGATCGCCTCCGGGTTGGCGCGCACGTCCGCGGGCTCGATGAAGACCTGCTCGATCGACTCCCCCGCCTCGGCCAGCGCCACCTGCCCGTTGACGTGCCGTCCGCCGCTCAGGCGAGCCGACAGGTTGAGCGGCACGCTCGTCGCCGGCAGCACCTGGCCGCGCACCGCGAGGACGCGGTTGGACTCGCGGACGGCCTCCTCGAAGTCGCCGGTGACGGCGGTCATGGCCGCGATGAAGAGGTTGCCGAAGGCGTGGTCGTCGAGCCCCGAGCCTGCCGGGAAGCGGTACTGCATGAGCTGCGTCATGAGCGGCTCCGCGTCGGCGAGGGCGGCGATGCAGTTGCGGATGTCGCCGGGCGGGACGATCCCCAGCTGCTGGCGCAGCCGGCCGCTCGACCCGCCGTCGTCGGCCACCGCCACCACCGCGGTGATGTTGGCGCTGTACGCCTTCAGGCCGCGCAGCAGCGTCGAGAGCCCGGTGCCCCCGCCAATGGCGACGATGCGCGGGCCGCGCGCGAGATAGCGCTTGGTGTAGAGGACCTCCATGACGCTGTTGCCGCGCTGCACGAACGGCGACACGACGCTGCGCATGAGACCCCAGACGCCAACCGCGGTGACGGCCAGGCCGATGCCGCCCAGCAGGGCAGCGCGGAGCGGCCGCTCGAGGAAGGCGCCGGTCAGGTAGTAGAAGAAGGGCACCTCGTCCAGCTCGCCGGCGCGGTACACATTGAGCAGCGCCGTCGCGCCGCCCAGGCCCAGCACCACGATCCCGATCAGCACCACCACGAGCCAGCGCTTGAGATGCATCCCCGGGTAGAGCCAGCGCGGGAAGCGGATCCGCCTCATCGCTCCAGCTCGCGGTGGAACACGGTCACCGATTCGTGGCCGCTCTCCCGCAGCCGGCGCGCCAGCTCCTCCGCCAGCGCGATGGAGCGGTGGTAGCCGCCGGTGCAACCCAGCGCCACGGCGAGTCGCGACTTCCCCTCGGACCGATACGCCGGCGTCGTCAGGTCGAGCAGCTCCCCGACGATGTCGAGGAAGCGGCCCGCCGCCGGCTGCGCGAGGACGAAGTCACGCACCGGGTCGGTCAGTCCGGAGAGCGGCTGGAGGTCCGGCACCCAGTAGGGATTGGTGAGGAAGCGGACGTCGAAGACGAGGTCGGCATCGAGCGGGATGCCGTACTTGAAGCCAAAGGTGATGACGTCCACCTGGAGCTCGCCGGCCGCCGCGTCCGTCGGGACGAGGGCAAAGAGCCGCTCCTTGAGCTGGCCGATGGAGAGGCCGCTGGTGTCGACCACCTCGTCGGCAAACTCGCGGGCGCGCGCCAGGCGACGGCGCTCCTCGCGGATGCCGCCCTGGACGCCCCCGCGCTCCTGCAGCGGGTGACGGTGGCGCGTCTCGCTGAAGCGGGAGACGAGGCTGGCATCGGACGCCTCGAGGTAGAGCACCTGCAGCATGTCCGCCCGGGCATCGAGCGCGCCACGGGCACGCAGGATGGCGGGCGCCGGGTCACCGGCGCGGATGTCGAGGACCAGGGCCACGTTGAGGAAGCGCTCGTCGCCCGCGGCACGCAGCTGCAAGAAGGCGTCGAGCATCTCCGGCGGCAGGTTGTCGACGCAGTAGTAGCCGAGGTCCTCGAACAGCTTCGAGGCCTGGCTCTTCCCGGCGCCGGAGAGGCCGGTGATGACCACGACCCGTCCGTCGGCCACCACGCGTCCATCGTCGGCAGCGCGACGCGAAGCGACGTCGCGCGCGGGTCGCGGCC
Organism: Candidatus Limnocylindria bacterium; assembly: GCA_038248895.1. Classification (GTDB taxonomy): domain Bacteria; phylum Chloroflexota; class Limnocylindria; order QHBO01; family QHBO01; genus JAICQM01. Next base: position 491 of record JBBRWZ010000094.1, on the reverse strand, counting down.
CTCGATCCTGCGCGATGTCGGCGCGTGGGCCCGTCATGCTCCCTCCGTGGCGCGGTGTGCGCGGAGTATACCCGTCACCGTTGGAGCTTCAGATCGTCGGTCTCCTCGAGGCCTGCGAGGAGCCCGCGCACGGTGGCTGCCGCGCTGGCGCGGATCGCGTCGAGGTCGTAGCCGCCTTCCAGGCTCAGCGCGATCCCGAAGATGCCGAGGCGTCCGGCCACCGCACCGACCGCGCGGGCGACCGCCTCGTAGCCGTCTTCGGTGACGGCGAGATCGGCGAGCGGGTCGGTGGCGTGGGCGTCATAGCCGGCGGAAACGAGGATCGCTTCCGGCGCAAAGGCTTCCACGTCCGGCAGCAGCCGCTCGAGCCACGCGGCGGTGAACGCGGCGTCGCCACTCCCCGGCGGGAGCGGCTCGTTGTGCTTCGTGCCCGTGCCGGCACCCGTGCCACGCTCGTCCGCCGCGCCGGTGCCGGGGAAGAGCGGCACCTG
>JBBRWZ010000093.1:0-6677 GCA_038248895.1 Candidatus Limnocylindria bacterium | reverse complement strand
CGTCATCTACATGATCGACAAGGCGCAGGTCGGCGGCGACGACCCGGAGGTCGACCTCTTCCAGTCGTGGCCGCGGGGGATCGCGATGGTCATCGATGAGGAGCGCTGCATCCGCTGCAACCTGTGCGTGGAGCGCTGCCCGACGAACTGCATCACCATGGATCGACTCGAGCTGGAGCGGTTCACTCCGGACGGAAAGGTGCTGTTGGAAAGCTACAAGGACAACGTTCTGGGTCAAATCGGCCAGCAGGCCGGCGTGGCGGTTGAGCGATGAGCTTTCCGGGTCCCGGCGACCTCGTTCGCGTGATCAAGGAGTCCGCCGTCTGGCGCAGCTTCTTCCGTCAGCCATATCCGACCACCAGCCGCACGCGCGCGCTGGCGGTCATGAACAACGTCTTCCTGCACCTGCACCCGGTGCGGGTGAAGAAGCACGCCGTGCGTTACACGTACACGTTCTGTCTCGGCGGCATCAGCTTCTTCATGTTCCTGTCCCTCACCGTGACCGGGCTCTACCTGATGTTCTTCTACGTGCCGTCGGTGAGCCGTGCCTTCCAGGACATCCAGGCGATCGAGACGAGCGTCGCCTTCGGCCAGCTCGTCCGCAACATGCACCGCTGGGCGGCGCACCTCATGGTGCTCACCGTCTTCCTGCACATGGTCCGTGTCTTCTACCACGGCGCCTACAAGCCGCCGCGAGAGTTCAACTGGGTCGTCGGCGTGGTGCTGCTCTTAATGACGCTGCTGCTCAGCTTCACCGGCTACCTGCTGCCGTGGGACCAGATCGCCTTCTGGGCCGTCACGGTCGGGACGCAGATGGCGCAGTACGCGCCGCTGCTCGGCTCGCAGATGGGCTTCTTCCTCCTCGGCGGCATCGAGGTCGGCCAGAACACGCTGCTGCGCTTCTACGTCCTGCACGTGATCTTCCTGCCGCTCATCGCCGCGATCTTCATGATCGACCACTTCTGGAGGATCCGGAAGGACGGCGGCATCAGAGGCCCGGTATAAGGTGGGGCAGCGATGACCATCGAGAAGCGGCCGAACGCTACCGCCGACAAGAACGCCCCGACGCAGGCGCCCCGGGTCCCGACCGTGGAGCGCGGCGCCGGACCGAAGCTGCCCGGCCCCCCCGGCGTACCGGGCACCGAGCGCTTCCGGCTCCTCGCCTACGTCAAGCAGGAGTCGATGGTGCGCGTCGACAAGCGCCCCGACGAGACCGTCCTCACCTGGCCGCACCTGCTGCGTGCCGAGTTCCTGATGGCGATGCTGCTCTCCGGGTTGCTCGTCGTCACCTCCTTCTTCATCAACGCCCCGCTGGAGGAGATGGCGAACGCCGGCAACACGCCGCATGTCGCCAAGGCGCCGTGGTACTTCCTCGGCCTGCAGGAGATCCTCAGCTACTTCAACGCGACCGTCGCCGGCGTTCTCGTCCCCGGCGTCTACCTCGTCGGGCTGGCGCTCATCCCGTTCCTCGACCGATCGCCGTACAAGGCGGCGCGCGACCGCAAGCTGATGTGGGTCTTCTTCCTCTGCATCATGGTGGGCGGGATCATCGTGACCCTCATCGGCTCGTTCTTCCGCGGACCGGGTTGGAACTGGGTGTGGCCGTGGCAGGGAGTGTTCTTCACGCTATGACGCCTCAGCAGCCCACCTACGGCGAGGTGCACGGCCCGCGCATCGGCGAGATGAGCCGTCGCAGCTTCATGCGCCGCATGCTCGGTGTCGGCGTCGGCCTGCTCAGCCTCGAGTTCCTGGGCGGCACGCTTGCCTTCCTGTGGCCGAACATCACGAGCGGCCTCGGCGGCAAGGTGACCCTCGGGACGGCCGCCGACCTCGTCGGCACGTTCCCCGAATGGGCGAAGGGAACCCCGTACATCTACAACCCGGCGCGGCTCTTCATCGTCAACGTGCCGGCATCCAAGGCCCTCGTCGAGGGCCAGGAGCCGGACGTGCCGGACCCCGGCACGAACCTCGGGGCTGATATCCCGCGCGGGGATCGGTCTGTCCTGGCGCTCTACCGCAAGTGTCCGCACCTCGGCTGCCAGATCCCGAACCTGTGCACCTCGAGCCACTGGTTCGAATGCCTCTGCCACGGGAGCAAGTACACCGTCATCGGCGAGAAGCGGGACGGGCCGGCACCACGTGGCATGGACGGCTTCAACGTGACCGCCGACGAGACGGGTGCCTACGTCGTCGACACCAGCGCGATCGTCTCAGGGCCGCCGGTCGGCACCGCGACGTTCGACACGCGCGTTCCCACCGAGATGCAGCACTGCACCGGGTAGGCCGATGCGACTGAAGACGCTGGGCGTGGTGGTGGTCGCCGTGCTGGCGCTGTTCACGATGTTCTACTGGCTGACCGATGGCGCCCGTCGGGATGCCGCCGCCGCCGCGGTCGACGAGGAGCAGCTCGCATACGCTCAGGTCATCTTCGGCGCCCCCGACGCCAACCACCCGGCGACGGCGAACTGCGCACAGTGCCACGGCCCCGACGGCATGGGTGGCGGGCCCGACGCGAAGGTCCAGGGCCCGAACCTCCACGGCCCCCGCGTCGCCGAGCGCCTCAAGATCAACCCGAATTACGTCCATCTGGTCATCAGCTATGGCGGCATCGTCGTCTCCGGCAACCCCGAATCCAAGATGCCCGCATGGTCGACCGAGGCCGGTGGCCCGCTGACGGTGCAGCAGATCGACGCTCTCACCGCGCTCGTGACGAGCTGGGCGGAGGAGAGCGCCGGGCAGTCGCAGGCGCCGGTCGAGAACACCGTGGCGGGCGGCCAGGAGGTCTACGTCGCGGCCGGCTGCGGCGGCTGCCACGGCGCCGATCTCGCCGGTGTCGAGGGGCAGTTCCCGAACATCCAGGGCATCGGCGCCGGGCTCATCACCGACCTACCCGTCCAGCCCGCCGATTTCGCCCAGATGCAGGCGGACTATGACGCCGACCCGCGCGACTTCCTGACGAAGTGGATTCGCGACTCGTGGACGAACTACAACGGCGGCGAGACGACCGGCATGCCGCAGTTCCCCGACACCCAGGTCACTGGCGACCAGCTCGAGGCGCTCATCACCTTCCTGCTCGAGGGAGACCACGGCTCATGAGCGCCGCGCGCTACCGTCCCCGTCGTCGCCGCGGCCTCGGCGGCCTCGTGGGCACCGTCGACGATTTCATGAGCTGGCTGCTCTACGGCTACGAGACGTGGCTCGTGGCGCTCATCAAGGGCGTGCCGCTCTTCATCTTCGTCTACTTCCTCATCACCTACCTGCCCAACTACATCTACTACCTCGTCACGCAGTACCTCCTGAAGTTCAGCGACGACATGGGCTTCCTGGTTGCCAACGGGATCGGGGGCGGCAATTTCGTCCTGCTGGCCATCCTGGGCCTGTGGACGCAGGCCGCTCGCGGTCGCTCCGGGTTTGCGTGGAGCCTCGTCCGCATCCTCGACTTCCTGCAGCTGCTCTTCGTGCTGCTCCTGCTCATTCCGCTGCTCCTCTTCAATCTGGGCGGCGGCACGTTCATCCCCACCGCCGGTCAGAATCCGTTCCCGCTCCAGGCGCTACTGCTCGGTGCCATCGGTGCCGGCATCGGAGCGGCGGCGCTCGTCTACCTCTGGCTCGAGTACCGCCGCGTGACCGACCGCGAGGCGGCGGCGGCCGTCGAGGCCGGCGACCGGGCCTTCCTTCCCGGCTGACCCGCTCGCTCGCCGCCCATCTCGCCTGGTGCGGGCTCGTGCTCGGACTCGCACTCCTCCTCGCCGCCGCTGAGCTGTCCGCCACGTGTCCGCCCGGTGGCCCACTGGCGTTCGGCAGCTGCGACCGGGTGCGTCCGTTCGCCATCGGGGTCGTGCTGACCAGCGCCGCGCTCTACGTCGTGGCGCTCTCCGCCGTGCGCTGGTGGGTGACCCGACTGCGGCGGCGAGGAGTGGCGGATGCGCGCGCGGCCCGCGACTGGTACCTCCTCGCCGCGGGCATAGGCCTGGTGGTGGTGCCGCTCTTCACCTTCACCACCCTGTCGGCGCTCCGCTAGCATGGACCGATGAGCATCGACACCGCGGATGACCTGCGCTCGCGCCTGGAGGGCATCGCCACCATCTCCGGCGACCGGCTGAGCATCACCGATCCCGCCAGCTTCCGGACCGGGGCGATCGACGACCTCGTGTCCGCGGCGGTCTTCGCCGCGGGGGCCGACGTTCGTGACGCGGCGCGCTGGCTCATCTGGAGCGCGTCCCAGGCGCTCGGCTGCGGCTCGGCCTCGATCCACGAGCTCTACCTGGCGCGTGGCCGCGGCGAGTTCCCGCCGACGGCGTTCACGGTGCCGGCCATCAACGTGCGCGCCACGACCTACCTGACGGCCCGCCAGGCGTTTCGCGCCGCGCTGCAGCGTGACGCCGCCGCGGTCGTGTTCGAGATCGCGAAGAGCGAGATGGCGTACACCGACCAGCGGCCGGCCGAGTACGCCGCCGTCATCCTGGCGGCGGCCATCCGCGAGGGATGGGAGACGCCGGTCTTCCTGCAGGGCGACCACTTCCAGTTCAACGCCACGAAGTGGCAGTCGGATCCGGGCCCCGAGATGGAGGGCATCAAGGACCTCACCCGCGAGGCCATCGCCGCGGGGTTCCTGAACATCGACATCGACAGCTCCACCCTCGTCGACCTCTCCCTGCCGACCGTCCCCGAGCAGCAGCGGGTGAACGCCCAGAACACCGCCGAGCTGACGCGTCTCATCCGCATCCTCCAGCCGAGCGGCGTCACCGTCAGCATCGGCGGCGAGATCGGCGAGGTGGGGAAGAGCAACTCCACCGAGGAGGAGCTGCGCGCGTACCTCGACGCGTACGGGACCGAGCTCGCGGCAATGGGCGACGATGACATGGCGCGGATCAGCAAGGTGAGCATCCAGACCGGGACCTCGCATGGCGGCGTGCCGATGCCGGACGGCAGCATCGCCCAGGTGAACATCGACTTCGACACGATGCAGCGCCTCTCGGCGGTGGCGCGCGACGAGTACGGCCTCGCCGGCTGCGTGCAGCACGGCGCCTCCACGCTGCCGGAGGAGGCATTCGGCCACTTCCCGGCGCGCGGGACCGCCGAGATCCACCTGGCGACCGGGTTCCAGAACATCGTGTACGACGGCGGTGGGCTGCCGGCCGACCTGCGCGGCGAGATGATGGCGTGGTGCGTCGCCAACTGCGCCGACGAGCGCAAGGACGGCGAGACGGACGAGCAGTTCCTCTACAAGACGCGGAAGAAGGCGATCGGCCCCTTCAAGCAGCAGCTGTGGTCGCTCCCCGAGGCCGCGGCCGACGAGATCGGGACCCACCTGTGCGACAAGTTCGGCCGGCTGTTCGACGCGCTCCAGATCGCCGGCACGCGCGAGCTGGTGGACCGATATGTCACGCGTGCCGACCTGCCACGCCCGCTCCCGGCGGCATTCGGCGGGAGCGCGGGCTCTGAGGTCACCGCCGGTGCATCGGTCTTCGACGACGACGGCTCAGGGGAATAGACCGGTGCGCCAGCGTCAGCTCAATCCCAGGAGGCGCTTGAGGACGGGCTGATCCGCGAGGGCGATGAGGCGCCGCGTGGCCGCCGGTGGGAGCTTGGCCAGCGCCTCGAGCGCCCGTGCCAGCTCGTCGGCCGACAGGTCGCCGACGAGCGTCCAGAGGCGATGGGTCGTCCGCTCATCCAGCCGATCGATGCCGGCGAAGAGACGCTCGATGGCGGCGGGCTGGCCGGCGACGAACGTGCCCACCCCGCGGTCGAAGCGTCGCACGAACTCGAGCAACCCGGCGAGGCGAATGCGCAGGTCGGCGAGCTCCGGATCGTTGCCCCCGGCCGCGGCAAGCGCCACGCAGCGCTCGATGACCGGCACTACCGGCTCCGTCTCCCGCTCCTTGCGCGCCGCCGCGACGCGACGGAACCATGCCCAATGGTCACCGACCACCACCCATGCGGTGGCCGCCGGCCCGCGCTGTCCGGACCGTCGCGCCTCGTCGGTGCGCTCGATGAGCCCCCACTCATCGCACTGCGCCAGGGCCAGGCTGGCGGCACGATGGCTGATCCCAAGCGCGCGCCGCAGCTCCGGCTCGGTGAGCGGCCCGCCGTGCGCGAGCAGGTAGCCCTGGACGGTGGCCGTGGACGGAGCGACGCCCCATGCACCGCCGATCTCCCCCCAGGCTGCCGCAAAGGTGCGGCGGATCTGCTCGGCGTCCGTATCGGGCGTGCCGGCGGCGCGTGTCGGGGCAAACGTGCTCATGTGTGCAGCATGTTACCCCAGGCTGGGTCGGCGCCGCGTTCCCGCTGGTGCCACCGCCGTCCGCGCCGCGCCGCCGCCGCGCCGCCCGTCGCACCGTCTTCGTGCCCGCCGGCCCGCTCTCATGCGCCCGGCGACATCTAACGGCCAACGTGAGCTCGTCGCCGCGCCACGCCGCGCTCCCGCTGGCCTGCGCATGCGCCCGGAGCCATGTAACGGCCATCCGACGCGTCCCCGGTGGCCGTTAGATGTCCGCCCGCGCATGCGCGGACATCCCGCGCGAATGCGCGGACAGCGGGTGCGCGGCGCGGCGTGGCGCGGCCCGGCGCGGGGTGCGCGGTAACGAGGCGCTGATGTGTCAGCGCCGCCGCCGCCCTCACGCGCCCGGGCAGCAAAACGCCCCGACCGCGAGGCCGGGGCGTTGGGGCGGTGCAGT
>JBBRWZ010000092.1:0-6681 GCA_038248895.1 Candidatus Limnocylindria bacterium | reverse complement strand
TGGTCATACGCGCGCCTCGAGACGCGTTAGCGGGAAGCTGGGCCGCGGCTGGGCCGCGGCGGGGCCCACGGCGGCCGCCTCCACGCTTGGCCGCGTGCCATCCACGGCGCTCCAGCTTGCTAATGGCTGCGCCAGGCGCGTGTGACCATCCGCGAGGCGTCGACTGGTCATACGACCACCAGCAACGCAACAGTCGGAACCGGCGCGGGCGAGGGGGCCGCGGGCGCCGCGGCCACGGGCCGGTCAACCCGTTGCCTTGACCTCGTCCCACAGCTCGTCCTTGCCAGCGAGATCAAGCCCCGCCAGGTCCAATCCGCGCGAGGCGGCCAGGGCCTCGACCCGCTCGTAGCGCTCGATCCAGCGGCGGTTCGCGGTTCGCAGCGCCTCCTCGGGGTCCAGCTGCATCCAGCGCGACAGGTTGACGAGCGCGAACAGCAGGTCGCCGACCTCGTGCAGCTGCTCGGCCGGCGTGGCGGCCGCCCGCAGCTCGCCGAGCTCCTCGTCGACCTTCTCCCAGACGCCGTCGATCGCGGCCCAGTCCCAGCCGAGGGCGCTGGCCCGCTCCTGGATCTCGCGACTCGCCGGCAGGGCGGGGAGGGCACGCGCGACGCCGGCGAAGGCGCCGGCGGGGGCATCGGTCCCGCGTTCGGCGCGCTCGGTGGCCTTGATCGTCTCCCAGGTTGACATCAGGTGGTTGAGATCGCGGACTTCGAGGTCGCCGAAGACGTGCGGATGGCGGCGCACGATCTTGGCACCGATGGACCGATAGACATCGGTCAGGTCGAAGCTGCCCTCCTCGGCGGCGAACTGGGCGTGGAGTATCACCTGCAGCAGAAGGTCGCCCAGCTCCTCGGCGAGCTCCGCCGGATCGCCGCGCTCGATGGCATCGATCGTCTCGTATGCCTCTTCCAGCAGGTACGGGCGCAGCGTGCGGTGCGTCTGCTTCGCGTCCCACGGGCAGCCGTCCGGCCCACGCAGCCTGGCGCTGATGGCAGCCATCCCGTGGGGGCTGGCGAGGTTGTCGGTGGCGGCGAGGGGCGCAACCAGCCATGCCCCCGCTGCGAGCGTGGCGTCGTCCAGCACACGGAGCTCCGTCTCGACGCCGGCGTCGAGACGGCGCAGCACGTGCATGGCCGGGTAGAGGGCGGCGAGAACGGCATGCGGCGAGGTGCGCGCATGCCGTCCGGGGAGCGGGGGCGCGGCCGGGGTGCCCTCGCGGGCCGGAAGGAGGAGGAGCGGCAGCGACGGGTCGAAGGCCACCGCGGCTAGCCGATCCACCGCCACGATCTGGAGCCCGTCGGCGGGGTCGAGCCCGGAGGCGGCAAGCAGCGCGGAAACGTCCGGCAGCTGGCTCATGAGGCGCGGGCGAGCCGCATCGGTCAGTTGGCGACGCCGGTCGAGGTCGTGCCGCCCGCGGTGGAGCTGCCGCTCGTGGCGGTCCCGGCCGACGGGTCGACCCAGATGTCGGCTCCGGCCTTCTGCTCGGTCACCCAGCGCTGGAATCCCACGTTGCGGATGGTGTCGCGCCGCGTTTCCGGCACGAATCGCGCGTCCGAGGTGTCGAGCAGCTTGAAGATGTAGTACCCATTCCCCGAGCTCACCGCGTCGCTGATGTCGCCGGGCACGCCGAGCGCGAAGATGGCCGCCTCCAGCTCCGGGTCCTTCTCGTAGCGCGCGACCCAGCCGATGTCGCCACCCTTGCGTGCCGAGGTCGCGTCCTCGCTATGTGCCGTCGCGACGGCGGCAAACGTGTCAGGCGCATCGCGCACCTCCGCCACGAGCTTGTCCGCCTGGTCCTGGGCGCTGATGCGGCGGTCCGTGACCTGGATGATGTGGTAGCCGAACTGCGTCCGCACCGGGTCGGATGTCTCGCCCTCGGTGAGACCCACCACGCCCGCCTTGAAGTCGGCATCGAAGTTCGACGTGGAGGGGTCGTACCAGCCGAGGTCACCGCACTGGCTGCGCGAACCGGGGTCATCGCTCTCCTTGGCAAGCTCGCACCAGTCGGCATCCGGCTGCGAGGCGCGGTCGTAGAGCTCGTTGGCCTTCGCCAGCGCCGCCTCCCACTGCGCATCGGTGGCGGCGCTCTGGTCCTGGGCCCCGGGGATCGGCTGTACCAGGAGATGTCGCAGCCGCTGCTTGGGAATCGGCACGCCCTGGTCGCCGGAGATGAAGATCTGCGCGACCTCCCGCTGGGGCAGGTAGCGCGCGACGACGGTGTCCTCGAAGTACGTGCGCGCCTTCCCGCGCAGCAGCTCCTCGCGGACGTACGAGCGGTAGTCGGCGGCGGAGATGTCGTTCGCGCCGAGCAGCTGGTCGAGGAGGTCGAACGCGCCCGCCTCCTGCCGGTCGTCGACATGGAGGATGACGTAGCTCGTGCGGAACTCGAACGGTCCCACCAGGTCACCGCTCGACGCACCCCTGGCGGCCTCGAACCAGTCGCCGTACGAGGAGTCGGTCGCCTGGATCACGCCGACCTTGCCGTTGAGGGCCTTGGTGGTGGCGTCATCGCTCTTGTCGGCGGCTGTCTGCGCGAAATCGGCGCCGCCCTCGAGGTCGGCGTAGATCTGGTCAGCTTCCGCCTTCGCGGCGGCCCTCTGCTCGTCGGTGGGCGTGTCGGACGCGGTGGCACCATCCGGCAGCGCATGGACGACGATCGCCGACAGCTCCAGGCGCAGCGGCAGCGTTCGTCGCCGCGCCACCTCGGCGTCCACCTCCGCCGCGGTGACGCCCAGCCCATACTGCGGCGCGAGGTCATCGAAGAAGGCGGCGTTCACCACCGAGTCGGTCGCAGTCGTCGCGATCGTCTTGAGCTGGTCCTGGATCACCTGCAGCTGCTGCTGCAGGATCGAGTCGCGGGCACCGCCGAGCTGGTCGTTGAAGTCGACCCCACGGGCCGTCAGCTCCGCACCGATGATGTTGCGCCGCTCTGCCAGCTGGTCGGTGTCGATGCTATCGCCGTTGACCAGCGCCACCTGGCGAAGGTGGTTCTCGTAGTAGCTGCTCCAGATGGTGGAGCCGAAGATACCGATGGCGACGGCGATGGCCACCGCGAATCCGGCGACGACGAGCTGCTGCGTGCGGAGCTCGTCCTGCCAGCGCGGACGATGCTTGCGGTCGAGGATCGGTTTGCGGATGGACATCGGTGTGCTGCTTTGCCTCGCAGGGCGACGTACGGGCGGTGGCCGGGCGGAGGCGCCATGCTAGCCGATGCATTCCGTCCTCGCCAGAAGGGACGCGGTGCCGGCACGCACCGTCGGGCGGCGGTCCTACTGGTTGCGTCCGCCGAATCGTTCCGTGACGGCGCCCCAGCGCAGCCGCATGACCATGACCAGCGCCTCGCCCACGATCCCGCCGCGCATCTTGCTGGTCCCGGCGACCCGCTCGCGGAAGATGATCGGCAGCTGGACGATGCGCGCCCCGCGCCGATGCGCCCACCACGTCATCTCCACCTGGAACCCGTAGCCGCTGACGTGGGCGTCGCGAAGGCGGATTCGATCCAGCAGGTCGCGACGCCACGCCTTGAAGCCCCCGGTGAGATCCCGGTACGGCAGCAGCAGGACGGTGCGCGCGAATGTCGTCCCGCCGCGACTGATCAGCTTGCGGTACCACGGCCAGCCGACCGTGCCGCCGCCGGCCATGTAGCGCGTGCCGAGGACGAGGTCCGCGTCGCGCATCAGCGGAGCGAGGAGTCGTGGCAGGTCCCGCGGATCGTGGCTGAAGTCGGCGTCCATCTGGACCACCGCCTCGGTCTCCGGCCGCTGCAGCACCCACTTGAATGCCTCGCGGTACGCGGCGCCGAGACCATCCTTCACAGGCCGATGGAGCACGCTCATGCGCGGCTCGCGCGCGGCCATCGCGTCGGCGAGCTCACCGGTTCCGTCGGGCGACGCATCGTCGACGACCAGCAGCTGCGCCTGCGGCAGCGCGGCCAGGATCGCCGACGCCACGGCGTCGATGTTCTCGCGCTCGTTGTAGGTCGGCAGCACGACCCACACTCCGCGCCCCGCCGCGAGGCCCACGCGCGGCGGCAGCGTGGCGTCGTTGGTCACCCGCGAGCTCAGTGGCCGATGCCGAGGTAGGGCACCCCGGCGGCGTCCCACCGCTCGCGGCCGATGGCATTGCGCCCGTCCACGAAGAGCTCGACGCCGGGCAGAGTGGAGGGGTCGAGGTCGGCATACGCGGCGTGCGGCGCCTGGACGATTGCGACCTTCACCTGCTGGCCGTCGCCGAGCCGGTAGGGCTCGAATCCGCGCTCGCGGAGGTGCTCGTCCGAGAAGTACGGGTCGTGGGCATAGACGCGCGCGCCGGCGGCCACGAGCTCATCGCGGAGGCGGAAGGCGCTGCTGAACGCATCCTCGCGGACGTCCGCGCGATAGGCGATGCCGAGGATCAGGACCGGCTGGTCGTCGAGCGAGCCGACACGCTCCTCGATCTCGTCGACTGCATAGGCGCCCATCCCCTCGTTGATCTCGCGGGCGAGCGGTGGAATGCGCAGCGACGGGTCGCCGTTGAAGAGGAAGTGCGGGTAGACCGGGATGCAGTGGCCGCCCACCCCGACGCCGGGTTGGTGGATGTGCGAGTACGGCTGCGAGTTCGCCGCCCCGATCACCTCCAGCACGTCGATCCCCCGCTCCGCCGCGTACCGCGCCAGCTCGTTGGCGTAGGCGATGTTGACGTCGCGGTACGTCGTCTCGGCGAGCTTCGTCATCTCCGCCGCCTCCGCGCTGGCAACGGTCCAGACATCCGTGCCTTCGTCGAGAACGGACCGGTAGAAGTCGGTGCCGCGGCGCGTTGCCTCGGCGGTGGTGCCGCCGACGATCTTCGGGTAGCGCTGCAGGTCGAGGAAGACGCGACCCACGAGGACCCGCTCCGGGCTGAACGCGAGGTGGAATTGGTCGGCGGGGAGCCCGCTGCCGTCTGCCAGCATCGGTCCGAATCGATCCCGCGTGGTGCCCACCGGCAGCGTCGTCTCGTACACCACCAACGTTCCCGGCTGGAGACCGACAGCAATATCACGCGTTGCAGCGTCGATTGGCCCGAAGTCGATCTCGCGCTGCGCATCGACGACGACCGGAACGATGACGACCACCGCCTCTGACTCGCGGACCGCGTCCGCGGTGGTGGTCGTGGCGCGCAGGTTTCCGTCCGCGACGAGCCGCGGCACGCGGTCGACGAGCGCCTGCTCGTCGTCGTGTGGGCTGGCCCCGCTGTTGATGGCCTCGACGATGCGCGGATTGATGTCGGCACCGATCACCGTGTGACCGTGCCCGGCGTACTGGACCGCCAGCGGCAGCCCGATGTGGCCGAGCCCGATGACGGCGATCCTCATGCGAGCGCCTCCTGCAGCGCCGATCCGGCGACCACCTCGCCGGAGAGGCCGGCCTCCACCATCTTGCGGGCGAGGAGCAGCGCGGTAAGCGCGTCGCGCGGGCTGACCGGCGGTGGACCGCCGTCGCGCACGGCGGCCGCGAACTCGGCGAGCTCGACGGCGAGCGGCTCCTGCTTGCGGATGTAGCGCCGCGTCATCTCCCCCTCGGCCACGGACGAGATCGGCGTCGAGATCCCGTCGGCGCCGCGGTTCTCCCAGGTGTGGGCAGCGTCCGGGTTGCCGTAGTAGATGAGGTCCTGATTGATGTAGTCGGCGACGTACATGCCGCGCTCGCCGGTCACCGTCAGTGAGCGGCGCTTGGTCGGCGTCAGCCAGTTGATGTCGAGGATGCCGATGACGCCGTTCGCAAACTTCATGATGCCGTTGAAGAGGTCCTCGTGATCGGTGTGGATGCGCTGCTCCGTCTCGGCGTACAGCCGCACCGGCTCGCTGCCGATCAGGAAGCGCATCACATCGAGATCGTGCGGCGCCAGGTCGATCACGACCCCCACGTCACGGATCCGGGCCGGGAACGGCCCGAGGCGCGTCGCCTTGATCTGGAAGACGCGTCCCAGCTCATTGGCGGCGAGGCGTGCCTTCAGCTCGCGGATCGCGGGGTTGAAGCGCTCGATGTGACCCACGGTGAGGATGCGACCCGCCCGCTCCGCGGCGGCGATCATCTCCTCCGCCGGCCCGCGGTCCGAGGCGATCGGCTTCTCGACCAGGACGTGGGCGCCGGCGTCGAGCGCGGCCATCGTCACCGGCAGGTGGAGCGACGTCGGGGCCACGATGCTCACCAGGTCGAGCGACTCCTCGGCGAACATCGTCGCCGCGTCGGCGTAGCCGCGCGCGGCGCGGCCCGTGGTGGCACGCCGCAGTGCGTCGGGATCAGGGTCGGCAACCGCGGTGAGCTCGACGCCGCCGATGACCTCGTCCCAGACCCGGACGTGGTTGCGGCCCATCATCCCGAGACCCACCACACCGGCGCGCAGCGGGCGCGCCGCATCGGTCATGCGGGCACCTCGACGCGGAGTGGCCCGAGCTCGTCAGCGGTGGCGTTGACGGCGGCGATGACGCTGTCGACCTCCGCATCGGTCAGCGACGGATGGACCGGGATGCTGAGGACCTGCCCGGTGAGGAGATCCGTCACGGGCAGGTCGAGATCGCCGTAGCCGAGCGCGATGAACGGCTTCTGGCGATGAACCGGGATGGGGTAGTAGACGCCGCTGCCGACGCCACGCTGCCTGAGGTGCTCCACGAAGGCATCGCGCTCCGCGACCCGGATCGTGTACTGGTGGTACACGTGCGTG
>JBBRWZ010000091.1:0-7183 GCA_038248895.1 Candidatus Limnocylindria bacterium | reverse complement strand
GCAGCGTGCTGCCCGAGAAGCTGCAGAGCTTCGGGTCGTACTCGACGACGCTGCACTTGGTCCACGAGGTGGGCTACTGGGCGACCGACGCGATTCCCGAGGACAGCCGCTTCTACTGGAAGAGCTACTTCACGTACGGGGACCGCTTCCGCGCGGTGCCGCTCTTCATCCCGATCTACGGCGACGCGGTACGCGCCAAGACCTACTGGCGCTCGCTGGCGACGCAGTACATGCAGGCCCGCCGCTGGGCGTGGGGTGTGACCGACATCCCCTACGTCGTCCAGAACGCGCTGCGTCACCACGAGATCCCGGTGTCGTCGCGCGCCTGGCGCGTCCTCAACCTGTTCGGCGAGCACATCAACTGGGCTATCGCGCCGTTCGTCATCATGTTCGGCGCGACGGTGCCACTGCTCATCAACCCCGCCTTTGCCGAGACGACGCTCGGGCAGAACCTGCCCCTGTACGCGTCCAGGATGCTCTCCATTGGGCTCATCGCCCTCATCGTCCTGGTATGGGTCGAGTACCGCATCGTCCCGCCACGGCCCGCCGAGTGGGGCTGGTGGCCGCGCTTTCTCTCGTACGCACAATGGGTGGGTCTGCCGTTCGTGGGCATCTTCTTCAGCAACCTGCCCGCCCTCGACGCGCAGACGCGGCTCATGACGGGCCGCTACCTCGAGTACCGCGTCACCGAAAAGGCCTGACCGATGCCTCGCGAGCACACCGTCGCCATCGCTCAGATCCGCCTCGCGCGCGACATGCGCCGCCTGCTGGTCCTCCCGGCGCTGCTCTGGCTCGTGGCCGCGGCCGGAGTGGCGGCGGCGCTCCTTCTGGTCGGTGGTCCATTGCGCTATGCGGTGCTCTTCGCCACGGCGGTCGTGGTCGCCGTCGGGCTGTGGCTGGCCGTCATGCCGCTCACCGTCCGGATGCAGGTGGAGGTGGGAGGCATTCGGATTCGGTGGCTCGGCGGCGAGCGAATCCACGCACTGACTCGTGGCTCCGTGACGCGCGTGACGCTGCACGGCCCATCGGCCGCGCAGCTGCGGCCGCGGCTCGGTCCGCTCGAGCGCGGGCTGGGCAGCGCGACGCTCCGCGAGGACGAGCGCATCGAGCTCGTCCGGCTGGCGCCGACACGGACCGCGATCCTGGCGCCGACCGATCGCGGCCGGCTTCTCATTGCCCCGGCCCTCGAGCAGGAGCTGCTCAATGCGCTTGCTGCGGCGGCGCGCGTGCAGGCACGGCTCGAGCAGGTCGCGGAGCGGACGCGCGTCCTCGTGGCGCGTGCGCCGTCGGGCGACCCCGTCGCGGCCGTGGCAGCCGCCGACCGCGCCGCCGCCGAGATCGCACCCCGCACCTTCACCGGTATCGAGCGTCAGCTGCTGGAGGAGCATCTGGCCTCCGAACGGGCATCCGCCCTGGCGGCCGCCGAGGCGGAGCGGACGGCCGCCGAGGCGGCGGCACGCCACTCTGCGGAGCTGACAGCGGCTCGGGCGGATGCAGATGCGGCGGCATCGGTTGCCGCGGCGGTTCCACGGTCGCGGTTCCGGCTGCCCGCGCTGCCGCGCCGCCGCTCGGGGGGGACGATTGATGTCGCCGTGGCCACGTCAGCGGACGTCACGACCCTGTCCGGCAGCGCGGGGCCGGCATCCCGCTTCCTTCCCGTCGTCGTGTCGCGCCCGGCCGACGTGCACCGGGCGGCGACCTCCGCCCATCGGCGGCGGCGGCGCCGAACGCGCGGGACCGTCACGGCCCCGCCCGGCACCGGCGCGCTCATCGTCCTGACGCTGCTTCCCACCGTCGCCGCGGTCATCGGCTGGGCGCTCATCACGTTCGTCGGCGCGGATCGCGGCCTGACCGGCGGCCGCTTCATCAGCGGCCTCCTCCTGGTGGGGCCGATGGCGAGCCTCGGCGTTCTCCTCGCCCGCAGCTGGTGGCCGCGCCTCGCACCGCTCGTCGCGGTCACCGCGGTGGTCTCGCTCGGCCTCGTGACATGGTCGCTGGTGGGCGCCGGCTGACGCCGCACCGGGCGGAGTGGCGGGCGCGGAGGCCGGCGAGCGTCCGCTCAGGCGCCACGAATCGCAACGATTCGACCCCGGTTTGCGAGGTATCCCTCGTGGGGTGCCACGAATCTGTAGCCCATGGCCGTCAGGCGGTGCATTGGGGGTTGGTTGGTTCGGATCTGTGGCATCGGTGAAGGGTGGTATCGGTCAAGGGAAGGTCGCGCGCGTGGTACGCGATACGCCAATTGACAATGGTGCGATTGCGCTGCGACCATCCCGTCAGCAGCAGAATCGGCTGAGACGGAGCCAGCGCTCCGCGTCGCCATCGCCCACGAGCGAGCCCGGACGGTGAGAGCGGGCGGTCAGCGAGACGCGGAGAGATCCCTCCCGAGCCGGTGACGCGAAACCTCGAGCTTGCGGTGGCCCGAGGCAGGTAGCGTCGTCCGGGTGCGCCACCCGATACCAGGAGGCGGCGACACCGGTCCGCCCGCATTTTGCGGACGTCCCCGTGTCGCGACGAGTGGGCCGATCGGAGCATCGGTCAAGCGCGGGTGGTACCGCGGACGTCGAATCGACGCCCGTCCCGGAATGTCGGGGCGGGCTTGTGGTTGTGACGGGAGCGAACGTGTTCGAGGCGGTTGACAAGGATCTGAACGTGCCTGCGCTCGAGCGGGCACAGATCGCGCGCTGGCACGAGCGCGACACGCTGGCGCGCTACCTGGCGCGCAATGCTGCCGCGGAGCATCGGTTCAGCTTCCTCGACGGGCCGATCACCGCCAATAACCCGATGGGTGTCCACCACGCCTGGGGACGCACGTACAAGGACCTCTTCCAGCGCTACCACACCATGCTCGGCGAGCGGCAGCGGTACCAGAACGGGTTCGATTGCCAGGGCCTGTGGATCGAGGTCGAGGTTGAGAAGGAGCTCGGCTTCAACAACAAGCGCCAGATCGAGGCGTACGGCATCGACCGCTTCGTGGAGCTGTGCAAGGCGCGCGTCGACAAGTTCGCCGCGATCCAGACGGAGCAGAGCAAGCGGCTCGGCTACTGGATGGACTGGGACCACAGCTACTACACGAATTCGGACGAGAACAACTACACGATCTGGGCGTTCCTCGCCGAGTGCCACCGGCGCGATCTCGTCTACCGCGGCCACGACGTCATGCCCTGGTGTCCACGCTGCGGGACCGGGCTCTCGAACATGGAGATCGCGACCGAGGGGTACCGCGAGCTGCGGCATCTCTCGCTGACGGTCCGCCTCCCGATCACCTCGGTCGGCCACGAGGGTGAGGATCTTCTCGTCTGGACGACGACGCCCTGGACGCTCTCGAGCAACGTGGCGGCGGCCGTCAACCCGGCGCTCACGTACCGGCTGGTGGAGGGTCGCGACGGCCATCGCTGGTGGGTCAGCCACGGGTCGAAGGTGCGCGTCAGCGGCGAGGCGACCGTCCTGCGCGAGGCCACCGGCGCCGAGCTCGTGGACCTGACCTACGACGGGCCGTTCGACGAGCTGCCGGTCGCGGCCGGCGTGGCGCATCGGGTCGTCGCCTGGGACGAGGTGAGCGACGAGGAGGGAACGGGCATCGTGCATATCGCTCCCGGCTGCGGCCAGGAGGACTTCGCGCTGTCGAAGGTGAACGGTCTCGCCGTCCTCGACCCGATCGACGAGTTCGGCGTCTTCCGCGATGGCTACGGCTGGCAGACGGGCCGCTTCGCCGGCGCCACTCCCGACCCAGCCGACGACATCGCGCTCGCGGTGGCGAAGAACCTGGACGAGAAGGGTCTCCTCGTCGCGCGCGAGCAGTACCGGCACCACTACCCGGTCTGCTGGCGCTGCCAGACGCAGCTCGTCTTCCGCCTCGTCGACGAGTGGTTCATCCGGATGGACGCGCTACGCGCCCCCCTCGCGGCGGCGACGCGCAGCATGACCTGGTTGCCGGGGGCGATCGGCCTGGAGGAGCGCGAGCTCGACTGGCTGCGGAACATGGGCGACTGGATGATCAGCAAGAAGCGCTACTACGGGCTGGCCCTGCCGATCTGGGAGTGCACCGCCTGTGACGCCTGGGAGATCATCGGGTCGCACGACGAGCTGCGGGACCGCGCCGTCTCGGGCTGGGATGCGTTCGACGGGCACTCCCCCCATCGGCCCTGGATCGACGGGGTCGAGGTGGCCTGCTCGTCCTGCGGCGGGACGGCGCGGCGGACCACCGACGTCGGCAATCCATGGCTCGACGCCGGCATCGTGGCCCTCTCCACCATGGGCTGGATCACGGACCGCGACGAATGGGCGGCGTGGTACCCGGCCGACCTCATCAGCGAGTCGTTCCCGGGGCAGTTCCGCAACTGGTTCTACGCCCTCATCGCGGAGTCGACGGTCATGACCGGCGAGGCGCCGGCGCGCAACCTGTTCGCCTATGCGCTGATGCGCGACGAGCACGGCGAGGAGATGCACAAGAGCCGCGGCAACGCGATCCCGTTCGATGAGGCCGCGGACCGCATCGGTGCTGATGTCATGCGCTGGCTGTTCTGCACCACCAACCCGGCGACCAACGTCAACTTCGGCTACGGGCCGGCGCATGAGGCCGTGCGCCGCTTCCTGCTGCCGCTGTGGAACACGTACGCCTTCTTCGTGAGCTATGCGCGCCTCGACGGCTGGACGCCGAGCGAGACCGATGGCGCCGCTGGCGCCGAGACCCTCCTCGACCGCTGGGTCCGCTCGCGCCTTGACGCGGTCAGCGGCGAGGTGCGCGACGCGCTGGCCGCCTACGACCCGCCGCGGGCCGCGCGAGCGGTGGAGGCGTTCGTGGTCGAGGACCTCTCTGGCTGGTACGTGCGCCGCAACCGGCGCCGGTTCTGGAAGGGGGAGCTCGACGCCGACAAGCGCGCGGCGTTCGCGACGCTGCACCGCGTCCTGGTGGACGTTGCGCGGCTGCTGGCACCAATGCTCCCGCACGTGGCGGATGCGCTGTGGACCAACCTCGTGGCCGCGGTCGATCCCGCCGCACCCGACTCGGTCCATCTCGCCGACTTCCCGCACCCGCGCGACGGGGTCCGCGACGCGGGACTCGAGGAGGCGATGGATCGCGCACGCCGCGTCGTGGCCCTGGGCCGCGCGGCACGCAGCGCCTCGGGCGTGAAGACGCGCCAGCCGCTGGCGGCGGTGCGTGTCAAGCTGCCATCCGCTGCGACCGCCCTGAGCTCCGATGGCGCCGTCGCCGACGAGCTGACGTCGGTTGTGCTGGAGGAGCTCAATGTCCACGCCATCGAGCTCATCCCCGACGACTCCGACCTCGTCGAGCGCAGCCTCTATCCGCTGCTCCCCGTCATCGGGCCGCGGCACGGCCGCGACGTCGGGCGTGTCATGGCCGCCGCTCGCAGCGGCGACTGGGTGGCGAACGCCGACGGCACCGTCACCGCCGGCGGGGTGCAGCTGGCCGCGGACGAGTTCGAGCTGACGGCGCGCGCGCGCGGCGGGCACGAGGTCGCCGAGGAGGGCGGCGTGCTCGTGGCGCTCGACACACAGCTGACGGCGGCGCTCGAGGCGGAGGGACTGGCGCGCGAGCTGGCGCACCGGCTCCAGAACCTGCGCAAGGCGGCGGGCTACGACCTGGCAGATCGCGTCGAGGTGGCCGTGACGGCATCGGACGACGTGGCGGCGCGGCTGGCCCCACATCGCGACTGGCTCGCGGGCGAGCTGCTGGCGACGAGCCTCGACATCGGTCCGGCGGCATCCCTGGCCGAACCCGACCGATTCGAGACCGCGGCGCTCGACGGTACCGCGATCCAGCTGGCAATGCGCCGCAGCGGGGGCGCGTAGCGACGACGGCGGCCGCATGCCGCGATCGGTCTACCATGGGCCTCCGATGACGACCGAACCGAGGCCCGCCAGCCGGCGCGCCGACCTGCTCACTGTCCTGGGCGTGGCCGCCGTGGTGCTCGTTGCGGACCAGGCCAGCAAGGCATGGGTGGCGGCGAACATCGCCTATCAGACCGGTCGGATCGAGGTCGTCGGCGATCTCGTCCAGCTCTGGAACGTGCGCAACACCGGGGCCGCCTTCAGTCTCCTCGAGGGCGGCCTGTTCCTCTTCGTGATCGTGACCGTGGTCGCGCTCGGGATGATCGTGTACTTCTTCCGCGCCTTTGCCGGCCGCAGCCCGTGGCTGTTCGTCATCCTCGGTGCGATCCTGGGCGGGGCGCTCGGCAACTTCGTCGACCGGCTCCGGTTCGGCTACGTCACCGATTTCCTGTCGGTCGGCTTCGGCGACACGCGCTGGCCGACGTTCAACGTCGCGGACTCGGCGGTGGTGACGGGGATCGGCCTGCTGGTCATCATCCTCACCTTCTTCACGCCCGACGAAGCGGGCCGAACGGATACCACGCGCACCGAAATGACGACATGAGCGACGCGGCCGCCGCAGGCCCGGTGGTCGAAGGCCCCGCCCCGCCCGGACGGGTGGACCTGGCGGTGGCAGCCGTGGCCGGGATCAGTCGCGCGCACGCTCAACGGCTCATCTCCGACGGCCGCGCCACGGTGGAGGGGCGCCGGACGCGAGCCAGTGACCGCCTCGCCGGCGGCGAGCGCGTGGCGGTGGAGCTCAGCGCCCCGCCCGACCCGACGCTCATCCCCGAGTCGATCCCGCTCGAGGTCGCCTACGAGGATGCGACGATGCTGATCGTCGACAAGCCGGCGGGGATGGTCGTCCATCCCAGCGCGGGACACAGCACCGGAACCCTCGTCCACGCGCTTCTTGGCCGGGCTCGGGCACGGGGCGAGCGCCTTGGCAGCATCGCCGGGCTCGAGCGGCCGGGGATCGTCCATCGCCTCGACAAGGACACCTCGGGCCTGCTGCTGGTGGCCAAGACGGACGCGGCGCAGGCGAGCCTCATGGCGCAGTTCGGGGAGCGCTCGATCGACAAGATGTACCTCGCGCTCGTGCGCGGCGCGGCGCCGGCCAGCCGCGGCCGCGTCGAGGCGCCCATCGGCCGCGACCCGGCCGACCGGCAGCGCATGGCGGTGACGGCGCGCGGCCGAGAGGCGGTGACCGAGTACGCGGTGCTCGGGACCGGCGAGGGCTACACGCTGCTCTCCCTCCACCCGCTCACCGGACGCACGCACCAGATCCGCGCGCATCTTGCCTATCTGCGCCTGCCGATCGCCGGTGACATGCGGTACGGTGGCGGCACCG
>JBBRWZ010000090.1:0-7651 GCA_038248895.1 Candidatus Limnocylindria bacterium | reverse complement strand
TCGGTCCGGGCGCGTAGTCGCGACGCGTCGTTCCCCGGTCAGCGCGCGTGCCAGCGCGCCCGCTCCCCCCGCGGCCAGGCCGGCGACGAGGAATTGGCCGAAGCGGTCGAGTTGGAGGGCCGGCGTGCCGAGCAGGAGCACGGGCGCCAGCATCACGAGGAACGCCAGCGCGCGCAGCGCCGTTCCCGACGCGGCGCGACGCCGCCCCAGCGCCAGGATCGAGAAGCAGCCCAGCGCGCCGCCGGCGATGCCGCCGGCGAAGCCGCCGAAGACGATCACCGGGATCGCCGCAAACTCGCGTCCGGCCAGGAACGCAGCGGCATACCAGTAGCCGGCGAGTCCGGCCAGCATCCCGCCCACGACCGCGCCGACAGCGGTGCCGAGCGCGGCCAGAGCCGCGCCGCCGGGATCGTCGGTCGGTCCGTGGCGGGGCAGACGACGTGGTGCTGGGGCCGGCATGGGCCGCATGGTACGCGCGGACCCTCGCCGGGCCGAATGGCGCCCGAACGGCAGCGCCGGGCGGATGGGGCGTAGCATGGCGTCCATGCGCCCCAGCCTGCACCGAACCGCCACCATCGTGGTGGGGACCGTGCTGCTCGTGGGATGCACGCCTCAGCCGGCCACGGTCGAGGCCCAGGACGTGAGCTGGCTGTACGGCGTCTTCATGGTCGCCGCCGCCGTGGTGTTCGTCATCACGGCCGGCCTCATCGGTTGGTCGGTGGTCCGCTACCGCGCCCGGGAGGGCGATGACGCGCTGCCCGCGCAGACGAATTCGAACGTCGCCCTGGAGATCGTCTGGTGGCTGCTGCCGACGCTCCTCGTGGCCGGGCTGTTCGTGCTGAGCGCCGGCGTCATGGCCCGCGAGGACGCCGGCGCGAATGGCTCCGCGCTCCAGATCCGCGTCGAGGGCTTCCAGTGGCAGTGGCGGTTCGTGTACGCCGACAGTGGCGTGGAGGTGATCGGGACGCTCGATCACCCGCCCGAGATGGTGGTGCCGGTGGGGCGACCGGTGACGCTCGAGCTCACCTCCGCGGACGTCATCCACAGCTTCTACGTGCCAGCCTTCCTGGTGAAGCGCGACACGATCCCGGGTCAGACGAACCACCTGACGATCACCGTCAACGAGGCGGGCACGTACCGCGGCCAATGCGCCGAGTTCTGCGGGCTCTATCACGCCGGGATGCTGTTCTCCGTGCGCGCCGTTTCCGCCGACGAGTTCGACGCTTGGCTGGCCGATGCCGGGGCGAGCGGCCCATGAGCGAACAGGCGCTACCGCGTCCCGATGCCCATCTCCAGGCCAGCCGCGGGGTCGGCATCCTGAAGGTGCTGACCACGACCGATCACAAGTTGATTGGCGTGCTGTACCTCGCCACCGCCTTCGCGTTCTTCCTCATCGCCGGGCTGCTCAGCCTGGTGATGCGCGCCGAGCTCACGGCGCCCGGACTGCAGTTCCTGGACGAGGCGACGTATAACCAGCTGTTCACGATGCACGGCACCGGGATGGTCTTCTTCTTCGGCGGCGGCATGATCATCGGCCTCTCGAACTACCTGCTGCCGCTCCAGATCGGGGCGCCGGACATGGCGTTCCCGCGCCTCAACGCGCTCACCTTCTGGCTCTTCCTGGCCGGTGGCCTGGTGGCGTTCTCCGGGTTCGCGACGGCGCAGGGGGCGGCCGCGTTCGGCTGGACCGGATACGCCCCGCTCGCCGAGGCGACGCGCTCGCCGGAGGCCGGCGCCAATCTCTGGATCATCGGCCTGCTGCTCTCGGGGACCGCGACGATCCTTGGCGCGGTCAACTTCATCGCCACCATCTACACCCTCCGCGCGCCGGGCATGACGATGTTCCGGATGCCCATCCTGACCTGGACCATCCTCGTCACAAGCCTGCTCATCCTGCTCAGCTTCCCGGTCCTCAGCGCGGCGCTGGCGATGCTGCTGATCGACCGCACCGCGGGGGCGCACTTCTTCGATCCGGCGGCGGGCGGCAGCGCCATCCTGTGGCAGCACCTCTTCTGGTTCTTCGGGCACCCGGAGGTCTACATCCTCATCCTCGTCCCGTTCGGGGTCGTCTCCGAGATCATCCCGGTCTTCAGCCGCAAGCCGCTCTTCGGCTACCACGCGCTCGTCTTTGCGACGATCCTCATCGGGGCACTCAGCTTCAGCGTCTGGGCACATCACATGTTCACCACCGGGGTGGTCAGCAACCTCTTCTTCGCCATCACCTCGATGGCGATTGCGGTCCCCACCGGCGTCAAGTTCTTCACCTGGATCGCAACGATGTGGCGCGGCAAGCTTCGCTTCGACACGCCGATGCTCTACGTCATGGGCTTCCTCTTCATGTTCCTCATCGGCGGCATCACCGGCCCCTTCCTCGCCTCGCCGCCCATCGATTACGCGGTGCACGACACGTACTACGTGGTCGCCCACTTCCACTACGTCCTCTTCGGCGGGACCGTCTTCGCGGTGTTCGCCGCCTTCGCCTTCTGGCTGCCGAAGATGACCGGCCGGATGCTCTCCGAGCGCCTCGGCAAGGTGCAGTTCTGGCTGCTGCTCATCGGCATGAACCTGACGTTCTTCCCGATGCACCAGCTCGGGCTGCTCGGCATGCCGCGCCGCATCGCCGATTACCCGCCGATCGACAGCTGGACGCTGATCAACGTCATCGTCAGCATCGGCTCGGTGGGGATCGCGCTCTCGGTGCTGCTCTTCGCCGTCAACGTCGTCTGGAGCATCGCCCTGCGCCACGGGCGCGAGGCCGGCGACGACCCGTGGGGCGGCTACTCGCTCGAGTGGTGGACGACCTCGCCGCCGCCGCACCACAACTTCGCGTCATTGCCGCGCGTTCGCTCCGTGCGGCCGGTCTTCGACGCGCGCCACCCCGAGATCGACCCGGGGGCCGACGACCGATGACCGAGGAGGGCCGCTTCTTCCTGCGCACCGGCCTCTACGCGGCGGTGATCGGCGTCGTCTACTGGTTCGTGAGCTACGAGGTGGCCGGCAGCGTCCTGCTGGCCGCGGCCGCATTCGCCGGTTTCGTCGTCGTGGGAGTACTCGTCATCGGCATGCCGGACGGCGCCGGAATGCCTGCCCGGCCGTCTGGGTCACCCACGCGGCGCGCCCTCCGCCTGGTCAACCGCCTCCTTGGCTTCCGCCAGCTGCACGGGCTCGAGGACGAGCAGCCGTTCAGCACCGGGACGCTGCGCCTGCCGGGCGCGAGCTCCTGGCCGATCGTCACCGCGTTCGGCGCCACGCTGGCGTTGACCGGGATCGTGTACGGGCCGTGGCTGACGATCCCGGGCATCGTGCTGGTGGCGGTATCGGTCTGGGGCTGGGTCACCAGCTGACGCGTCACCCCGCCTGACGCGTCACCCCGCCTGACGGCCTCACTCGACGGGCCGGTCGGACGGCACGTCCTCGTAGCTGCCGTCCGGTCGGGGGCGCACCGTGACCGGGCCGTCGACGGGCGCGCCCTCCGCCCGGCCAACCTCGCGCGCCACGCGGAACGCGACGATCCCGCCCAGAAGCGGAACGAGCACCACCGCGAAGCGCATGACAGTGGTCATCCCCTCGACCGGAACGGAGAACACCAGGGCGAGAACGTCATTGCCGCCGGCGACGGTCAGCATCGTGAAGGTGAGCAGCGCCGCAACTCCAATGGCCGTGCGCAGCGGATTGTCCTGCGGGCGGTCGAGGAGGTTGTGCTCCTCCCGGTCGTGGGTGATGAAGCGCGACTCAATGAAGGGCCAGAGCGCCATCATGGTGAAGGCGATGCCGGGCAGCGCGACGCCGGCGATGAAGACGGCCGGGATCGTCACGCCCAGGAATGTCCCCTCCAGCGGCGGGAAGAGGCGCAGCATGCCATCGAGCCAGCCGACGTACCAGTCCGGCTGCGACGGTGCGCTGACCAAGCTCGCCTCGAACGGCCCGTACGACCAGATCGGATTGATCTGCGCCAGCCCGCCGAGGAGGGCCAGCACCGCCGCGGTCACCAGCGCCAGGCCGCTGCTCTTGAAGACCTGAGTGGGCCAGAACGAGCGCCCCACCACGTTGTCCTCGGTGGCACCGTGCCCGGGGAACTGGGTGTGCTTCTGCCGCCACAGGATCGCGAGATGCAGCCCCACGCCGCCGAGCAGGACCGCCGGCAGGAGCATGACGTGGAAGACGAAGAGGCGGCTCACGATCGTCGCCGTCGGGAACTCGCCGCCGAAGACGAGGAAGGCGAGGTACGGGCCCAGGAACGGGATCGAGATGACGGCCGAATAGATGATGCGCAAGCCCGTCCCCGACAGCAGGTCATCGGGCAGCGAGTAGCCGGTGATCCCCATCGCGAGCGCCAGCGTCAGGAGGCTGACTCCCACCAGCCAGTTGATCTCCCGCGGGCGCCGGAACGCGCCGGTGATGAAGACGCGCACCACGTGCGTGACGATGGCGGCCACGAAGATGAGCGCTGCCCAGTGATGGATCTGGCGCATCACGAGGCCGGCGCGCACCTCGTACGAGAGCTCCATGACGCTGTTGAAGGCAGCGCTGACGCGCGTCCCCTGCAGCGGTCCGTACGGGCCGTCGTAGGAGACCGATGTCGCGTCGGGCACGTAGAACAACGTCAGGAAGACGCCGGTCGCGACGAGCACGACGAGGCAGAAGAGCGCCACCTCGCCGAGGAGGAAGCTCCAGTGGTCGGGGAAAACCTTGCGCAGGCCGGTCCGGGCCCAGGACGCGGCGCCGATCCGATCGTCGATCCAGCCCAGCACGGCGGTCAGCTCTTCCCGTCGGTATGGGTCATGTTCCAGAACGACGGCCCTACCGGCTCGGGAAAGTCGCCGCGCGCGACGAGGTTGCCGTCGCCGTCGACGCCGAGCGGGAGCTGCGGGAGCGCTCGCACCGCCGGCCCGAACGTGGGCAGCGCGCCGCGCAGCACGTCGAACGTTGACTGGTGGCAGGGGCAGAGGAGCGAGTGGTCAGCCGTTCGGTACAGGCCCACCGGGCACCCGGCGTGGGTACAGACCTTCGAGTAGCCGATCACCCCGTCGGGTGCCCACGCAGCCCTGTCGGCGGCGAGCTGGAGGTCGCCGGGGCGGACCCGAATCAGCAGCGTCTGGGCGTCCGCCGATCCGACGTGGCCCTCGGGAAAGACGGTGCGGACCGTCTCGAGTGCAATGTCACCGATGCGGATCGGATCACCCGACTCGTCCACCACGCGGATGCCATCGCGCCACGGCGTCGTGAAGAGGCTCCGGCCCGGCGCGGGGCCGAGGCTGAGCACCGGGATGGCGACCGCGGCACCCAACGCGCCCACGGCGCCGGCGAGCAGCCGCACCAAGAAGGTGCGGCGGCTGAGGTCGCCCGGCGCAAACGCCTCCTCCGCCGCTCGTCGCTCGCTGGCGGTCGATGGCATCGGATGACGCGGCTCGACACTGATGCGGTTGTCCATCAGCGCCTGCGACCAGGCCACGATGGCAATACCGAGGCCGCCGAGCGAGAGCGCGAGCAGCACGCCCTCCAGCTGCGGATTCGGGCCGACCACGTACGACGCGACGAGGCCCAGCGAAGCCAGCACTGAGATGCCGAGCGCGCCGGCCACGAGCCGCTCGCCGGTCATCGGGTCGGAGACCGCCACTCGCGGCCGATGAGGACGACGGCCACGAGCAGTGCGCCGATCCCTGCCACCCAGGCGACGAAGCCCTCGGGCACCGGACCGATGCCGCCGATGCTGAAGCCACCGGGGTTGGGCGCCGTCTGGAGGTAGGCAACGTAGGTGGCGATCGCATCGAGCTGGTCGTCGGCGAGGTCGAAGCGCGGCATCTGCCCCGGACCGATGAGCATGGCCTCGCCCACCTGGACCGGGGTCGCGACGTCGAGTGGTGGCGCCAGCGCACCGCCGCCCACCGCTCCCCCAGTCCCCGACGCGCCGTGGCACGGTGCGCAGTTGGCGATGAACCCCGTCCGGCCGGCGACGAGCAGCGCCTCGTCCGTCGCGATGATCGGGATCTCCGGGCCGGATCCGAGTGACGCGACGTACGCGACCAGGGCGCGGATGGCCTCGTCGTCGAATGCCGGAGGCTTGCGGACCGCCTGGACGGTGGCCGCTCCGGCGAGTGGCATCCTGCCGGTGCGGAGGTAGAAGTCGGCCGATGCGGCCCCTGCATCGACGAGGGATGGTCCGCGCGTGCCGCCGCCGCCGGCGTCCCCGTGACATGCCGCGCAGGCCGTGCCGAAGAGCTGCGCGCCGTCAGCGACGAGATCCGCGGCGGGGGCCGTCCGCCCGTCACTCCCCGGCACGGAACCGGGGCTCGCGGCCACGCCAGCGGCGAGCGCGATCGTTGCCACGCCAGCGACGACGACGGTACTGAACAGCGCGCGGGTGCTCCAGATCATCGGTCCTCCCATCATACGAGCCTTTCCCGGAGCGACGCCGTTCCTCACCCGGTGGTGAAGAGGCGCCAGACGAGCACGAGGGCGATGAGCGCCACCACGCCGCGAACACCGGACCGCGCTCGGGGCGGCGCGTCCGCGGCGAAGGTGCGCTCGAGTGGGACGAGGCCCAGCAGTGCGACGCCGTAGAGCAGATGCAGTCCCTCCCGCGGAGCCGTGCCGCTCAGGAAGAGCACGCCGCCGACGAGCACCCCGATGGCGACGAGCAGCAGCCACATCCAGGCCAGCCCGGCCACGACCCGATGGCCGCGATCCAACCCCGTGGCGAGCCCCGCCGCAATGACCGTCACCGCGAGCAGACCGATGACGACGAACGCGGTCCAGCCGTGAACGTCCGCGATCACCCGTCCGTGTCGCTCGGCGGAAAGACCCGGCGCAG
The DNA here is from genome assembly GCA_038248895.1 of Candidatus Limnocylindria bacterium. Lineage (GTDB taxonomy): Bacteria > Chloroflexota > Limnocylindria > QHBO01 > QHBO01 > JAICQM01. Next base: position 840 of record JBBRWZ010000090.1, on the reverse strand, counting down.
CCGGCGGTAGGCTCGGGCGGCAGCGTCTCGCCGGCCCCGCAGCCAATCCGGCTCCGTCGCGGGATCCGGCAGCCGCCGCTCACCGGGCACCGATGCATCCGCGCCGCCCGGAGCGACTTCGGCGCGACCGTGAAGCCGGTCGGCGACGGTCCGGTCGGCGGCTGGCCACCCGGACGCTGTCATCGGCGCGGGTGAGCCCCCCGGGTCGCGCTTCGCCCACGACCGTGGTGCCGGCGTCGGTGCCGACGTCGGTGCCGATTCGAGCGCCCGCATGGCGGCGTCGAGCTCTTCGCCACCGGGCATCGGCCGGGACAGCTCCGCCGACGCACGCGACGACCCGTCGTGCGCGTTCCCGGTCAGGTAGGTCCGTGCCGCTGCCACGTCGTCCTCGTCCCATCCCTCCTCCGCCGCAATGGCCGTGAGTCGCTCGTCGATCACGGCCGGATCGGCCTCGACGGGCGGCGTCGATCCGGACGGCGCATGCCATCCGCTCACGCCGAGCTCGATCTCGTCCGAGCCATCCTCGCGGTCATCGGCGTCGCCGAGCCCACCGAAGTAGAGGAGCTCCTCCTCCGCGTCGGCGACGCGGCCCCGTCGCGGTTCCTCCACCTGTCCGAACGGTTCGCGCGCCAGCGGGCCAAAGCCATGACGGTCTGGCGCTGCCGGGCGGGGTGCCCTGAAGGGACGTGCCGGTGGCTGTGGCGATTCCGGCTCAGGTCCGGGCACCGCACCCGGCAACGTGACGGGCTCGATCGCCGGACCTGCGTCAAATGCGCCCGGCGGTGTCCGCTCAGGCTTGGATTCCGGTTCGCGCTCGAGTTCCGGTTCTGCCTCGGGCTC
>JBBRWZ010000089.1:0-7680 GCA_038248895.1 Candidatus Limnocylindria bacterium | reverse complement strand
TGGGCCGGACGCGGCGAGGCGGTCGCTGAGTTCCATCGTCAGCTCCACGCCCGGGATGCGCAGGCGGCACCCGCCGATGAGGCGGCGGCGTCCGCTTGAGCGGCCTGGCCGGGCCCGGCCCCGAGATCTTGCGGAGGTGGCGCCTCCCCGGTCTCCTGCTCGGGGGCCACTACCAGATCCGGTGGCGGCTCCCCGGTCTCCTGCCCTGGTGGGGGCCACTACCAGATCCCGTGGCGGCTCCCCGGCTCCTGCCGCTACTGGGCCACTATCAGATCACCTGTGCCTGTGGTGACCGTTAGCGCCGGTCCTGTCCGGGCGTTCCTATCACCCGGAGCGTGGCGCGTGCGCACGGTGCACGTCTGATCCGGTACCGCGCTCCGACAGCCGCCGTACCGCGGCTAACGGTCCTGGAGTGCAAGTTTGATCGGGATCGGGGGCCAGATCGGGCGGCGAGATCAGCTTGCGGGAACTGACGGGCGGGAGTGGTTCTGCTGCAACGGCCCTCGGCGCTGACGGCAGCATCCTCGGCGACGGCCCGGCCACTGACCCGACTTCACCCCAGGTCCGGACGCCGCGACCGCAGGAGCCAGAGCGTGGCACCGCCGGCGAGGACGCTGACGAGCAGCAGCACCCCCATCTCGCGGGCCACGAAGACGGGGTACCGCTCCGGCGGCGTGACCAGGCTCGCCAGGCTCATACCGGGCGGGATGCCGCTTCCGGTTGGCCCGAACACATCCGGGTAGCGCTCGAACACCGTGTCGAAGGGGAGGCGCTCGCCGGTGGCCGCGTCGAGGAATGCCTGGTCATAGACGAGGATCCCAGAGAAATCGCCCTCACCGGAGTTGGGGACCCAGGCCGCTTCGGCGCGCATCAGCTCGCCGCGCCAGAACGTCACGCCAGCGACGAGGACGATGGCCAGCACACCGGTCACCAGGATGGCCGGCAGCATCCGACCGACGACGAGTCCGACCAGCAGGCCGATGCAGAACGTCGCCACGCCCCGTACGGCGACGAGCGGGCCGTGCATCGCGAAGACCCGGAATCCCAGCTCGTTGTTCGAAGGCGCCGCCAGGATGAGGCTCTCGCTCGCCTGTCCGAGGAGCAGCAGCGCGACGGTCAAAGCGACGAGCAGCGGCAGGACGCGAATGGCGAGCCATCGGGAGCGGGACCGCGACAGCGACCACGCCATCGGTGCGGTCCGCTTCTCCAGCTCGCGCGAGACGAGCGGCGCGCCCAGCAGGAGGCCAACGACGAACGGCACGACCGCGGTGGCGCCGACGAGGATCGGTCCAGCCTCGGTCAGGATGTTGCCCCACCCGATCAGGGAGCGACAGTCGGGGCTGAGCGGGCCGCCGGCCGCGTCCACGTAGCAGGCCGTGAGGCGGGCGGTGGTGACGGCGGTCTGCCACGCGACGAGCGCCGCGAGCGCGGCCAGGAGCAGCGTGCCACCAACGAGCACCGCGACCTCCCAGCGCTGCATCCGCCAGGTGAGCCGCAGCAGCGTGGCCATCATCCTGCCCGGCGGCCCTTGACCGCGAACGCGGCAATCGCCCCCATCCCGACGATCCCCAGACCGATGGCGGCGGACTCCCGCATGACCACCTCGTCATATCGGCCGGCGGCGATGCCGTAGATGACTTCCGCGGGCATCGTCGACGGATCTGGCTCGGAATTTGAGTCTGCCGCGAATGCCGCCTCCACCATGCTCTGGCCCGCATCGGCGTCGACGAGCTCTCCCTCCGGCGTTCGGTACTTCACATCGGTATTGAGCGACCCGGGGCCGGCATCGACGACCTCCGCCAGCGTCAGCTCGGTGGATGGCACCCAATGCGGCAGGGCGACTTCCAGCCCAGCCGAGACGGCCACCGACAGACCGATGCCGCCGAGCAGCGCCGGCAAGGTCCGGCCGATCACCGCACCGATTGCGATCCCCGCGACGACCATCAGCAGCGTCCGCATCACGAGCGGGACGCCGCGGTCCGCGTACTGGTAGAAGCCGATGTCGCTGCGCGGGAAATAGGCGTGCATCAGCTGGTCCGCGGCCACGGCGACCACGGAACTCAGCACGAGCACGAGGAGGAACGGTGGCAGGGAGCGCCACGCCAGCCAGCGCAGGCGCGAACCGGCCAGCGGCCAGGCGATGAGCGCGGTTCGCTGTTCCATCTCGCGCGCGACGATCGGGACGCCAATGACGAGCCCCGCGATGAACGGCACGTAGCTGATGGCCATCTGGGTGAGCTGGACCGGCGCACCGTGCGACTCCTGGAAGGCGTAGATGACGGTGCAGCTTGCCGCGCCGGCCGCCTCGGCCGTGGCTCCACAGGTCGCGAGGATCGACCGCATGTCGAGCGTCAGCCACCATGCGACGGCGGCCAGCCCCAGGCAGGCAACCGCGACGAAGGTGATCTCCCAGCGCTGGAGGCGCCATGCGAGGCGCAGCTGCGCGATCATGCGGCGGTCGCGGCCACGCGCCCCGACGCGAGGTAGCCGAGGACGATCTCCTCTAGCGTGGCGGGGCGGTCGCCGTCGCCCCGCACGAGGTAGATCCGCGAGCCGTCCCCGGCGGCGAACGAACCGATGGCCACGTCGCGTTCCGCCGACGTCACCGCATGGCCGGACATGGCGGCCGCCACCGTCTCGTGCAGGAGCACGCGGCCCACGCCGAGCACGATGAGGCGGTCGCAGGCCTGTTCGACATCGGTCACGATGTGGCTCGAGAGGAGCGCCGTGGCGCCATCGGTGCGGACGGCATCGGTCAGCACGTGGAGGAACTCTCGGCGCGCGAGCGGGTCGAGCGACGCAAGGGGCTCATCCAGCAACAAAACCGGCGCACGGGTGCCGAGCGCCAGGGCGAGCGCAACCTGGGCCTGCTGCCCGCCCGAGAGTGACCGCGCCCCACGGCCCACCGGGATGTCGAGCTGCACCAGGCGGGTGGTGGCGTACGCGCGGTCGAATGTTGGTCGCAGCTGCACGGCCAGGTCGAGGTGGTCGTCCACCGACAGCCCGTCGTACAGCGCCGGCGACTGCGGGACGTAGCCGATGTTCGCGAGCGCGCTGGACCGATCGCGCCACGGATCGATGCCCATGACGCGCACCGACCCGCGGGTGGGTTTCTCGAACCCGACCCACGTCTTGATCAGCGTCGACTTGCCGGCCGCGTTCGGCCCGACGAGGGCCGTGATCCCGCCCGCGGGGAGTGCCAGGTCGATCCCCGCCAGCGCCGTCACGCCGCGGCGGTAGCGCTTGGTGAGCTCGCGAGCCTCGAGAACCGGATCGGTCATGCGGCCATCCCTCCCGGTGCTGATGATGACGGATCGACAGCAGCATCATCATCCCCGGCGAGGCGTGACGCCATCGGTAGTTTCCCTGAGTGCACCGTGCGCGCTACACGTTCTTCTCGACCGACCCGTCGCGTTCAGCGGGGAGCGGGAGGCGTCTCGGCCAGGTTCCCGTCGCTCCGACCTGCCAGGTCGATAGCGGCGAGCGGATGGCAGTTTCGACCTCCCAGGCCGGCAACGGCGACGCTGGGCGGCTCGGGACGGCGAATCTCGACCCCGGCAGTCGAAACCGGCCACGCAGTCGCCGATACCGACCTCCCAGGCAGGCGACCAACCTCCCAGGCAGACCAACCGACGATGCTTGGGGCGCGGGCGGCGGGAGGATACGGGTCCCGCTAGACTACGGACGATGGCTGAACCTGCGTGGACCCCGGGCAACCCGGTCGATTGGGACCACCCCGGTGAGCTCTGGACCGCCGGCGGGTTCCATTCGTTCGTGGTCGAGACGACCGGCGCGCGGACCGGCGAGCTGCGACGGTCCATCCTCGGCTATCTCGAGGAAGGACCCGATGCGTGGCTCGTGATTGGGTCGAAGGGCGGCGCGCTGACCAACCCGGGATGGGTCCATAACCTTGCCGCGCATGCCGCCGCGACCCGTCGTTTTAGCCGATGGGACCCGTGTTCCGGTCCGCGCCGAGCGCATCGCCGGCGACGATCTCGACCGCGCGTGGAAGCGGCTCGCCGACGAGGCGCCCGAGTACCTCGCGTACCGATCCAAGACGGATCGGGCAATCCCGATCATCCGCCTGGCGCGCTGACCGCGGCGCTCCGACGGTTGCCGCCCGCTCTGCCCCCCGTGCGCGCGCCTCGCAGCCCGGCCCCGCCGACCGGGCGGACGGCCAGACCTCGCCACTCCACGGCCACGGCACCGCTACACCACGGCTTCTTGGTCAGATGTGCGCCGCATGACCATAAGCAGGATTGCCGGCTGCCCTTGTTGATCATCTCGAGCTTGACGGTCGCATGTGGTGCACATCTGATCAGGTAGCGCGGCCTGAACTGGCGCCAGTGATCGCCACGTGCACGTTTGGCGCAGTTGGGGGCCGGGCGAGTGTACGCGGGACTCCATGATCGCGGCGCTGACGCCGGAACAGCTGCGGATCCGCCATGAGCGCGGCGGTGGCGCAATCCCCGAGATCCGGCGGTGCCGCTGCGAGGGCGGCCTTGCATGGCTCCGACACCAGACGCCGTCGCCTACCGCGACGGGCGTACGCTGTCGCCGTGGTCGCGTGTTCACGCTGTGCGGAGGTCAACCCAGACGGGGCGCGGTTTTGCAGCCGCTGTGGCATGGCGCTGGTCGTGGGTGCGGGCGAAGAGGTGCGCAAGGTCGTCACCGTGCTGTTCGCCGATGTCACCGGGTCGACCCAGATGGGCGAGTCACTCGATCCTGAGTCCTTCCGCCACATTCTCGCCCGCTACTTCGAGGTCGCACGGCGGAGCGTTGACCGACACGGCGGGACCGTGGAGAAGTTCATCGGCGATGCCGTCATGGCGGTCTTCGGCGTCCCCACGATCCACGAGGATGACGCCATTCGGGCGCTGCGTGCGGCCGCGGAGCTCCGCGACGGTGTTCGGCTCCTCGACGAGGAGACCCGGCGGGAGTATGGCGTGTCGCTCGGCGTTCGCATCGGCGTCAACACGGGCGAGGTGGTGAGCGGCACCGACGAGCGACTCGTCACCGGCGACGCGGTGAACGTCGCTGCCCGGCTGCAGCAGACCGCGGACCCCGGCGAGATCCTCGTCGGCGCGAGGACCCACGCCCTTGCCGCGGGAGCCGTTGCGTCGGAGCGCATCGACGATATGTCCCTCCGCGGCAAGTCGCAGTCGATAACCGCCTACCGACTCGTCGGGCCCGTGGCCAGTGAGGACACGGAACAAGTGGCGCCCAGGACGCCGTTCGTCGGTCGTGCCGCGGAGCTCGCGGCGATCGGTGCCTCATATGAGAGGGCGCTTGCCGACCGCCGATGCCATCTCGTGACCGTCTTCGGGCCACCGGGCATCGGGAAATCTCGACTTGCCCGCGAGCTCGAGGCGTCCGTGGCAGACGACGCGACCATTCTGCGCGGCCACTGTCCGCCGTACGGCGAGGGAGTCACCTACCGCGCCCTCGCGGACATCTTCGAGCAGGCGGGTGAGCACGGCGAGCTCGAGACCGCGCTGGCCGCCGGCTCCACGGAGGAGGTCTTCTGGTCCGTCCGCAAAGCCCTGGAAGGCTGGGCGCGCCGGCGCCCGCTGGTCCTGATGCTGGATGACATTCACTTCGCCGAGTCGACGTTCCTCGACCTTATCGAGCATCTCGCGGAGTGGACGCGCGATGCCCCGATGCTGATCGTGGGCCTGGCGCGACCGGAGCTCCTCGAGCGGCGGCCCGCATGGACCGGTGAGCGCATGAACCTGCCGATGCTCACCGAGCGGGAGTCCGACGAGCTCATCGGTCGGATGAGCGATGGCTCGGACGTGGCGCTCGAAACTCGCGCGGGGATCCGGCAGGTGGCGGAGGGCAATCCGCTGTTCGTCGAACAGCTTCTCGCCACGATCGCGGCCGGGGGAACACTGGAACGGATGCCGGACACGATTCACGCGCTCCTTGCGGCACGCATCGACGCGCTGCCGCCGGAGGAGCGCGAGATCCTCGAGCGCGCCTCGATCATCGGTCACGTGTTCACCTGGGACGATCTGTCGATCCTCGCCGACGGTGTTCGCCCCAGCGGCGCTCGCATGGCCGGTCTCGTTCGCAGGGAGTTCGTCCTTCCCGACGAGAGCGTCGAGGATGCGTTCCGCTTTCGCCATGCGCTGATCAGGGATGCCGCCTACGCCCGAATCTCGATGGAGCGGCGAGCAATGAATCACGAGCGGATCGCGTCGCTGCTCGACGCTCGAGGGAATGCACAATCGGAGGTGATCGGACACCATCTCGAGCAGGCCCATCGCTCGGTCGTGGCGCTCGGCCAGCTCGGCGACCGCGGTCGCTCACTCGCTTCGCGTGCGGCTTCGCAGCTCTCCGCTGCGGCAGGGCACGCCCAAGCACAGGGGGACGCGGCGAGCGCGGCCGCGCTCCTTCGACGCGCCATCGCCCTCCTCCACCACGACGAGCTGAGCCAGGCGCCGCTCCACCTCCTGCTCGGCCGCGCCCTCGTCGAGTCCGGGCATCTGGACGAGGCCGATGGGGTGCTCGCCACCGCCAGGGAGGCGGCCGCACGCATCGGTGACACCGAGCTCGCGGCGGACGCCGCGATCTCGCTCGCGCACCTGCGGCTCCACACCGAGCCGGACGCCAGCATCGGCCAGAAGAACGTTCGCGCCGTCATCGCCGATGCCATCCCGCTGTTCGAGCGCTCCGGCAATGATGCGGCACTGGCCCGGGCATTGACCGTCGCCGGCCTGCTGCGCTTCTGGCGCGGAGGAGCGGCGTCAGCGCTCACCGATCTCCAGCGGGCATTGGTCCACGCGGGCCGCGCGGACGACCGCGGGCAGCTCATCGAGATCGGCGGCTATCTCGCCAGTGTCCTCCTCCACGGACCGACACCGGTCGACGAGGCGCTTCGGCGCATCGGGGAGATGCGCGACGGCTCGACCGAGAGCCGGGTGCTCGAGGTCCACCTGCTCCGCGCATCCGCGCACCTGGAGGCGTTGCGCGCTCGCTTCGACGATGCGAGGCGTTCGATCGGCGACGCGAAACGACTCGCAGCGGAGCTCGGCCTGCAGGTCGTGCTGGCTCGGATGGCACGCGAGGCGGGCTCCATCGAGCTACTGGCGGGGGATCCGGCGGCCGCGGAGCGCGAGCTTCGGGTGGGCTACGACGACCTCGATCGAATGGGCAACTGGGGATATCTCACGAGTATCGGCATTCGGCTCAGTGATGCCCTCTTCCTCCAGGGCCGCCTGGGCGAAGCGAAAGAGGTGGTGGATCGGGTGGCGTCGCTTGCGGTGACCGAGGACGTCGACGTCCAGGTGGGCTGTCGCCGCCTCTGGGCCAAGATCCTCGCCGATGGGGGTCGCACGCAGGAGGCCCAGCGACTCCTGGAGGAGGCTATCGCGCTCGCAATGGACACCGACTTCACCATCGACCAGGCCGAGCTCCTGACCGACCAGGCCGATGTCCTCGCCGTCGTGGGGCGGCTGGACGAGGCGCAGGCCGCCCGCGATGAGGCGGTGCGGCTCTACCGGCAGAAGGGCGCCCTCGCCAGACTCGGCGACGCTGCGAACGGCGGTGTGCCGGACAAGTCCGCGAGCTTCCGCGGGTCTACGCGGATTCCAGAATCGCGGCGCTGACGCCGAAGAGCTGCGGATCGGCATGCGCGAGTTCGCCGTCAGCGACCCGAGCGGCAACGTGATGCGGATC
>JBBRWZ010000088.1:0-7735 GCA_038248895.1 Candidatus Limnocylindria bacterium | reverse complement strand
GTCGCCCTGCCGTCCGGCCCGCCCGCGCAGCTGGTTGTCGATCCGCCGTGCCTCGTGGCGCTCGGTGCCGATGATGTGGAGGCCACCGGCCGCGAGCACGCGCTCGCGATCCTCGGCGCACCGTGCCTCAGCCTCCCGAAGCGCCGCGTCGTACTGCTCCGGAGCGGCGTCGATGACCGATATCCCCTGCTTGTGCAGGATCTCGGCGGCCAGCATCTCGGGGTTGCCGCCGAGGAGGATGTCGGTGCCGCGGCCGGCCATGTTGGTCGCGATGGTGACCGCGCCCGAGCGGCCGGCCTGGGCGATGATCTCCGCCTCCCGCTCGTGGAACTTCGCGTTGAGCACGTTGTGCTTGATGCCGCGGCGCTTCAGTAGCTCGCCGAGCATCTCGCTGACCTCGACGCTGATCGTCCCGACGAGCACCGGCCGGCCCTGCTCGTGCTCCTCCGCGATCTCCTCGACGACGGCATTCCACTTGCCCGTGTGCGTGGCGTACACCAGGTCCGCGTAGTCGCCGCGGATCATCGGCCGGTTGGTCGGCACGACGAGCACTTCGAGGTCGTAGATCTTCGACAGCTCCTCCGCCTCGGTCTCCGCGGTGCCGGTCATGCCGGACAGCTTGTCGTACATGCGGAAGTAGTTCTGGAACGTGACCGTCGCGAGCGTCCGCTGCTCGTTCTGGATCTTCACCCCCTCCTTCGCCTCGACCGCCTGGTGCAGCCCCTCGCTCCAGCGGCGTCCCGGCATCAGGCGTCCGGTGAACTCGTCGACGATGATCACCTCGTCGTCCTTGACGACGTAGTCGCGGTCGCGCTGGTAGAGCGCGTGCGCCTTGAGCGCCTGCTCGAGATGCCGGGCGAGGCTGAAGTCGTCGTCGAACATGTTGTCGACGCCGAGCATCCGCTCCATCTTCTCGGTGCCCGCCTCGGAGATCGCCACCTGCTTGAACTTCTCGTCGACGATGTAGTCCTCCTCTGCGCTCAGCCGCGGGACGAGGCGGGCGAACTGGAGGTACTTCTCGGCGGACTCCTCCGCCTGGCCGGAGATGATCAGCGGGGTCCGCGCCTCGTCGATGAGGATGTTGTCGACCTCGTCGACGACCGCGAAGTAATGGCCCCGCTGCGCCCGCTGCTCGAGGTCGACGACGAGGTTGTCGCGCAGGTAGTCGAACCCGAACTCGTTGTTGGTGCCGTAGGTGACGTCCGCCCCATACGCGTCGCGCCGCGGGACCGGACGCAGATCGCGCAGCCGCTCGTCGGTGGCCGGGAAGTCGGGGTCGAACCGATAGGCAGCGTCGTGCTGCACGCTGCCGACGCTCATGCCGAGCCGATGGAACACCTGGCCGATCCACTGCGCGTCGCGCTTGGCGAGATAGTCGTTGACGGTCACCACGTGGACGCCACGCCCGACGAGCGCGTTGAGGTACGCCGCCAGCGGCGCCACGAACGTCTTCCCCTCGCCGGTCTTCATCTCCGCGATGGCGCCCCGGTGGAGGACGATGCCGCCGACGAGCTGGACGTCGTAGTGCCGCTTGTTGAGCGCGCGCCGCATCGCCTCGCGGACCGCGGCGAACGCCTCGGGGATGTACCCGTCGAGCGCCTCGTCGATCTGGCGTCGCTCGCGCTTGCGCTGCTCCTTGCGCTCCTCGGCGAGCAGCGCCGGGTTGGTGGCGGTCAGCTCCGAGTCCTCCTCGGGCGCCTCCCGCAGCTCGATGGGCACCAGCAGATCGCCCAGCTCGTCCCGCAGACGTGCCCGCAGCTCCGCTGTCTTGGCGGAAAGCTCCGCGTCGGTGAGGGTCTGGGTCTCGGCCTCGAGTGCGTTGATGCGCTCGACGAACGGGTCGAACTTGCGGATCTCGCGGTCGTTCGTGTCGACGATCCGCGACAGGAATTTCATCATGTCAGGGCCGGAGTATAGACCGATGTGCGGGATGCTCCCCGACCCCGCGCTGAGGTCGGCGCCGGCCGGTTCAGCCCGTGGCGAGACGGAAGGGCGGCTCGTCCGGAGCGTCGTCGTCCGACGCGATCAGACCATCCGATGGGTCGTCCGGCTCCGCGTCCTCCGACCAGAATGTCATCTCCTCGACCATCTCCACCTCCGAGCTGAAAAGCGCCCCGACGCTCTCCCCGCGGTGAATGCGCCGGATCGCCTCGCCGAACAGCGGCGCGGTCGAGAGGACGGTGATCCGCGAGTCGTCCACGCCGGGAGGGAGGGGGATCGTGTCGGTGACGATCACCTCGGTGATGGCGCTGCGGTTGATGCGCTCGAGGGCGGTGCCGGAGAAGACGCCGTGGGTGGCCATCGAGTAGATCTGCGTGGCGCCACCGGCTTCGAGTGCGCCGACCGCCTCCATCAGGCTGCCCGCGGTGTCGACCTCGTCGTCGATGATCACCGCTGTCTTGCCGCGCACGTCACCGATGATGTTCATCAGCTCCGTCTTGTCCTGGTTGCCGACGCGGCGCTTCTCGACGATGGCAAGCGGTGCGGAGAGCAGCTCGGCGAAGTTGCGGGCCTTCTTGGCGAAGCCGAGCTCGCTGACGACCACGACATCGGTCAGTTCCTTCTGCTTGATGTAGCCGGCGAGCAGGTTGACCGCGGTCAGCTCGTCGACGGGGATGCTGAAGAATCCCTGGATCTGGCCCTGGTGCAGGTCCATGGTGAGCACGCGGTCGGCACCGGCGACGGTGAGCATGTCCGCGACGAGGCGTGCCGTGATGGGCACGCGCGGCTGGTCCTTCTTGTCCGAGCGCCCGTAGGAGTAGTACGGGATGACGGCCGTGATGCGACCGGCGCTCGCCCGCTTGAAGGCATCGATCATGATCAACAGCTCCATGATCGACTGGTTGACGGGGCGACTCGTCGGTTGGACGAGAAAGACGTCCTGCTCCCGGACGTTCTCGAGCACGCGCACGAAGATGTTCTCGTTCGCGAACTGGAAGACCTCCACCTCGCCCTGCCGCGTGTGGATGTATGCGCAGATGCGCTGCGCCAACGGGCGGTTGGCGTTGCCGGCGTAGATGCTGAACTCGTCCGCGTACACCACGGCTCCTCGGCGGGTTCCCTCTCCGACGGCCGATTCTACCCTGCCGCCGATGGCTGACCGGTCTCGATCCGCGCCGGATCGCCGTCGAGGAGCGCCAACGCGTGGCGCGTCAGGTCCGGTTCGGCCAGCGCCGTGACCCATCCCACCGCCTCGAGGCGCGCACGCGCCTCCTCGAGGGTCGCGTCGCCGCCCGCCGCGGCCGCGCCGAGCATCCGACCGACCCACCAGACACGCGCCGCCACCTGGTTCGGCCAGCCCACGCCCTCGTCGAGCGCGAGCAGACGTTCGACGAGCGCATCGATCGCCGCCGCGTCGCCCTTGACGAGAGCGATGAGCACCCGCAGCACGAGGCTCGGCTGCACGTCCCCGGGGTCCGAAGCGTGGCGGTACCGCTCCGTCTCCTCGGCGAGCTGTTCCGCCTCGGTCCGGTCGCCGCCGAGGAGCACGACCTGGCCGAGCGTCGCGGCGGTCCACGTGACGAGGTTCTGCTCACCGAGCTCACGGCAGTTCACGAGCGCCTCCCGCAGGTCCTCCGCGGCGTCGGCGAGGCGGCCATCGATGCGCGCCGCGTTGCCGCGGTCGCCGAGCGCGCTGGCCAGCTCCCATCGGGCGCCGAGCTCGCCGAAGATGCGGACCGCGTCGTCGAGCGCGCTGACCGCCTCGGCGAGGCGGCCCACGCGCAGGTAGGCGTTGCCGACGGTCTCCTGGCCCACCCCCACGGCGAACGGGTCGCCGAGGCGTCGGGCGATGTCGAGCGCGCGCTCGGCGATCTGCAGCGTCTCGTCCGCCGTGCCGACCGGGCTCGTCACCGAGGCCAGGGCGACGAGCACGCGCGACTCCCCGGCCAGGTCACCGTCGGGGTTGTCGCGGACGATCTCCAGCGCCGCCTCGAACGTCCGTCGCGCAGCATCCAGGTCGCCGACCCAATACGGGACCCAGCCGGACATGAGGTACGTGCGAGCGCGCGCATATGGGTCGCCCAGTCCGTCGGCAGCGCCGATCGCCTCTTCGAAGAGGACCCGGGCCGCGGCGGGGTCGGCGTCCACGTTGAGGCGGATGTCGGCGAGGAAGCGTGTCGCGTGGGCGGTCACCCACAGCGATTCGGGCGCCAGCCGCCGAGCCCTCGCCAGCGAGCTCCGCGCCGCCTCGAACTCGGCGAGCCAGTAGCGGCATTCGCCGATCGTCGACAGGATCCTCGCCTCCCGCTCACCCCATTCCTCCTCCGGTCCGGCCAGCGAGATCGCCCGATCGTAGAGCTCGATGGCGGCGTGCGACTCGGTGCGGCGCCGGAATCGGTCGCCGGCGCGCGTCAGCGCGGCGATGGCACGGTCGGCGAGCCGCCGGTCGGTGGGGTCGAGGTCGAGGGCGGCACGTGCGGCGGAGGCGAGGTGGTGCGCCACCGACGCGACGTAGCACTCCTGGTCGCGCGCGGCGAGCCCCTCCGCGAGCTGCAGATGGAGGCGCTGCCGCTCGCGCTTGGGCAGGCTCCCGTAGGCGACCTCGCGCAGGAGGTCGTGGCGGAAGCGCCACAGCCCGCGCCGCCGGTCGCGGACGAGGACCTCTGCCTCCTCCAGCGCGGCGAGGACCTCTTCGTCCGGCGTTGCGACGAGCGCCAGCTCCTCGATGTCGAAGGTGGACCGATTGAGGGCGGCGGCGCGGCGAGCGAGGTCCCGCACCCCGGGCGCAAGGTTGTCGAGGCGCGCCGCGATCACCGCCTGGACCGTTGGCGGCAGGCGTCGCCGGCCGAACGGTGGCTGCGGCTGGGCGTTGCGCTCCATGAGCATGCCGGTCGTCTCGATGACGAAGAACGGGTTGCCGCCCGATTGTGCGGCGAGGTCGCGTGCCTCGGCCTCGTCGAGGCCGCCGGCGCTGCGCGCCAGCTCGATCGACTCGCCGATGGTGAGTGGCGCCAGGCGCAGCGTGGCGGCGGGCACCCTCGGATCGGCGGCGGCATGCTGGTCGCGCGGCGGTGCTTCGCGCCCGGCGAGGATGAGCAGCAGTGGCAGGTTGCCCACATCACGCAGCAGTCCGTCGAGCAGGCCGATCAGCTCGGGTCGCGCCTGGTGCGCATCGTCGATGATCATGAGGAGCGGCCCGTGCTGCGCCATCCTGACCAGGAGCCGCCGCATGCCATTGCGGATTCCCGCCGCGCGCGCCCGACCGTCGTCGGGGTCGCCGTCACGATCGTCGCGCGGATTCCCGAGCCCGAGCACGAGTCCGACCTGCGCCGCGACACGCTCTCGCTCGGCGGGATCGCAGGAGCCGTCGACGAGCTCGGCGAGGCGCTCCTGGACCTCGTCGCGTGGCGTGTCCGGCCGCACGTCGAGGAGCCGCCGGATCATCTCGGCGATTGGCGCGTACGTGACGTCCTCGGCGAACTCGGTGGCGCGGCCGGTGAGCGTGACGGTGTCATCCGACAGCGTCGCGACGAGGTCCTCGAGCAGCCGCGACTTGCCGATGCCCGCCTCGCCGATGACCGTGACGAGCTCCGGGCGTCGCTCGGCCGCGACGCGGTCCGCCACGTGGACGAGCATCTCCAGCTCGGCGCGCCGCCCGACGAGCGGGATGGTGCGGCGGCGCGAGCGGGCCGTGAGCGACGTCACCGGCCACGTGGCGACCGGATCTTCGAAGCCGCGCGCGATGACCCAACGCTCCTCGCCGAACGAGACGCTCCGTTCGGTCAGCTCGCGGGTGGTCGACGCAACGAGCACCTCGCCCGGCTCCGCCGCGGACTGGAGGCGAGCCGCGAGATTGACGGTTGCGCCGGAGACGAGCAGCTGATCGCCGGGGCCGCCCCCGACGGCCACGAACCCGGACGCGAGCGCCACGCGAACGGCGAGCGGCTCGGGGAGGCGCAGCTCGCCGTGCAGCCGCGCGACACGATCGCGGATGAGCACCCCGGCGCGCACCGCGCGGAGCGCGTCGTCCTCGTGGGCCGAGGGAATCCCCCACACCGCCATCACCGCGTCGCCCACGAATTTCTCCGCGCGTCCGCGCATCGAGGCCAGCTCCTCGCTGGCGGCGTTGTAGAACGCGGCGACGACTTCGCGCACGCGCTCCGGATCGAGGCGCGTGGTGAGGCTCGTTGAATCGGCGATGTCGGCGAAGAGCACCGTCACCATCCGCCGCTCCGCGGTGGTCGGTGGGGCAACCGCCGAGCCGCAGTTCGGACAGAACCGAGCGTCGGGCGGCAGCGGTGCCGCACATCGCGGGCAGGTGCCGGCGATCATCCGTCCGGTGGCGATCTCAGCCGGCCGGCTCGGGGTCGAGCTCGAGCTCGGCGGTCTCCGGCTCGCGGTTGTCGACGAAGACCGTGATGCTGACGATGCGGTCCCCGGCGCCGGGCTTCATCACGGTCACGCCGCGGCTGGCGCGACGATAGCGATTCACGCTCGACACCTCGGTGCGGAGGATGGTCCCCTCCTCGGTGATGAGCATCATCTCCTCGTCCTCGTGCCCGACCAGCCGCACCGCCGCGACGTCCCCGGTGTCCTTGTTCAGCGAATTGGCGATGACGCCACCGGTGGCCCGATGCTTGATCGGGAAGTCGTCGACCACGGTTCGCTTGCCGTACCCCTGCCCGGTGACGACGAGGAGCTCCGCACTCGGGTCGCGGATGACCTCCATGCCGACGACCTCGTCGGCTCCCTTGAGGCGGATCCCCGTCACGCCGCGCGTGTCGCGGCCCATTGGTCGGACCTCGGATTCCTTGAAGCGCGCGGCCTGGCCCTTGCGCGTGGCGAGCATGATGTCGCTCGCCCCGTCCGAGAGGCCGACCCACTGCAGCTCGTCGCCGTCGATGAGGCTGATGGCGATGAGGCCGTTGGCCCGGATGCGACCGTAGTCGGCCAGCGAGGTCTTCTTCACCATGCCGCGGCGGGTGGCCATCACGAGATAGTGGTCCGGTTCGAACTGCGGCAGTGCGATCACGGAGCTGACGTATTCGCCCGACTGCACCTGCACCCCCGGCAAATTGATGATCGGGATCCCCTTCGCCTGGCGGCTCGCCTCCGGAAGGGCGTAGACGCGCGTGATGAAGACGCGGCCGCGATTTGTGAAGAAGAGGATCGAGTCGTGCGTGTTCGCCACCAGCAGGTGACGCACGGCATCCTCCTCGCGGGTGATCATCGCGAGCTTGCCGCGACCGCCCCGGCGCTGGCTGCGGAACGTGCCGATCGCCTGGCGCTTCACGTAGCCCCGCTGGCTGAGCGTCACGACGACATCCTCGCGCGCGACGAGATCCTCCTCGGTCAGCTCGCGATTGGCGTCGGCCTGGATGCGGGTCTTGCGGTCGTCGCCGTACTTCTTGACCAGCTCGCGGAGCTCGTCCTGGACCACCGTCAGCACCTTGCGCGGGTTGGCGAGCAGGTCCTCGAGCTGGGCGATGAGCTGGATGACGGCGCGGTACTCGTCCTCGATCTTCTTGCGTTCGAGCGCCGCGAGGCGGCGGAGCTGCATCTCGAGGATCGCGTTGGCCTGCGCCTCGGAGAGGCTGAAGCGCCCCATGAGCGCGGTGCGTGCGGCCTCGGTGTCGGCCGAGGCGCGGATGGTGGCGATCACCTCGTCGAGATTATCGAGCGCGATCTTGAGGCCCTCGAGGATGTGGGCCCGCTCGCGCGCGCGCGCCAGGTCGAACTCGGTGCGGCGGCGGACGACCTCGCGACGGAATGTGATGTAGTGCTCGAGCATCCG
>JBBRWZ010000087.1:0-7956 GCA_038248895.1 Candidatus Limnocylindria bacterium | reverse complement strand
GTTGCCTCGAGCCTGCCCATGTCCCGATCCATCGCGAGAGAGCGCGACCGGGCAGCGCTGCGGTTTGCGAAGGATCGGGACATGGGTAGGCTCGAGGCAACCTTGACCCGTCTCGACGCCGAGGCCGCTGCGGCGGTGGTCTGCCCGTCACGCATCCCCACGGCCGCCGAGGCGCGGGAATACCTCGAGAGCCTGCCGGAGCTGTGGGCGAAGACATCGGATGCCGGACGGCACGCGATCGCCGAGGCGGTGTTCGAGCGGATCGACGTGCTGGGGGTGACCGACTACACGTTCACGCTGACCAGCCACGCCAAGGCGCGGGGCTGGGACGCGGCGTTCGGCTCTGGCGTCCTGCGTCTCGAGCGTCAAGGTAGTCGGGGCAAAACCCCGACATTACAAACGGGTCCCGGCGAGGGGGTTTTGAGCACGACACAAGGTCGATCTGGTCGGGGCGAGAGGATTTGAACCTCCGACTTCATCGTCCCGAACGATGCGCGCTACCTGGCTGCGCCACGCCCCGACCGGCTCAAGACACCCGCGTCGCGGGCCCGAAGCGGCCCGATCGTAGCAGTCGCGGCCGTATCGGTCCAGAAGCGGCGACTCAGCGCGTCAGCGCCTCAACGACTTCGACGATCCGCGCCCGCGGCGTCCCGGCAAGGGCTGGCGCGGCCCGTCCCGACTGCCATAGCCGTTCGATCGCCCGTGTGAAGGCCTCTGCCGCCGGCCGATCGGCGAAGTCGAGGTCAAGCGCGATGTAGTTCGGATCGTCGACGGGCCGGTAGATGCGATAGCTCCGCACGCCGGAGGCCTCGCGGCCCACCGGATCACGGTCGAATGCCGCCTTCCAGGTGTCGAAGTCGTGGATGGGATGCTCGATCTGCACAACGGTCATGCCAGCTTCTCCCTGCTATTCGGATACAGTAAGACTATATCCATTACCGTGCTACTGTAACGCAGTGAAATCCGGTGTTAAGGGCCGACGCAGGTACCGATCTCCGCATCGGGACGCACAGGCGCGCTCGACGCGCGCGGCGGTGATCGATGCCGCGCGCGGCCGCTTCCTCGCCGACGGGTATGTGGCGACCACGATTGCCGGCATCGCAACCGCGGCTTCCGTTTCGCCCGAGACGATCTACGCGATCTTCGGCACGAAGCGCAACCTCCTGACCGCGGTCGTCGAAGCGTCGATCGCCGGCGGGCCGGAGGCCGGGGCGATCGGGGAGCAGGCGTGGGTCGCCGAGCTCCGCACGGACCCCGACCTTCGGCGCCGGATCGGCATCCTGGCCGTGAACGGGGCGCGGATTCTCGGGCGCCGCGCAGGGCTCGATGCGGTCGTCGATGCCGCGGCCGCCGCCGATTCGGAGGTCGCCAACCTCGCAGCGCGGCTGCGTGCCGAGCGCCACGCCGGGCAGCGCGTGCTGCTCGCGCTCGTGCTGGCTGACGACGCGCCGGACAGTCTCGACTTCGATGCGGCGGCGGACACGCTCTTTGCGATCGGCAGCCCGGAGGTGTATCGGTTGCTCGTCCACGATCGCGGATGGAGCGAGGAGCGCTTCGCCGCCTGGTACCGTGCCGCGCTGGAGCGACTCCTCCTCTGAGCCCTACCATGCGCGCATGAGCTGGATCGAGCGCATCGGTTTCGCAGAGGCGACGGGGCGGCTGCGGACGGTCTACGACCGCATCGCCGGTCGGAGCTGGCAGGTGGACAACATCCTCGCCGTCCACAGCCTGCGTCCCCACACCCTCGAGGGCCACATGGGGCTCTACAAGAACGTGCTCCACCACAGTGGCAACACGCTTCCGGTCTGGCTCTTGGAGCTGGTGGGCGTGTACGTCAGCCACCTGAACCGATGCGCCTACTGCGTCGACCATCACGCGGTCGGGATGCGCCGCCAGCTGGAAGACGACGCACGGACCGACGCGCTGCTGGCCGCGGTGGCGGCCGACCAGCTGGACGCATTCGAGCCGCGCGAGCGGGCGATCCTCGCGTACGCGAGACGACTGAGCCTTGTGCCGGCCGATGTCGTCGAGGCGGATGTCGAGGCGCTGCGCGCTGCCGGCCTGACCGATGGCGAGGTGCTGGAGATCAACCAGGTGACGGCCTATTTCGCGTACGCGAACCGGACCGTGCTCGGCCTGGGCGTGACGACCCACGGCGATGTGCTGGGGCTGTCTCCCGACGAGGGCGACGACTGGCACCACGGCTGACCCGCGCGTTACCGGCGGCGTAGGTATCGGTGTCAAACCGCATCGCCACGGAGCCACCCATGACAGTTGCCAGCACATCCATCCTCGACCGTCTGATCCGGCCACGTCTTTTCGTGGTCGCCATCGCGTCCCTGCTCCTCGCCGCCTGCTCGGCCGGCGGATCCGGCGCGTCCGGTTCAGCCACGTCGTCCGCCGCCGCCAGCGAGTCCGAGTCGGTCGCCGCATCCGCCAGCGAGGACGCCAGCAAGTCTGCGGATGCCTCCGCGAGCGAGGGCACGACCGGAGCGTCGTACTCGATCGAGGTTGCCAGCTCGCCGCTGGGTGACATCCTCACAGACCAGGATGGGAACACGATCTACCGCTTCACCCCGGACAGCGAGAACACCAGCACCTGCTCCGGCGGCTGCGCCGAGACGTGGCCACCGCTGGCGCTCGAGGACGGCGAGACCGTCTCGGCCGGCGATGGGGTCACGGCCGAAATCGGCACCATGACCCGCGAGGACGGCACGACCCAGGTCACCGTTGGCGGGCTGCCGGCCTACCACTTCGCCGCCGATGCCGCCGCCGGCGACACGATTGGCCAGGGCGTGGGCGGCAAGTGGTTCGTCATCGGTCCGGATGGGGCCATGAACCAGGGCTCGTAGCAGCCGTACCTGCCCGGCGCGGCGCGGCGCTCGGCCCTTCGCGGGGTTGGGCGCCGCGAGCGCGCGGGCGAAGCCCCGTACACTCGGGACATGTCGCGCCTCCGCCTGCCGCGCCTCCAGCTCAGCGACGTCGACTGGAACCTCATTGGCCTGACCCTGCTGATCAAGGTCGGCCTCCTCGTCTTCGGCGTCATTGCGTTCACCGTGATCCAGGAGGAGAAGGTGACCGATCTCCACCGCGCGCTGGAGATCTGGAACCAGTGGGACGCGCCGCACTACCTCGACCTGGCGCGCTATGGCTACGACGCGAACGGCCCCGGCGACGTCCCGCTCTTCATCGTCTTCTACCCGCTCTACCCGTGGCTGACCGGCGCCGTCAATGCGGTGGTGCGCGACCCGCTCGTCAGCGGCTTCGGGGTCACGACCATCGCCAGCATCTTCGTGGCACCACTGCTGGCACGGCTGGTGGGGCGCGAGTTCGGCGCGTCGGTGGGGCGCAACGCGGCCTGGTTCCTGCTCATCTTCCCGACCGCGTTCGTGCTCCACATCACCTACACCGAGGCGCTTTTCCTGGCCGTCGTGCTCGGATCGTTCCTGGCGGCGCGCAACGAGCGGTGGTGGCTGGCCGGCATCCTGGGCGCGCTCGCGACCCTGACGCGGGTGAACGGGCTGGTGCTGATTCCCGCGCTTGCGGCTGAGGCCGGGATGGAGTGGCTCGACGACCCTGAGCGCCGCGTCCGTGGAAGCTGGCTCTTCATCGGTCTGGTGCCCGTCGGCTTTCTCGGCTACCTGCTCGTGAACCAGCTCACGTACGGCGACCCGTTCTACTTCCTCTTCGTGCAGCAGGACCACTGGTTCAAGTCGCTCGCCGCGCCGTGGGTCGGGATCGGCGGGGTCATCGACAGCATCTTCAGCCGGCCACCGTGGCAGTCGATGATGCTCGGCTGGATGGAGCTGTCCTTCATCATCCTGGGGCTGGTCGGGACGATCTACGCCGCGTTCAGGTTCCGGCCATCGTGGTTCGTCTGGATGGCCGGCAACTGGCTCCTCTTCGTCAGCACCAGCTTCGTGATGAGCGTGCCGCGCTATGCGCTGACGCTCTTCCCGCTCTTCGCGTGGTTTGCGCTGGCCGGCCGGTCGCGCGCATGGTGGCTGGCGATCACGTTCGTCTCGATCCTGCTGCTGGCGTTCTTCTCCGGGCGGATGGTGATCGGCCAATGGGCGTTCTGAGGCGCGTCGCGCTCATCGCGGTCCTCGCCGGCATGGCGGTCACGGTCGTCGCCTGCGGGACCGATGGGACGCATGGGACCGATGGGACCGTTGCGCCCACCGACAGCTTCCTGCCGACGCCCGCCGTGGCGAGCTCGCAGGCCCTGGGAGACGGTTCGGGGGCCACGAGCTATGGCGACGGACCGTACGGCGTCATTCTCATCGGCGGAGCCTGGGACGCGGTGGCGGCCGAGCTGGCTCTGCACGGAATGCGGGCGGTGGTGCCGGCCGAAGCCACCTCGAGCGCGCTCCGCGCGGCGATCGCCGACCTGCACGGGGCCGGCGTGGAGCGCGTCGCAGTGGTGGCCGCCGACACGGGCGTTGCTGCGGCGTTCGACGTGGGTGCGCGCGATGCGGCCGCGGTCGACCAGCTCATCACGCTCTCGGCCACGGGGGACGCTTCGCGGCTGGGCGTCTTCCCGAAGCTGTTCGTGGCGTCCGAGGACGAGGCTGCCGCCAGCGTGGCAACGGAAATGGCCGCAACGGCCGCCGGCGACTGGAACGCGGAGCTGCTCGTCCCCGGCGACGCCAGCGGCCTGGCGATCCTGGACGGTCCCGGAGCGGACGAGCTGCTCGACGGGATCCTGCGACGCCTCGAGGAGCGACGCTAGGCAGTTGGGCACAAAAGTGTCCCGAAGGAACCGTCGCGACCGTTGATGTGATCTCCGGTCGGCTGACTGCCCCTTCGGGACGAGAAGAGTATCGCCGGGTGGTGCGTCGGCGCACAATCCCCTTTGTCCACGAGTTTCTCGGCGCTCCGGGGAGTTATCCACATCCGATCCACGACGTGCGGAGAATGCGCAACGGGCTGCCACCGGCGCTTGCGGCTCTCGTGGGCGCTCGCGGGCCTAAGGCGGCTCTCGCAGGCACCGGTAATCCTGCTCTGGTGCAAGCTATCCCGGGTCGCCGGGACATCCGCAGCGTGCCATCCGTGGTTGACTTGCACTGCGCGGGCATTGGCCGTCGATGCAGGCCCTCCGGCACCGATAACGTGCACCGCGCCGGCATTAGCCCTCGCTTGGGCGTGGAGACGCCCGGAATCGCGCGCGCGCCAGCATGTCGGCGAGGTCCTGCGGCGGGCCGGTGGCGGCGAGGTGTCCATCGGGACGGATGAGCCATGCCCGGGGCGCTCCGTCGGGGGCGTAAACCGGCGCAAGCACAGGATCGGCCAGCACGCGGCAGCCATCGAGGGCGGGCGGGTCGGCATGCGAGACGACCGCCACGAACCCCGATCCCGTCAGCTCTCGCAGTCGGCGACCATCGGAGAGACGGAGGTCAACCAGGACCGCCCCGACGCGAGGGGTGCCTGTGCGGAGGTCGGATCGGCCCATCGCGCCGGCCGTGCCGGCCGTGCCGGCCGTGCCAGCCGCGCCCGCCATGCCGGCGCCGCCGAGCGAATACGTCGCCGGCTCCGCCAGGCGACCGGAGTTGACCCGACGCCGCGCCCATCCCGACCGCGCGGAGAGGCGCAGGACGGCGTCCCGCCGCAGGCGCCGCAACAAGCCGTGCGGGACCATGAAGCGCATCGTCGCCTCGGTGACGGCGAGGTTCTCGGTCGCGACCGCTCGACGCTCAACTTCGTAGGTGTCGAGCAGCGCATCGCTCGCCTCGCCATGCAGCACCGCCGCGAGCTTCCAGGCGAGGTTCTCCGCATCGGCCGCCCCCGAGTTGAGGCCGCGCGCGCCGAATGGCGACATGAGGTGCGCCGCGTCGCCCGCGAGAAAGGCGCGTCCGACCCGGAATCGGTCCGCCAGCCGCTGGCTGAACCGATAGCCGGTGAGCCAGACAAGCTCATAGGGCACGCCCGGACCGATAACGGCGCAGATGCGCCGGTCGAGGCCGCCGTTCTCGCGCTCGGCGTCGACATCGGTCTCGGGCGGGACCTGCCAGTCGATGCGCCACACGCCATTCGGCTGCGGGTGGATCAGCACCTGCCGCCCGGGGTTCCACGGCGGGTCGAAGAAGAAGCGCCGCTCATTGGGGAATGGCAGGTCGGCGCGCACATCGGCGATGAGGAAGCGATCCGCGAACGTGTGGCCGTCGAACCCGACGCCCATGGCGTGGCGGACCGCCGAGTGCGCGCCATCGGTCCCCACCGCATACGCGGCGGACGCCGTCGCGCCATTCGCGAATCTGAGCGTGACGCCCGTCGCATCCTGCGCCAGGCCGCGCAGCTCGTGCCCCCAGCGCGGCGCCGCGCCCAGATCTGCGAGGCGCGCGAGCAGCAGCGCCTCCACCTCCGTCTGGCTGATATTCACGAACGGCGGGAAATGGTCGCCGCTGCTGCCGGGCAGGGTGACGGCGAACAGCTCGCGATCCCGGAAGTAGGTGCGTCCAACCTGCCACTGCACGCCGCGCCGGGCAACCCGCTCGCCAACACCGAGCCGGTCCCAGATCTCGAGCGTCTCGCGCTGCATGCACAGCGCCTTCGAGCCCTCCGCGACGTGGCCCGGCTGGGCGTCGAAGAGCGCGACGCGGATGCCGTGCTGGACCAGCCGTCCGGCGAGCGTCAGGCCAACCGGCCCGGCACCGACGACGGCAACGTCGGGATGGGCGTCGCCCTCGACGCCGGGGTCGGCCACTTCGTCAGTCCTGGAGCGCGTCCCAGACCTCGCGGTCGCGCTCGGCGGTCCAGATCCGTGGGTGCTCGATCCCCTCGAGCTCGTCCCAGGTGCGCTGCACGTTGAACGGCATGCAATGCTCGAAGATGGGAAAGCCGGCATACCGTGGCGCGAGCTCCGCATGGACCGATGCGAAGGCCTCCTTCAGGCTGCCGCCACGGTCGCGGACCTCCGCCGTCCGGTCGAGCGTGGTGCGCAGGAAGGCCCGCGTGTCCTCGATGGCCACGTCGACGTCAACGCCGCGCACGACCGGTCCGCGGCCGCCGACGAGCTGCACGGCACCCAGCGCGCTGACGCTATCGAGCGTGGTCGTCGACCAATCCGCCACGTGGGCGTCGCCCATGTACGGCGCCGCCTCGGCCTCGACGAGGTCGCCGGCGAAGCAGATCCGTTCCTCGGGGAGCCAGGCGACGATGTCGCCCGAGGTGTGGCCGCGACCCAGGTGGCGCAGCTCGACGACGCGGTTGCCGAGGTCGATGCTGAGCGCGTCCTCGAACGTGTCCGTGGGGCGCGTCAGACCGGGGATCGACTCGGCGCCGTCGAAGAGGCGTGGCATCCGCCCCTGCTCGCTGGCCCAGTCGTCCGCTCCGCGTTCCTCGATGAGGGCCGCGGTCGCCGCGTGTGCGACCACGCGTCGGGGGGCGAAGGCGCTCGCCCCGAGCGTGCGTACCGCGTGATAGTGGGTCAGCACGAGGTCGCCGAATGGCAGGTCGCTCACCCGGGCACGGATGACGTTGATCCAGCGCTGCGCCATCACCGGCGTCGCGCGGGCCTCGATGGCGAGGATCGCATCGGTCCCGACAATGCAGCCGACGTTGGGATCACCTTGCGCGGTGAAGGCGTACACGCCGTGGGCGAGCTGCTCGAGCGTGGCCTCCTTCTCGGCGAGATCCGCGGAGGAGGCGAAGGGCTTGGTGCTCATGATGGACCGATTGTAGGACGCCGCGTCCCTCCCCTGGTCGGGCCGGCACCCGACGTGGTGCCAATTCGCGGCCCTTGCAAGTTATCCCGCGCCAAACGGCTGCACCGACGGTCAATTGCGCGCTTTTGCACGTTGGCGCGCGATCCGCGGTGGGCCGCGCCCGCCGTCCCGCGTTTGCTTGCACACGCGCGGGATAAGCCGGCGATAACAGCGGGCTGAGGGCGGCGCGGCACCATCGGTCCATGCGCGAGGCAGTGCTGGGACGGATCCTTCGGATGGCGCGACTGCGGCG
>JBBRWZ010000086.1:0-8211 GCA_038248895.1 Candidatus Limnocylindria bacterium | reverse complement strand
GGCGCATTCAATACGATCCTGCGCGCGGTGCTCGGCGTCCTCGGCTCAACCGGCAAACGCTGAAGGACAGTCCGCCGACCGATCACCGAATGGGCACACCAGTGGCGGGCCGCGTGCGGTCTGGGTGCTGGATCACCGGCCTGCGCCCATGAGTTGCGCGTCGTGGGGCGGGTCATGCTCATCCGCCGCCGATCGATCAGCGGAATGCAGCACGCACGCGACGCCTGGCGCGATCCCGTTGATAGATCGGCGCAGCTGGGGCCGCGCGGCGCGGGGTCAGGCCGCTGCCGCCTCGGCGATCCGCAGCCAGTCGTCGATCGCGTCGCCGTCGGGGAGGCCGCGCACGATGCAGCAGTCGAGGACGGCGCGGTAGGGCAGCAGCGCGGCGCGCAGCGAGCGTGGGTCGTCGACCGCCACTCCCACCGCGTCGCGCTGGGCCGCGAAGGCGCGCGCGTAGGCCGGGGAGTGGCGCGCATACCTGTCCATCTCACCGCGGAGCCGTTGTGCCGCATCCGGTCCCACGGCGACACGCACGTAGGCCACGATCCGGGGCAGCGCCCGCCCCGCACGCTCCGCTCCCTCGGTGATCCACCCGCGCTGCCGCACGAGCAGCTCCGGCCGCGCCCAGTTGAGGATCACCGTGTCCGCCGCCCCGCCCGCGAGCGCGCACATCCGCGGACCGACCGCGGCGACGCCGATGCCCTGGTCGGGCAGAAGCTCGCGCAGCTCGGCGACGCCGGCGCGCACGAGGCGCAGCGATCGGGACGCGCCGCTGCCGACGCCGAGGGTCGTTCGATCGAGTGGCAGCCCGCGTGCGGCGGCGCTCCGGGCGTCCTCGGCAATGCGGGCCGGGTTGTGGTCCGAGAGCGCCACCACGCCCACGCCGAATCGCAGGCGATCGGTGCCGGCGGACGCGTCGGTGAGCAGCGTCAGGCCGGATCCGCGGCGCGTGTCGTTGGCCCAGAGCTCCGCGAAGCCGAGCGACTCGACCGCCGGACCCAGGCGCGCCACACCGTCCCGCGTCGCCGCAGCGATTCCGAAGCCGAGCTCGCCCTTCACGCCGTTGCGCGCGGGAGCGCCGCACGCGCCACGTCGGGCACGTCGGTGACGAAGCCCCACAGCCCGTATGCCGCCAGCAGCTGCATCCGCCCCGGGTCGTTGACGACGTAGCAGCCGAGCTCGCGGCCGTAGGCACGCGCCTGGGCGATCGCCGGCGTCGGGTCCATCCCCAGGTCTCCCTCGTAGGGCAGGACGCCGACGTGGCCGTGCTCCACCGCGTAGCGCAGCCCCGGCTCGAAGGGCTCGCCCGGAACGAGCAGGTAGCCGGTGGGAAGGCCGGGATCGAGTTCGCGCGACGCCTCGATGGCGCGCTCGTCGAAGCTGATCAGCGTGGCGCGTCCCTGCTGCCGTACCGGATGCGCTCGCAGCGCCTCGACGGCGGCGGGGACGGCGGCGCGCGCCTTGATCTCGACCACCAGCCCCACCCCCTCGGGCAGCCAGTCGAGTACTTCGCTGAAGGTTGGCACTGTCAGCCCCTGCGCGCGGAATGGGAACGAGCCGTCCGGCCCGGCGAAGGTGGCGCCCGCATCGGCGCGACGGATCTCGTGCAGCGGCAGCTCGACGACCGCGCCGCGGCCATCGGTGGTGCGCTCGAGCGTGTCGTCGTGTATGACGACGAGCTCACCGTCGGCGGTGAGATGGAGGTCGAGCTCGATCGCGTCCGCCCCCTGCTCCACGCCGAGCTCGAACGACGGGAGCGTGTTCTCGGGCCGATGCCGGCTCGCTCCCCGATGCGCGACGACGAGGGTCACGGTGCGGCCTCCTCGCGGACCTCCTCGAGCGCTTGCTCGACCGTGTCGTCGGTCGCGGGCGGCGGCTCCGGCACGCCACGCACGATGACAACCCCGATCACCATCAGCACGAGCAGCGAGAGGATGGCGACCTGGTACGCGATTGGACCACTGCGCTCCGGATCGAGCACCAGGATGATGGCACCGTACAGCAATGGACCGATGACCGCCGACAGCTTCCCGGCGAGCCCGTAGAGACCGAACATCTCGCCCACCTCGTCCGCGTGCGAGAGGCGCAGGAGGTAGAGGCGGTCGGTGACCGCCACGCCCCCCAGCCCCGAGCCGAGGATCACGCCGGCGATGAGGAAGGGCACCTTGGCGAGGAAGAGGCCGATGATGAGCAGGCCCACGGTCCAGGAGGCGAGGACGAGCATGAGCGTCCGCTTGGGACCGATGCGGTCGCACAGGAATCCCCACCCGAAGCTGGCGACGACCGCCGCCACGGTCAGGCCGATGAGGACGAAGCGAGCCTCGGTGGTGGTGAAGCCGACCGCGTTGATGGCAAAGAGGCTCATCACCGCGATCGCGGTATTGATGGGGTCGGAGTAGAAGAAGCGGCCGACGATGAAGCGCAGGAGTCCCGGCCGTTCGGCGGCGTGTGCGACGGTGGTGCGCAGCTGGCCGAACGAGGCGACCGCTTCGCGCGCGCGGAACCTGACCCCGGTGGCCGGCCGGCGCTCGCGGACGAGGAGAAAGATGGGGATGGCGAAGACCGCGAAGAGCGCGGCGACGAGGATGAAGCTCGCCGCGGTGGTGTCACCGCCATCGGTCACCGTCAGCCCGTAGAGCAGCCCCGCCACGATCGTGCCGAGATAGCCGAGCGCGACGCCGATGCCCGACAGGCGGCCTCGCGCCTCGGGCAGCGCGACGTCGGGGAGCAGCGCGTCGTAGTAGATGAGTGCCGCTTGATAGGCGAAGTTGGCGAGCGCGAAGGCGAGAAGGCCGAGGCCGATGTCGAGAAAGCCGATGAGCGCGGTCGGCACGATGCACAGCAGCGTGAACACGAAGAGGTAGCGCTTCCGGCCGCCGGTACGGTCGCTCATCGCCCCGAGGACCGGCGAGACGAGCGCGTTGAGTCCCACCGATGCGCTGCTGGCGACGGTGAAGAGGACGGTCCCGTTCGTCTCGCCCAGGAACGAGGTCGCCCACGGGCCCATGGCGAAGCTGACGATGGCGAAGCTGAAGATCGTGTTGGCGAAGTCGTAGAGCGCCCAGGCGGTGCCCTCGACCGAGCTGCCGGATCGCGTCAGCGCGCCGATTCCGCGTCCGCGCCGCGCGGGCGCGAGGGTGGCGGTCACGGTCGTTCGCGCGTCGGCGTCACCCGCGGATCATACCGATGCGGCGTCGCGCCCCACGCGCTCGCGCGCCAACACTGCCGCCGCCCCGAGCTGGGCCACGGCCTCGGTGGTGCGCGGCCAGAGATGGACGATCAGGTGGCTCACGCCGAGCGCGGCGTACCCGGCCAGCGCATCGGCGATCTCGTCCGTGCCGCCGGCGATGGCCGTGTCCGGACGGTCGTCGTCGCCCGGCCCGGCGGCGACGAAGATGCCGGCGGTCCGCTCGACGCTGGATCGGTCGCGTCCCGCCGCGTCGAGTGCCGCGTCGAGGCGCGCCGTGCGGGCGCGGAGCTCATCGGCGTGCTCGGGTGGCCCGTACCAAGCGGCGTTCCATTGGTCGGCGTGCCTCGCCACGAGGTCGAGCATCCGCGGCCCCTTGCCCGCGATGAGGATCGGAATCCCGTTCGTGCGCGGTCCGGGCGGCACGACCTGCGCGTCGGCCGCGTGCTGCCAGCGCCCGTCGAACGTGGCACGACCGCGACGCAGCATCGGGACGATGATCTCGAGGGCCTCCGCGAACTGGCTGACGCGATGCTCGAACTCGTAGCCGAAGGCGTCGAACTCCGGCTCGTGCCAGCCGCAGCCGAGACCCAGGATGAGGCGGCCGCCGCTCACCTCGTCGAGCGTCGTCGCCATCTTGGCCGTGAGCGCCGGGTTGCGGAACGGGACGCAGAGGACCAGCGGCCCGATCTCGACGCGTGTCGTGATGGCGGCTACCGCGGTGAGCACGGTCCATGCCTCGTGGATCCCATCGGTCTCGTCCTCGTCGCCCGGGCGGAAGAGGAGGTGGTCGGCGCACCACACCGAATCGAGGCCGCTCGACTCGGCGGCGAGGGCCAGGTCGCGCAAGCGCGACCAGCGGTCGGGGCCGGCCAGCAGCTCCTGCTGGCCGATGGGCAGCATCAGTCCGATCTTCATGCCCCGATGGTAGGCATGAATCGTCCGGCCTGCGTCAGCGGCGCAGGGTGCGACCGATGAGGGCGGTGATGGACCGCTGGATCTGCTGCGGATCAAACCGGTCGCCTACCTCGGCCTGGTGGGCGATCACCCCGTCCATCAGCATCGCCGCGCCGAGGCTGAGGTCCTCGACATCCACATCCGGCTCCACCTCGCCGCGGGCGACCGCCTCGCGCAGGAACATCGCCGCGAACGCCCGAATCTGGTCGCACCGTCGTCGCAGGAGGTCGCGCAGGGCCGGGTTGACGTCCGCCTCGGCCCAGCCACTGGTGACGATGGTGCCCCAGCGCTCCAGCTCCAACCCGTCGACGAAGGTCCCGATCGCCGCACCGAGGCGTGCGCGCGGGTCCGCGATCTCGGACATCCGCACCGCCAGCTCGTCCAGCTGCGACTGGGTGACCGCCTCGCACATCTCGAGGTAGAGCTCGCGCTTCCCGGAGAAGTAGCGATAGAGCAGGCCGACACTGACGTCCGCCTCCGCCGCGATGGCCGGCATGGTCGTGCCGCGGTACCCGCCGACCTGCATCGCGCGGTGCGCACCGTCGAGGATGCGTTGCCGCATCTCCGTCGCATGCGCGACGGTGGCACGTGGCATCTGTCGCCTCCGGTAGCTGAATGAGCGTTCACTGCTCCGTTGACGCGGAACTCAAGCAAGCGTAGCATGCGACGCATCATGATGAATACAGGTTCATTTTCGTGCGTCGTCCGCTGATCGGCGCGGCCGCGGCCGCCGTTGGCTTGCTGCTGGCCGCCGCCGCGAGCCTGGCCATCCGACGCCGCGCAGGTGGCGACGAGCCGGCCGCGGCGAACCCGAGCCTCCCGACGCCCCCGGCCGGCCTGCCGGCATCGTCTCTGCCGCCGCCGCGCGGTGGACGCGTCACCGGCGACGAGGCACGGCGCGCCGAATCGCGTCGGACCGAATCGCGCCGCGTGCCGCCGGCGGACCGCGAGCCGCATCCGACCGGCATCTTCGCCGCCATCGGTCGCTTCGATTATCGGTTTCGCTGGGCGCTGCCGTTCGTGGGGCTGGCGCTCATGGTCGGCATCGTGGCGTGGTCGGCCGTCGCCGGCGGGAAGCTGATCCAGGGTGGGTGGGTGATCGCCGGGTCCCAGGAGCAGCAGGCGGCCGAGCTGCTCGCGGACCGTTTCGGCACGCAGGCGACGACGATGCTCGTCGTCTTCGTCGATCCGGCCGGAGACGCCGCCTCGTCATCGTTCCAGGAGCAAGTCGCGGCGACGCTGGCGCCGATCGCCGACGATGCGGCCGTCGACGGCATCACGATCTACGCGGATGCGCCCACGCCGATGCTGCTCAGCAACGACGGCGCGAAGACGCTGGCCGTGGTGACGCTCACCGATACGGAGGAGAACTCGGTCGAGGACGCAGCGCGCCTGGCTGACCAGCTCCAGGCACCGGACGGTGCCGCGATGTACGTCACCGGCGTCCCGCAGCTCTACCACGAGTTCAATGCCAAGATCGAGCACGACCTCGTGCAGGCCGAGACGATCAGCCTGCCGATCGCGCTCCTGATCCTCCTCGTCGTGTTCGGCACGGTCATCGGGGCGCTGCTGCCGCTCCTCGTCGCGCTCCTCGCCCTGGCCACCGGCTTTTCGGTCGTCAGCCTGCTCGCCGGTGTGACCGAGATGAGCATCTTCGTGACGAACTTGGCCAGCATGATCGGCCTCGCGCTCGCCATCGATTACTCGCTGTTCATGGTCAGCCGCTTTCGTGAGGAGCTGCGTCACCATTCGGTCGAGATCGCCGTCGAGCGCATGATGGGCAGTGTCGGCAAGGCCGTGGCTGTCTCCGGCGTCGCGGTCGCGATCGGCCTGTCGTCGCTCACGGTGTTCGAGGCGCCGGCGCTGCGGAGCATGGGGATCGGCGGGGTGGTGGTCGTCGTCTCGACGCTCTTCTACGCGCTGACCGTGCTGCCGGCAGTGCTCAGCCTCCTCGGCACCCGCGTGAATCGGCTCCGGATCCCGCTGCCGGGGCGCCTCCGCCTGGTCGAAGCCGATCCGGGCGCCGCCGACGCGCGGCAGGGCCGCGGCGTCTGGGCCTGGATCGCCGCCAACGTCATGCGCCGCCCGCTGCTCATCGCCGCCCCGGTGCTGCTCCTGCTGCTGGCCGCCGGCTCGCCGTTCCTCGCCATCCAGCTCTCGACCGGGCAGAACCTGGAGGACATTCCGCGCGTTCCCGCGCGCGATGGGTTCGAGCTCATCGCCAATGAGTTCCCCGGAGGTGAGTCCGATCCCATCACCATCGCGCTCACCTACGGAACCGATGCTCCCGCCGACGGCGGCCTCTCCGCCAGCCGCCAGGAGGAGCTCGCCATGTACGTCGACGACCTGAAAGGCCTCGACGGCGTCACCGATGTCGAGTCGGTCCTCGACCCGCCGCCCGGCCTCGCCGCGAGCGAGTACGCCGCGCTGCTCGCGTCGTATGAGCGCCCGGCGCCGGGGACGGGGATCGGGGCCTACCTGGCCGGCTGGATCGGCGGCGACACGACCAAGATCCGCGTCTTCTCGTCCCTCCTGCCGGACTCGGAGGCGGGTCGCGACCTCGTCGACGAGGTGCGTGCCGTGCCAGCGCCGGCTGGCTCACAGGCGCTCACCGGCGGCCTGCCGTCGCGGTCCCGCGACTTCATGACCAGCTTCCGCAGCTCGGTGCCGGTGGCGGTGCTCATCGTGGTGGCCGTCACCGCCGGCGTGCTGTTCCTGACGTTCGGATCGGTGCTGTTGCCCCTCAAGGCCGTCCTCATGAGCCTCCTCAGCGTCTCCGCCTCGTTCGGCGCGCTGGTCTGGATCTTCCAGCAGGGCCATCTCGCGGGGCTGCTCGGATTCGAGCCATCCGGCGCCACCGCCGCGTGGCTGCCGATCATCATGTTTGCCATCCTCTTCGGCCTGTCGATGGACTACGAGGTCTTCCTGCTGTCACGCATCCGCGAGCGATACCTGGCGCATGGCGACAACCGGCGGGCGGTGGAGGAGGGAATCGGCATCACCGGCGGCATCATCACCGGTGCGGCGCTCATCATGGTCGCCGTGTTCGCGGCCTTCAGCCTCTCCGGCGTGACCTTCATCAAGGCGATCGGATTCAGCATGGCCCTGGCCGTCCTCGTGGACGCGACGGTGGTGCGCGGGATCCTCGTCCCGGCCTTCATGCGGATCATGGGCCGCGCCAACTGGTGGGCACCGGCCTGGCTCCAGCGGCTCATCACCCGCCTGGGCATCTACGAGGGCGCGGGGACCGATGCGGCGGCGGCGCGCCCGGAGCCGCTGCCCGAGCCGGCGTGACGCGGCGCGACGACCTCGACCGGCTGACCGATCGCTGGCGGAGACGCCACGACGCCGCACGGCCAAGCCCGACTTCACGGCCGCCGATGGAGCCGGATCGTGCCGCACTCGCGGCGCGTGCCTTCCCGTGGGGGAGTGTCTCGCCGGCCGCGTACGTCGGGCGGCATGGCGACGACATGGTCGGCTTCACGTACGACGAGGAGCGCCACCCCGAGCCGGGGCTCGATGCGTGGCTCGTCGAGGTTGGCCGGCTCCTCGCGGCACGGCGCGGATGACGTGATGGCCCGATGAAGGCATCGGCATCCACCCCGCGCTGGGCCCTCGAGCTCGTGGCGCAGGTGTGTGCGGAGGCTACGGTCGGGGAGCCGGAGCGGCTGCGGTGGAGCCGCCGCGACCGCGAGCGGTCATCGGGCGTGACGCGTCACGGACCCGGGTCGATCGGCATCGTGGCCGGCACCGACCTCGTCGATGCGCGGCAGACGCTGCTGCACGAGCTGGC
Organism: Candidatus Limnocylindria bacterium; assembly: GCA_038248895.1. Taxonomy (GTDB): domain Bacteria; phylum Chloroflexota; class Limnocylindria; order QHBO01; family QHBO01; genus JAICQM01. The sequence continues at coordinate 274 of JBBRWZ010000086.1, read as the reverse complement.
TCACTGGCTGACGCCGCCGCTGCGTGCGCGGCGCCGTGGGCTGCGCCACCACGACCGCCGCTTCTATGCCGCTGCGTTCGACCTGTACCGGCGCCATGGCGACGGTGCGGAGGCAGCGCTGCCACGGGAAGCGTCGCGCTACCCGAGCGCCATCGGTCATGCCCGGGCGTTGGGCGTCCCCGGCGCGGATGCCGCCTGGCGTGCCTTACGCGGGACGCGCCCTGCGCCACGCCGACCGCTGCGGGTGCTCGTCCCCGAGCACGCCGTACGCCTG
>JBBRWZ010000085.1:0-8262 GCA_038248895.1 Candidatus Limnocylindria bacterium | reverse complement strand
GTAGCGGCGACTGATCGACGCCGCTGGCGCACGAGGCCCGCTGTACGGTGGCCCAGGCGCCGCGCCCGCCGATCAATCGGCGAAGCGGCGCCCGCCGACCGGCTCAGGCGACGATCCGGCGACTCATCGGCGACGCCGGAGCGCGAGCTGCGCCCAGCCGGGCCGCGCCACGCTCAACGCCCATCCATCAATCGGCGATGCGGCGCCCCCGCGCATACCCGGGACATGGTTTGGCGATGTATCGACGCCGGGGGCATAGCCGCACCCGGCACCCGGCGATGCCCTGAATCTGACCATGCCGACCGATTCTTGCGGCCGTCGCCGGTCGTCTGGGACAGATCTGGAGCACGTGACTCGGGGGCGACCGAGGACGAACGCGCTCCTCGGTCCGGATGTGCATTTCCCGGGCAGCGGGCCCGGGCCACACGACCGCGCGCAGCGGCCCCGCGACCACCTCAACTCGGGGCGTGACGAGGCCCCTCGTCGCCGAGGGGCCTCGCCGGTGCCGTGGAGCCGAGGCCCGGCTCAGCTGCCGCCGGCCGTCACCTCCACCGAGCCCTTCTGGAAGTCGCTCCCCTTGAGGTCGCCATCGATCCCGTCGTGGGCGGCCTCCGCGAGATCGGTCCGGTAGGCATCGTCCGGTGGCGCCTGGGTGATGATCCCGGCATCCATGCTGATCCCGACTGTCTGCTGCCACTGGTCGGGGTCCATGATGCCGATGCCATCCGTGGACGGCCAGATGAGCGGGTTGATCTCGTTCATCATCCACGCCTGGTGCCCGGCGCCGAGGGTCGAGCCCGCGTTGACGGTGTACTCGATGCACCCATCAGGGTTGTCACGGCAGTACATCCATCCCTGGAAGCTGGCCCGCAGGAAGCGGGTCGCAACGTCCTCGTTGCCGTCCTGCGCCAGCCATCCCGCGCGGGCGAAGATGGCGTCCTGGAGCATGGCGGTGCCGACGTCGTTGTAGTTGATGATGTTGAGGTCGTTGGGCTGGTAGAGGTCGCCGGTGTCCGGGTTCTCCGCCTCCAGCACCTGGGCGTACTCGTTGTAGATCATCGCCTCGGCGACGTCGATCTCGCGGTTGAGGAGGAGGGACATGTCGAACGGCTGCACGACCTTCTCGTAATCGGTGCCCTCGGTGAGGCCGGCCTGCTTGGCGGCGGCCGTCACTTCGTACTCGTTTCCGAAGTCCCAGGCGCCGACCTTCTTGCCGGCGAAGTCAGCCGGAGCTGTGATGTTCGAGTCAGCCCAGCTCACCGACAGGGTGCCGGAACGCTGGAAGACCTGTGCGATGTCGACGAGGTCCGAGCCCTGCTCGCGCGCCTCGAGGACCTTCGGCACCCAGCTGATGGTGAACTCGGGGCCGTCATCGGCCGAACCGACCTGCTGCGGGATGACGTCGGGTCCGCCGTCGATGATCTCGACGTTGAGGCCCTGCGCGTCGTAGTAGCCCTGCTCCGCGGCGGCGAAATAGCCGGCGAACTGTGCCTGCGGCGCCCACTGCAGCTGCAGGCGAACTGCCGTCGCTTCCCCACCGGTGCTCGCGCTCGCACTCGCACTCGCGGCGCTCGAGCTGCCTCCGCCGTTCCCGCACGCCGACAGCAGCAGGACGACGCTCGTCGCCGCGCTCAACCAGATTCGTGATCGCTTCATGTGCCCTCTCCTCGACTCCTGGTGCTCGGCCAGGTCCGTTTCAATTGGCGGATTGTAGGGAAGTGCGCGCTCCGCCGGTCAGCCATAGCTGCGCGCGGCCGGCCGCATCATGCCGGGCGCTCGGCGCGAACCGATGCGTGCCATGGGATGAGCCGCCGCTCCAGCGCCACCACGCCGAGGTAGGCGAGGATCCCCGCCACCGAGGCCAGGACGATGGCCGCCCAGGTGACGTCGAAGCGGAGCGACGCCGCGGACTGCACCACGACGCGGCCGAGGACGGTGGAGGAGCCGCCGAAATACTCGCCGACGACGGCGCCGATGAGCGCCAGGGTGGTCGCGACCTTGAGTGCCGTGAGGAAGAAGGGCAGCGCGTTGGGGATTCGCAGCTTGCGCAGCACCGTCCACTCCGAGGCGGCATAGGAGCGCATCAGCTCCACCGCCGACGGCTCGACCTCGGAGAGGCCGCGCGTGACGTTGATCATGATCGGGAAGAAGACGAGGAGCGCCGCCACCATCATCTTGCTCACCGGGTTGAGCACGCCAAACCAGTTGTTGAAGATCGGTGCGACAGCGATGATCGGGATGGCGTTGGCGGCCACGGCCACCGGCAGGATGGCGTCGCGTACCGTCATCCAGCGCGACACGCCGAACGCGACGGCGACACCGGCGAGCGTCCCGATCACGAGGCCACCGGCGGCCTCGAGCAGGGTTGCCAGGGCGGACGGCAGCAGCGGCCAGCGGCCACCGGACCAGTTCTCCACCAACGCGACGGCGATGGCGGACGGCGGGGGGAGGATGAAGGCGCGAATGTTGGAGAGGCGCGTCAGCACCTCCCACGCCGCGACGCCAACCACGAAGACGAGCAGTGGCGGCAGGAGCTGGCGGAGGTGGACGGCGGTGATGCGCATCGGTCTGGTGGCGCCTAGCCGACCCCGCCCTCGGCGGCGAGGCGCTCGGCGGACGACCCGGTCGCGGGCTCACCGGGGTTGCCTCCGCCGCGCAGTGCCTCGCGCACCTGTGTCACGAGCTCGAAGTAGCGCCGCTCCTCGCGCGTCAGCTCGTTGCGCGGCCGCGCCAGGTCGACATCGATGAGCCGCGTGATGCGCCCGGGACGCGGGCTCATCACCACGACCCGCGACGAGAGGAAGACGGCCTCGGGGATCGAATGGGTGACGAAGACGACGGTGGTGCCGGTCTGCTCCCAGATCCGCAGCACCTCGGAGTTCATCCGCTCGCGGGTCATCTCGTCGAGCGCGCCGAACGGCTCGTCCATGAGCAGGATCGCGGGCTGGAGGGCCAGCGCGCGGGCGATCGCGACCCGCTGCTGCATCCCACCGGAGAGCTGCGGTGGATGGTGCCGAGCGAAGTCGCCGAGCTCCACCAGGCGCAGCATCTGCGCGGCACGCGCCGACTGCTCCGACCGGGGCAGGCCGAGCAGCTCGAGCGGCAGCCGCACGTTCTCCTCCACGCTGCGCCAGTCGAAGAGGACCGGCGCCTGGAAGACCATCCCGTACTCGCGCCCCAGCCGCGCCTGGTGCGCTGCCTTGCCGTTCACATCGACCGATCCGGCGCTCGGACCGATGAGGTCGCCGATCACCCGCAGCAGCGTGCTCTTGCCGCAGCCGGATGGACCGATGAGGCTGACGAACTCGCCGCGCCGGATCTCGAGGTCGATGCCCAGCAGCGCCGTCGTGGCCCCGTCGCCGTCGCCGAAGACCTTGTCGACGCCGCGGATGCTGACGACCGCATCGCCGGCCGAATGCCCGGCGGCGCCGATCTCATCGCTCACGCCGCCACCGCCGCTCGTCCGCGCAGGGCGAGGTGCTCGGCCAGCCGCACCAGGCCGAAGAAGGCGATGCCCAGCAGCGCCGCCACCACGATCGCGGCCCACAGCTTCTCCGGCCCGGAGATGTACTGGTTGTTGAAGTTGATGATCGCCCGACCCAGGCCGAAGCGGATGCCGCCCGGCCCCTCGCCGATGATCGCGCCCACGATGCTGGCGGTGGCGCTGATCTTGAGGGCGGTGAAGAGGTACGGCGCGGAGGCGGGGAGGCGCAGCTTCCAGAAGATGGCGCGGCGCGAGGCGGCGAACGAGCGCATCAGCTCCAACGCGCGCGGATCGGGCGAGCGGAGGCCGCGGATCATGGCGATCGTCACCGGGAAGAAGGTGAGGTACGTGGCGATGATGACCACGCTCGTCACGTCCTGGCCGAAGGCGAATACGATCATCGGCGCCAGCGCCACGATGGGGATCGTCTGGCTGGCGATGACGTACGGCACGAAGGCACGCTCGACGAGCGGCGCGTGGACGAAGAGGGCGGCCAGCGCCACCCCCAGCAGCGCGCCGGCGGCGAACCCGATGGCAGCCTCCCGCCAGGTGTAGAAGGCGGCACCGACGAGGAAGCCGGCGAGCGTTTCGTCCTGGTTGCGCTGCACCGGCGCCGCCAGCGCGCCCACGATGTCCCAGACGTTCGGCAGGTTGAGGTCGCTCGCGATCTTCACGTCGAGCGGCGGCCGCCACTCCCACGCGCCGAGCCGCCACGGGTCGCCGGCCACGAACTTCAGCCCCTCCCACGCCACGACGACGAGCGCCAGGAAGCCAACCGCCGCGACGAGCCGCAGCGCGCCGCGGCGATCAGCCGATGGCCGCATCGGTCAGTTCGAGCGCCCGGTCGATGATCGCGAAGCCCTCCGCCATCTCCTCCTCCGAGACCGTGAGCGGCGGGTTGGTGAAGAAGTAGTTCCAGCGCACGAAGGTGTAGAGGCCCTCCTCGCGGAAGCGCTTCCCGAGCGCCACCATCTCGTCGGAGGTGCCGTTGAACGGCGCCATCGGCTCCATCGTCTCGCGGTCGCGCACCAGCTCCACGATCCCGAACAGGCCGATGTTGCGCACCGCACCGACGCTCGGGTGGCGCTCCGCCAGCCGGTCGAGGTGACCGGTCATGACCTCGCCGAGCTGCGCGGCGCGCTCGATGAGCCCCTCCTCCTCGTACACCTGGATCGTCGCCAGCGCTGTGGCGCAGCCGAGTGGGTGCGAGTTGTAGGTGAGGCCGCCGTAGAAGACGTTGTCGCGGAAGTGCTGCGCAATGTCGTGGCGCATCCCCACCGCGCCGAGCTGGACATAGGCGCTGGTGAGGCCCTTGGCCATGGTGATGAGGTCGGGCACCACGCCCCAGTGGTCGATTGCGAACCACTTTCCGGTGCGGCCGAAGCCGGCCATCACCTCGTCGGCGATCATGAGGATCCCGTATCGGTCGCACAGCGCGCGAACGCCCTCGAGGTAGCCGTCCGGCGGGACGAGGATCCCGTTCGTGCCGGTGACCGTCTCGAGGATGAAGGCGGCGATCGTCTGTGGGCCCTCGAGCTGGATCACCTCCTCCAGATGGGCGAGCGCCTCGTCCGCGGAGTCCCACCCGCGCTGAATGCCGTGATACGGGTCGGTGACGCGGACGACACCCGGGATGCCGGGCTCGTTCGCCCAGCGGCGCGGGTCGCCGGTGAGCGTCATCGCCCCGTACGTGCCGCCGTGGTAGCTGCGGTAGCGAGCCAGGATCTTGTGGCGGCCGGTGTAGAAGCGCGCAATCTTGATCGCGTTCTCGTTGGCCTCGGCGCCGCCGTTGGTGAAGAAGAACGTGTCGATGTCGCCCGGCGTGATCTCGGCCAGCTTCTGCCCCAGCCGTGCCCGCGGCTCGGTGGCCATGAACGGGTTGGCGTAGGCGAGCTGCTCCGCCTGGGCCTGGATCGCCGCCACCACGGTCGGGTGCCCGTGGCCGATGTTGGTGCACATCAGCTGGCTGTTGAAGTCGAGGTAGCGCTTCCCCTCCGGGGTCCAGAAATAGCTGCCCTTCGCACCGGCGACGGGGATCGGGTCCACCTTCGACTGCGCGCTCCACTCGAAGAGGGTGTGCTGCTTGGTGAGGGCGACCATCTCGTCGCCGGTCATCGTTCCGTGCTGGGTCTCGGTCGCCATGGCGGTTGCTCTCGCTCTCATCGGTCTGACTCTCGAGCGATTACACCACACATGTTTCGGCCTCCTTGGGCCGCATGTGCGCGAGAGAGCGTCCGTGGGCCACCCGCCCCCCGTCCCACGCCATCCCTTCGTCGCCCCTCGCATCAAGCGCGGTGAGCACGGGCAGCGCGGGCAGCACGGTGAGCGCGGGCAGCACGGGAGCACCGGGAGCGCGCGTGGCGCGGGGAGAGCGGACAGCGCTCAAGGATCGCACGTTGGTCCGTCCCGCACGGCACCACGCGTCCCGCCCACCCGATGAATCGCTGGTTTGACGCCCGGGGGGTCCCTGCGGCGTCGCCTGTTCGATTCATCGGTCCGGCTGACGCCTGACGGGGGCTGGGGTGCCGCTCAGGCGCCCGGCACACTGATCAATCGGCGACGCATCGCCCCGGGCAGCAGTCCGGCGTCAAACCGGCGATTCATGGGTGCAGGCTCGGGGCGAGCCAGCGGGGGCGGCGATCCACCCGACGGAGGTATCGGCACCGCAGCCGGGGTGGCGGCGCCGCCGGGGCGCCAACCGTTCCACCCGGTGCGCATTTCGGCCGCGGAGCCGTCCTCGGGCGGCGCTCAGGCGCCGATACCTCCACCCGGTGAAACGAAGTAGGGTCGGGAGCGATCGCTACGCCGGGTTCCACTGAAAGTGACCGGTGAAGAGCCCGTCCACGATGCCGATCTGGTAGGCGAGGAAGAGGCCGAAGGCGAGCGACAGCACCCCGGAGCCGAGGGTCAGCCAGCGGTTGATGCGCTCCGACTTCGCCCGGCTCATGAGGAACGGCAGGCCGATGACCGACGTGAGGAGCGCCATTCCGGCCGAAACGCCGAGGCAGAAGATGAGCAGGTAGATGAGCGCCGAGCCGGTATCGGTGATGGTGGAGAGCACCAGCAGCGCGACGGCGGCGCTGCCGGCCAGTCCGTGGACGAGACCGACAGCGACCGGTCGCGCGAGCTGATACCAGCCGAATGTCGCCAGGAGGCCCGTCTCCAGCCGCGGATTCGACCCGTGGCCGTGCAGGTGAGCGTGGCCGTGGGGGTGGGGCTCGTCCGCGGCTTCGTGCGCATGCAGGTGCTGATGCGCGTGCCCGTGGAGTGGGGCCGGCGGCGTGAAGCGCTCCGTGACGGCGCGCATCACGCCGGTGAGGTTGAGGATGCCCAACAGGATGAGCATCACCGCCACGGCGAATTCCATCGCCAGGCCCACCGGCGGGGGAATGACCACCTTGAACGCGATGATCAGGACGCCCACGATGGCCACGGTGATCGTGTGCCCAAGCCCCCACAGCGCCCCGATAAGCGTTCCGTGCACGAAACGACGGCTGCGTGTCAGGATCGTGGTCACCGCGATGACGTGGTCCGCATCGGTGGCGTGGCGCATGCCCAGCAGAAAGCCGAATCCGGCGAGGGCGAGCAGCTGGGACATCGGTGGCGGGGCTCCTGGTGAGGCGATCAGCGTACGTGGCCACGCGGACTATTGCAAGCAGTTGCAATAGCAACGCACCTATACTACGAGCGATGAACGAATCTGGATCATCGGCATCGGCATCGGCATCGGCATCGGCATCACCGGCGAGCACCGACCTCGCCCACGTCCGTGAGGAGCTGCGCGCCCGCGGCCTGCGCTGGACGCCTCAGCGGCGGAACGTCATCGAGGTGCTGCAGCGCACCCGCGGCCACGTCACGGGCGCGGAGCTCGTGGAGCGCTGTCGCGATCGGGACCCGGCGACGATCCCGTCGACCGTCTACCGCACCATCGACGTCCTCGAGGAGATCGGCTTCCTGCGCCACGGCCACGCGCCCGACGGCCGCGAGGAGTTCCACGTCGGCGCGGAGCCGGAGCATGGCCACCTGCACTGCGCGTCGTGCGGTGCCAGCTGGGAGGTCGCGCCGGACGAGGCGGCCGCGGTACTGGCCGCCTTCGAGCAGTCGCGCGCCTTCGCCGTCGACGTCTCGCACCTGACGCTCACCGGGCGCTGTGCTGCCTGTCGCGGCGCCGCCGGGTGACCGCACCGACGTTCCTCGGGCTGCCGCGCGAGCCGGCCGGGAGCCCCGCCGACGCGACGATCATCGGCGTGCCGCACGGCGTCGCGTACCCGTTCCCCGGTCTCACCGCGGGCTGTGCCGCCGCGCCGGCCGCGATCCGTGCCCGGTCGGTACGCCTCGCGCGTTTCGTCGACCATCACGACTTCGACATTGACGGACCGATGCTGCCGCCCGGCTCCGGGTTCCGCGTCGTGGATGCGGGTGACGTCGAGGGCGAGCAGGGAGATGGCGCCGGCAATGCGCGACGCACCGAGGCGGCGATCCGCCGCATCGTCGTCGCCGGCAGCGTACCGATCGTGCTCGGCGGAGACGACTCGGTCCCGATCCCGGTACTCCGCGCCCTCGATGGCGGCGACCGGCTCACCATCCTCCAGGTTGACGCGCACCTCGACTTCCGGGATGAGGTGGCCGGCGTACGGGACGGGTATTCGTCGCCGATGCGGCGCGCCGCCGAGATGGGCCATGTCGGTCGCATCGTCCAGGTCGGGCTGCGTGGCGTGGGCAGCGCCCGCACCGGGGACGTGGCCGAGGCTCGCGCGGCCGGCAACCTGCTCGTGACC
>JBBRWZ010000084.1:0-8465 GCA_038248895.1 Candidatus Limnocylindria bacterium | reverse complement strand
TGGTGGCGGTGGACCGGCGCCAGAGCACCCCGCCGGCGGCACGAATCGAACTCATGAGGGCGCCAGTGTGCGCCAGCGGTGCAGATCAGGCGGCGCGTCGCCGCCAGCGGCGGAGGGCGGTCCGCGCACGGCAGATGCGCCGGGCGGCTGCTATCCGTGCGGCGGCGCCCCGGCACACCTCACGTTCGACGAGGCGACCGACCGTGACCGCCAGGCGTCCATCGACCGGACCGTCGGCGACCAGGGCGCCGAGCCGGTCGCGCGCCACCACGCTGTCCTGCAGCTCACCGAGCTCGCCCTGCAGGCGGCGCAGCCGCCGCGCCACGCGCATCGCGTCCTTCGCGAGCCCGCCGCGGAGGGCAGGGGCGATCGCCTCCGCCGCATAGCGCCCGCGTTTGGCGGCGATCCGGAGGCGATGGAGATCCGCGTCGTCGGCGTCCGCATCCGCGACGTCCGTCCCCTTGCGGGCGAGCCCCGAGGCGCGGGTCAGCAGCGGGGGCAGGACCGTCGCGGCGTCGCCGTCCGCATGGCGGCGGAGCCGTGGCTGGCTTGTCGCGGCGACCAGGGCGTCGAGGAGCGCCACGTAGGCGTCGCCGGTGAGCAGCGCCCGGAGGCGGCTGCGTGGCCCCGCCGCTTCGGCTTCCAGCGCGTCCCGCACCGCCGCGATGTCGGCCGGAGGCTCGAGCTGCGTGCCGGCGAGCGCCGCATCGAGCACGTCGGCGTCGCGCACGGCGCCCAGGGCGCTCGCCAGCGGCTCCAGTCGCGCGCGCAGCTCCGCCGCCCAGCCCCCGACTGTCAGCGGCTCGAACGTGCGCAGGTCGCTGCGCAGTCGCCGCGTCGCCACGCGCATCTGGTGCAGCGACTCCGTCTCGCCGAGGAGCGTCCCCGCATGATGGCCGACCACGCCGGCGACATCGGCACGCAGCGTCGCCCGAACGAGGTCGCCGGCGCTCCGGTTGCCGTCGTCGCCCCGCAACATGACGAGATCGGGGGCGGCTGTGGCGCGGGTGCCGAGTGCCCGCACGACCTTCGGGATCGGCTCCGCGTCGACGGCGCCTGCCGCCCGCAGCTGGTCGGCGATGCTTGCGAGCCGGCCAGCGGCGAGGTTGATCTGCTCCAGCTCGAGCTCGCGGAACCGTGAGACGATCTTGCGGCCGCTCATCACCGATACCTCGTCCTGGACGAGCTCCGCCGCGGGCGCTCCGTCTGGATTCCGCACCAGCCAACGACGGCGACGCGTCCGCAGGTCGGAGACCGGGCCGAGCTCGGCGCCACGCGTCACCGCCAGGAGCAGCTCGGCCGCCTCCGCGGGGATGCGCGATGCCGGCCCGCGCATCTCGATCTCCGTCCGATCGAGGAACGCATCGCCACCGTCGGCGCCGACGCTCGGCAGCTTCACCGTCCAGCGCGCCCCGCCCGGCTCCCCGCTGCGGTGGCGCAGGGTCGCGCCATGGCGCGCCAGCCGGAGGTCATCGGTGTCGTAGTAGACGGCTCGCAGGGTCAGGCTCGCGACCTCTTCGAACCCGCCGATGCCCTTGATGTCACCGATGTCGGGCGGCTCGAACCGCCCGTGCACCGCGAATTTCCGCTCCCGCTCGCGCGCCACGCGGCTGCCGCTCGTGGTGTTCTCGCCGTCAGCCACGCGCCCGCTCGAGCAGCGTCCCCTGCAGGCTCACCGGGTCGGGGCCCGGATCGACGGCGGTCCAGTCGCCGTCGCCGTCGAGCGTCCACGCCCCGACGGTGTCGGCCAGGGCCAGCGCGAGGATCACCCGCAAGCGCTCGCGGGCGGTGGCATCGTCGACGCGCACCACCGCCTCCACGCGGCGGTCGAGGTTGCGGTGCATCAGGTCGGGGCTGCCGATCCAGATCTCCGGCTGGTCGGCACCGAAGAGGTAGATGCGCGAGTGCTCGAGAAAGCGACCCAGGATGCTGCGGACGTGGATCGTCTCCGATAGGCCCGGGACGCCTGGGCGCAGGCTGCAGATGCCACGCACCACGAGGTCGATCCGCACTCCCGCCTGCGACGCCTCGTAGAGGGCATCGATGATGCGCTCGTCGACGAGGCTGTTGAGCTTCATGACGATTTGCGCCCGGTGGCCGTCGCGGGCCCGGCGGCTCTCCCCATCGATCATCTCCAGCATCCGGCGCCGCAGGTTGAGTGGCGCGACGATGATCGAGTCGTAATCAGAACCGCGCGAGTACCCGGTGAGCAGGTTGAACAGGTGGCTCACATCCTCGCCGAGCTGCGGATTGGCGGTCAGCAGGCCAACGTCCTCGTAGACGCGCGCAGTGGCGGGGTTGTAATTGCCCGTCCCCACGTGAACGTAGCGACGCAGGGCGCCCGCCTCGTTGCGGACGACGAGGCACAGCTTGCAATGCGTCTTCAGCCCGACCAGGCCATAGACCACGTGACAGCCCGCCTGCTCCAGCTTCCGCGCCCAGGCGATGTTGTTCTGCTCGTCGAACCGAGCCTTGATCTCGACGAGCACCACGACCTGCTTGCCGGCGGCCGCGGCACTCACCAATGCATCCACGATGGGGCTCTCGCCGGAGGTCCGATACAGGGTCTGCTTGATGGCGAGGACCTGCGGATCGGCGGCGGCCTGCTCGATGAAGGCCTGGGCGGTGGTCGCAAACGAGTCATACGGATGGTGCACCAGCAGATCTCGTCGCCGGAGCGTGGCGAAGAGGTCGGTGGCGCCCGACTCGTCGACCTCGAGCGCCGGCGTGACCGGCGTGAACGGACGGTCCTTGAGGTCCGGATGGTCCTCGGCATGCAGCTGCCACAGATCGGCCAGCCCGAGCGGCCCGGGCAGCCGATACACCTCGCGCTCGGTGATCTGGAGCTCACGCACGAGGAGCGACAGCACCTCGGAGCTCATCCGTCGCTCGACTTCAAGCCGCACCGCCGGGGAGATGCGCCGCCGGCTCAGCTCCTCTTCCAGGGCCTCGAGGAGGTCGTCAGCCTCGTCGTCGTCCAGCTCGAAGTCGCTGTTGCGCGTCACCCGGAACGCATGCTGCTCGAGCACCGTCAGCCCGGGAAAGAGAAGCCCCAGGTTCGCAGCGATCACGTCCTCCAGGGTGACGCGCACCTCGCCGTCACTGCTGGCGAGGAAACGGGGCAGGAGCGGTGGCACCTTGATGCGGGCGAAGTGGCGCTGCTCCGTCCCGGGGTCGCGCAGCATCACCGCCAGGTTGAGCGAGAGGTTCGAGATGTAGGGGAACGGATGGACCGGATCCACCGCCAGCGGCGTGAGGACGGGAAAGACGCGCTCGACGAAGACGTCGCGCAGCTCGCGCTGCAGCTCGGGCGTGAGCTGCCGCCACCGCGTCAGGCGGATGCCCGCCCGAGCGAGGCGCGGCCGCACGGAACGGCCGAACAGGAGCGCGTGTCGCTCAGCGAGGTCAGTGACGCGATCCGCGATCCGTGCCAGCTGCTCCGAAGCGGTGAGCCCGTCCTCGGAGCGCACCGCGACGCCGGCCGCTTCCTGGCGCAGCAGCCCGGCGACGCGCACCTGGAAGAACTCGTCGAGGTTGCCCGCGAAGATGGCGAGGAATTTGGCGCGCTCGAGGAGCGGTGCCTGCGGATCCTCGGCGAGCGCCAGCACGCGCTCGTTGAAGTCGATCCACGACAGCTCGCGGTTCAGGTAGCGCGGGGCGTCCGGAGCGTGCTCCGGCGTGGGTTCGATCTCGCGTGCCAGGTGGGCCATGGGGGCGGCATTGTACGGCCGCGCTGTTGGGCGCTCGACCCGACCAATGGGCCATTCGCTGGCCGGCGGGCTGTTACCCCCCGCGCCGGCTACCCCCCGCGCCGGCTACCCCCCGACGGTTACCGCCCGGCTCGCGCCGCCTTCCAGATCGTCCGCAGCCCCGGCCGCTGCCCGTAGAGGAGGACGCCGGCGGCGTAGATCCGCGACGCGAACCAGAGCGCGACCACCGCCCCGGCGGCGAGGGCAACCAGTCCCAATGCCAGCTCCAGCGGGCTGATCGCGTCATAGGCCATTCGCAGCGGGAGCAGGTATGGAGCGAACAGCGGCACGTACGAGAGGACGGCGACCCACACCGCATCGGGACTGGTGGTGGCACCGAAGATGGCGGAGAAATAGCCGATCATGGCGAGGACGATGATCGGGCCCGAGACCTGCTGCACCTCTTCCGCGCGGCTGACGAGGGAGCCGGCCGCGGCGTAGAGCGCCGCGTAGACCAGGAAGCCGCCGAGGAAGCAGGCGCCGAAGACGAGCAGCAGCGGCACGCTCAGGCCGAACGAGCCGCTGGCGTCCGCTGCCGCGTCACCAAAGAACGCGCGGCCAATCCGGTCCTGCAGCAGCAGGCCGGCGAGCCCGGTCGCCAACAGGGCCGCGTACTGGGTCAGTCCCGCACCTCCGGAACCGAGCACCTTTCCGACCAGCAGCTGGCGGGGCGTCGCGGCGGTGATGAGGAGCTCCATCACCCGGTTGCTCTTCTCCTCCGCCACCGAGCCCGCCACCCAGTTCCCGTAGGTCAGGATCGCCATGAAGATCAGGACCACCAGGACAGTGGCGAGCGATGACTGCGTGACCGTGTCGATGCGGTCGCGACCCGATTCGGCATCGGGGTCGGTGGAGCGGGAGGCGAAGCTGGGAGGCGCGAAGATCTGGGACCGATCGGCGGGGTCGATGCCAGCCGTCCCGAGGCGGTCGTCGACCGTCAGCGCGGTTGCTGCCTGGCGGATCGTGGCCGTGGCCGGGCTCGTGGCCGAGGCATCGGTCAGGTAGTCGAAGTCGAGCGTTCCGTCGCCGGCGCGTCGCACCGTCAACAGCCCGTCGAGGTCCCCGTCGCGCACGCTCGCCGCGGCCGACGCCACGTCATCGGTTCGCGTCAGCTCCACGCGGGCATTCCCACCGGGGGCGATGGTCCCGTTCACGGCGGCCCCGAGGAGGGCCAGCGAGTCGCTGCCGAGGTCGCTCGCCTCGATCGAGACGGCCACGCGCAGCGGCCGGTCCGCACCGATCGCGCGGAGCGCCACCGGCGCCAGCGTCAGCGCAAAGCCGATGATCGCGAGCAGCACCGTCAGCAGCACGAACGTGCGACTTCGCACCCGGACGAGATACTCGCGGCGAGCAACGTGCCACGCGTTGGGGAAGATGCCGCTCATCGGTCCACTCTGCCGCCCGCCGCGGTCGGGGCGAGGTGGTGCTCGTGGGAATCGTCGGCGCGCCGCCCGACGTGCTCGATGAAGACCTCCTCGAGGCTCGGGTCGGCGATCTCGAAGTGGGTCACCCGCACGTGGTGGGCGAGTGCCGCGTCGAGGATGCGTCCTGGATCCGCGTTGCCCTCGACGGCGAAATCGCTCACGTCGATTCCGCGCCGCGTGAGCCGCACGCCGGGTAGGTCGGTGACCCAGCCGGCGTCGGCGGCTGCAGCCCAGCCATCGGTCCGTTCGCCGTCTTCGAACGCCAGCCGGACCACGCGACGTCCCATCCCGCGCTTCACGTCGCGCACCGATCCGCTCACGACCACCTGGCCGCGATCCACGATCGCGATCGACTCGCAGAGCTCCTCCACCGTCTCCATCTGGTGGGTGCTGAAGATGAGCGCCTTGCCCGCGTCGCGCATCGCCAGGAACGCCTCGCGCAGCAGCCCCACGTTGATCGGGTCGAGGCCGCTGAACGGCTCGTCCATGATCAGCACCTCGGGGTCGTGCAGGACCGCGGCGATGAACTGGACCTTCTGCTGGTTGCCCTTGGACAGCTCCTCGATCTTCCGGTCCCGGTAGTCGGGTACGCGGAACCGATCCAGCCACTCCTCGACGCGTTGGGTCGCGATGCGCTCCGGGACCCCATACAGCGCGGCGAAGAAGCGCAGCACGTCGATGACGCGCATCTTGGTGTAGAGACCGCGCTCCTCTGGCAGGTAGCCCCACGTCTGGCGTGGCAGCTCCCGGTTGCTTCGCCCCTGCCACGTCACCGAGCCGGCATCGGCGCGCAGGATGTCGAGGATGATGCGCATGCTCGTCGTCTTGCCGGCGCCGTTGGCGCCGAGCAGGCCGAAGATGCGGCCCGGCTCCGCGGTGAAGCTCACCGCGTCGAGTGCCGTGACGGCACCAAAGCGCTTCGTGATGGAATCGACGACGAGGCTCATGGCAGCACCCCCAGCCTAGCGCACCCCACGTGGCGGGGACGGACCGGCGACCAAGCGCACGGCGCCCTGCCCCCGTGTCCTGGACCGCGGCGCGTGTCTCGCTCACGCGATTGAACCGGCTGGCTCTGGGACCACCACCGCGACCTCGAGACGCCACCGCGACCGCATGCGCGACCGCGACCGCATGCGCGACCGCGACCTCATGCGCGACCGCGACCTCGAGGCGCCACCGCGACCGCATGCGCTGTTGGACATCTAACGGCCACCCAGAACCGATCATGCCTCGCCGGCTGCCCGACTGATGTCGCCGGCAACATGGATCGGCCACCATCGGGCCGCCCGATGGCCGTTAGATGCCACCACGCGCATGCCCGGGCCTTCCGAGGCCAAGCCGCAGATCCGAAGCGCTCCTCTGCTACACTTTGAATCCCGAACCGCCTGCGCCGGTCTGCTGTGCTGCGCCGGTTCGACTGCTGTGCATCCCCCACACGGAAATCGACACGCCATGAAGATCGGTGTTCCGCGCGAGACGGCCGAGGGTGAGACCCGGGTCGCCGCCACCCCCCAGTCCGTCAAGGCGATGGTCGACGACGGGAACCAGGTGCTCGTCCAATCCGGTGCCGGCGATGCGTCCTCGCTCCTCGACGACGCGTATCGCGAGGCCGGTGCCGAGATCGTGCCGGACGCCGCCGCGCTCTACTCCGCCGCCGAGATGGTGCTGCGCGTCGGCCGTCCCTCCGACGAGGAGAGTCGGATGCTCCGCAGGGCGACCGTCCTCATCGGTACGCTCGGGACGCTCGCCAACCCGAAGCTCGCCCAGCGTCTCGCCGACGAGGGCGTGACCGCCATCAGCATGGATGCCATCCCGCGCATCACCCGCGCACAGAGCATGGATACGCTGAGCTCGCAGGCGACCGTCGGTGGCTACAAGGCGGTCCTCATCGCCGCCGAGCGGCTGCCGAAGTTCATGCCGCTGCTCACCACCGCGGCCGGCACCGTCCGCCCGGCGCGCGGGATCGTGATGGGCGCCGGCGTGGCCGGCCTGATGGCGATCGGCACCGCGCGACGCCTCGGCGCCGTTGTCGAGGCGACCGACGTGCGGCCGGTCGTCAAGGAGCAGGTGCAGAGCCTGGGCGGCACCTTCATCGAGGTCGAGATGACCGACGAGGAGAAGGCGAAGGCGGAGACGGCCGGCGGCTACGCCACGGAGATGAGCGACGACTACAAGCGCCGCCAGGCCGAGCTCATCGCGGACCGCGTGAAAGAGGCGGACTTCATCATCACCACCGCGCTCATCCCGGGCCGCCCCGCGCCGAAGCTCGTTACCGACGAGATGGTGGCCAGCATGAAGCCGGGCAGCGTCATCGTCGACATGGCGGCCGAGATGGGCGGCAACGTGGAGGGTACCGAGGCGGGCAAGGAGGTCGTGAAGCACGGCGTGCGAATCATCGGCCTCACCAACCTGCCGGCCACCATGCCCGGCAGCGCCACGCAGATGTATGCCAAGAACATTCAGACGCTGGTGAAGCATCTCGTCCACGACGGCACGCTGACGCTCGACTTCGACGACGAGATCACGCGTGGCGCCACCATCACCCATGACGGCAAGGTCGTCCACGAGCCGACCGCGAAGGCGCTGGGCATCGAGCCCGCCCCGCCATCGGTCCAGTCCGATGCGCCCAGCCAGACCGATGCGGACGCCGCCGCGTCCGCCAGCGACACGAAGGAGGCCTAGGTGGAGCTCTCCGCCTTCGAGCTGCTGTCCGCGCTCTTCATCCTCGTCCTCGCCGCGTTCATCGGCTACGAGGTGGTGTCGAAGGTGCCGACGATGCTCCACACCCCGCTCATGAGCGGCGCGAACGCGGTGCACGGCGTCATCATCGTGGGCGCGATGCTCGTCGCGGCGACGGCCGACGGTCCGGTGGCGATCGTGCTGGCGCTGATCGGCGTCATCCTCGGCACCATCAACGTCGTCGGCGGCTTCGTCGTCACCGACCGCATGCTCGAGATGTTCAAGAAGCGGCCGGGTGATCGGTAGATGGACACGCTCGACGTCCTGACCCATCTCGTCTGGCTGCTCTCCGCGGTCACCTTCATCCTGGCGCTGAAGTTCCTGGCCAGCCCGCGCACGGCGCGGACCGGCAACCAGCTCGGCGCGGCCGGCATGGCACTCATCGTGGCGTGGACGTTCTTCGTCCGCGACGGCCAGTTCGGCATCCCCGACATGTGGTGGATCATCGTCGTCGGCGGCGTCATCGGCGCGGTGGCCGGCTTCCTCGGCGCCAAGCGCGTCCCCATGACCGCGATGCCGCAGATGGTCGCCATCTTCAACGGCGCCGGTGGCG
>JBBRWZ010000083.1:0-8544 GCA_038248895.1 Candidatus Limnocylindria bacterium | reverse complement strand
GCTGAAGCTGCTTCGCAAGATCTTCCCGTTCCGCACCTGCAACCTCGATATCCCGGACGGGAAGCGGGTGCTCGAGCGTCCCTGCCTCCTCTACTACATCAACCGCTGCCAGGGCCCGTGCATCCAGGCCATCGAGAAGGCGGCGTACCGCGCCACCATCGACCGCATCGTCGATTTCCTGGAGGGGAAGCAGGAGGGCGTCGCGGCGGACCTCCAGGCGGAGATGGCCCAGCACAGCGAGGCGCTCCGCTTCGAGCAGGCGGCAGCGACCCGCGACAAGCTGCGGGCTGTGGAGCGGACCATCGAGCAGCAGAAGGTGTCCGCCTACAGCCGCGCCGAGCAGGACGTCATCGGCATGGCGCGCGAGGAGGCGGAGGCTGGCTTCCAGGTGCTCGTCATCCGCAACGGCAAGATGATCGGCCGCGAGCACTTCATCGCCGAGGGCGCACCGCCCGAGGTGACCGATGGTGAGGTGCTGTCCTCGTTCCTGCAGCAGTACTACGCGGCGGTCGAGCGTCCGCCGCGGGACGTTCTCGTGCCGATCGAGCCGGCCCAGACCGATGACCTGGCCGCGTTCCTCTCCGATCGCCGCGGGACGCGCGTCACGGTGAGCCTCCCGCAGCGCGGGGAGAAGAAGCGCCTCGTCGCCCTCGCGACCCAGAACGCCATCGAGGCCCTGTCGCGCGAGCGGGCCGAGTGGCTCGCCGACGAGGGGCTGCGCGACGAGGCGCTCACCGATCTCGCCGCCGCGCTCGAGCTGGAGCGGCCGCCGGAGCGGATCGAGTGCTACGACATGAGCAACATCCAGGGCACGAGCGCCGTCGGCAGCATGGTGGTGGTCGTGAACGGCCGCCCCGAGCCGCGCGAGTACCGCCGCTTCCGGATCCGCTCCGGCGACACGCCCGACGACTTCCGCATGATGGCGGAGGTGCTGCGGCGCCGATTCCGCCGAGCCGCGGAACTGCGCGCACGGACCGGCGCCCTGTCGCTCGCCGCGGTGGGCGCCGACGAGGCGCCGGAGGGCGACGGGCCGGGCGACGAGCCGCAGGACGCGGCGCCGGAGGACGGTCCAGTCGACGCCGGCTCGCAGGGGCCGCGCGAGGCCGCCTGGGCGTTGCCGGACCTCGTGATCGTCGACGGCGGCAAGGGGCAGCTGTCGGCGGCCGTGGGCGTCATGGAGGAGCTGGATATGCGGGACGTGCCGCTCGCCGGCCTGGCGAAGCGGTTCGAGGAGCTGTACCTGCCGGGTCGCAGCGCGCCGGTTGTGCTCGACCGTCGGTCGCAGGCGCTATACCTCGTGCAGCGGATTCGCGACGAGGCGCATCGCTTCGCCATCACGTACCACCGTCAGGTGCGGGGCAAGCGTGCGCTGCGCAGCGAGCTGGACGATGTGGCCGGCGTCGGGCCGGCGCGAAAGCGAGCGCTCCTCAAGCGCTTCGGCAGCGTCCGCCGTATCCGGGAAGCATCGGTCGAGGAGGTGGCGGCAACGCCGGGCATCCCAACCGAGCTCGCGACACGAATCAAGCGCCACCTGGCACGGGAAGGAATGCTCGCCTGATGGGCGCCCGACGGCGTCGCCTTGCAGGAGGGCGCGGGGCGAACCTATAATCGCGCGGCCGCCGCCCCGGAGCGGCGTCGTTGCTGTCCGGGACAATTCCGCGTCCCGCGGCTTGCAGACGGTCCCCCGAAGGGCGCCGTCGAGAAAGGACCCGATACCGCACCCATGACCTGGCGCCGCCTGGCCCCGTGGCTGATCCTCGTGATCCTCGTCGGGGCGCTCATCGTTGACCTGCCATTCGACCTCCTCGGCGGGGCGGCCAAGACCCGGCTCGGCCTCGACCTGCAGGGCGGGCAGCGGGTGACACTGCAGGTCATCCCGCAGACCGGTGAGGCGGTGACCGACGACCAGGTGGAGACGGCACGCGACATCATCGAGCGCCGCGTGGGGGGCATCGGTGTCAGCGAGCCGCAGGTGCGCACGCAGACGAGCGGCGACGGGTCGCGGCAGATCGTCGTCGAGGTGCCCGGCGCCTCGGACAAGGACCAGGTGCGCTCGCTCGTCGGCTCCACCGGGCAGCTCCAGTTCATCGACCCGCGGGGCCAGACGCTGACCGACAGCCAGGACATCCGCGACCTGCTGGCCAGCGGCGCCGTCGGCGTCATTTTCGGCGGCGGCGAGATCGACCCGACCAGCGTCGCGCCCACGACCCAGGGCGGGCGCCTGGCGGTCGTCTTCAACCTCAAGCCCGACGGCAGCGCGGCGTGGTGCACCTTCACGACTGCCAACGTGAACCAGCCCGGCCCCATTGCGCTCGACGGTCGAATCATCACCGTCCCGAACATCCAGGGCGCGATCTGCGCCGGCCAGACGGTGATCACCGTCGGCAGCGGCACCGGCCAGGCGGCCGAGACGGAGCGCACGAACCTCTACAACACCCTCCGCTTCGGCGCCCTGCCGGTGAGCCTCCAGGAGATCGGCTTCGACGAGGTCGACCCGACGCTCGGCGCCGGCTTCCTGGGCCAGGCGCTCATCGCCGGTGGCATCGGTCTCCTGCTCGTCATCATCTTCATGCTTGCCTACTACCGGCTGCCAGGTGCGCTGGCGGCCGGCGCGCTCATCTTCTACACGCTCGTCAACTACGCCATCTTCCGCCTCATCGGCGTCACGCTGACGCTCGCCGGCGTGGCGGCGTTCATCCTCTCCATCGGTATGGCGGTGGATGCCAACATCCTCATCTTCGAGCGGATGAAGGAGGAGGTACGCGCCGGCAAGACGCTCGGCCCGGCCATCGAGGCCGGCTTCAACCGCGCCTGGTCGAGCATCCTCGACTCGAACGTCTCGAGCCTCCTCGTCGCCTCGTGGCTGTACTGGCAGGGCACGACCGTCGTCCGCGGCTTCGCGCTCGTCCTCATCATCGGCGTGCTCGTCTCGATGTTCAGTGCCGTCACGGTCACGCGCACCATGCTGCGCTACGTGGTGCGCACCGACTGGGGCCGGCGCATGAGCCTCTACCACGTGGAGCGCTGAGCAGATGCTTGACATCGTCGGCAAGCGCAACTGGTACTTCGCCTTCTCGGCGCTGCTGACCATTCCCGGGCTGATCTTCATCGCGCTCGGCGGGCTGAAGCCGTCGGTGGACTTCACCGGCGGCACCGTCTTCGAGGTCCGCTACGCGTCGGACCCGGCGCCGGCCGATGTCCAGGCCGCCCTCGTCGCCCTCGACCACCCCGAGGCGATCGTCCGTGCGACCGATGACGGCTGGCTCCAGGTCCGTACCGAGCCGATCGACCTCGCGGCGCCGCCGAGCGAGGTGCCGCTCCCGTCCGGCAGCCCCGCCGCCTCCGCCGCGGTGGGTGAGAGGACCCCGTCGCCGTCGGCCGCGACGTCGACCGACGCATCGGCGAGCCCCGCGACCATCGAGTCGCCGGCGGCGACCGCGTCGCCGGCGGCGGTTAACGTCACCGACACCGAGCTGGCCGATGTGCTGGCCAGCCTCCAGGACCAGTTCGGCGCGCCGGATGGTCAGTATCCGCGCTCGGCGACGACCGTCGGTCCGATCATCGGCGCCGACCTCATCCGGAGCTCGGCCGTGCTGATCATCATCGGTGAGCTGTTCATCCTCGCCTACCTGTGGGTCCGCTTCGGGTTCCGCTTCGGGACCGCGGCCATCGTGGCGCTGCTCCACGACGTGATCGTGGTGGTCGGCATCTTCGCGATCCTCGGCTACTTCGTGGGGCTCGAGTTCGACGCGCTGTTCGTGACGGCGCTGCTCACCGTCATCGGCTTCAGCGTCCACGACACCATCGTGGTGTTCGACCGGATTCGCGAGAACCGCATCCGTCACGCCGGCGAGCCATTTGGCGCGATCGTGAACCACTCGATCCTCCAGACGCTGGGACGCAGCATCAACACGAGCCTCACAGTCATCGTGACCCTCTCCGCGCTCCTGCTCCTGGGGCCGCCGACGATCCGGACCTTCACGCTGGCACTGCTCGTCGGCGTGCTCAGCGGGACCTACTCGTCCATCTTCAACGCGAGCCAGCTGCTGGTGGCGTGGTACGACTGGGACGAGAAGCGGAAGGCCGGCGCACGCGCCGCTGCCGTCCGTCCGCTGTCGCGGTAACGAAACGCTAAGCGGGGCCCAAGCCGGCGCGCCTACCATGGCGCCGTGATCGCCCCGCGTCTCAACTGGCTCCTGCCCGAGCCGTTCCTCGACCCTCCCACCTTCGAGGGATTCGGCAGGCCGGTCGCGACGCTGCTGGCACGGCGCGGATTCCTCGACGACGTGAGGCTGCGCGCGTTCCTCGACGCCGGCGCCGGAGCGCTCCATGACCTGTCGCGCATGGCCGACGCGGACCGCGCGCTGGACCGGATCGATGCGGCCGTGACGCGCGGCGAGCGGGTCGCCATCTGGGGCGATTACGACGCGGACGGGATGACTGCCATCGCCGTCTGGGTGCTGGCGCTGCGCGCGCTCGGCGTCGAGCCGGTGCGCCACGTCCCGTCGCGAATCGCGGATGGCTACGGCCTCTCCATCGCGGGGCTCGACGAGCTTCGCGCGCGCGGCGTCGACCTCGTCATCACCTGCGACTGCGGGATCGCCAACGTCGCGGAGGTCGCGCACGCGCGGAGTATCGGCCTGGACGTCATCGTGACCGATCACCACCTCCCCGGCGCGACGCTGCCGGACGCGATCGCCGTGGTGGATCCACACCGCACCGATTGCCGCTACCCGGACCCCGACCTGACCGGCGCCGGCCTCTCGTTCAAGCTCGCCTCCGCCCTGCTCGCGCGGCATGGGCGGAGTGTGCCGGACCTGGCGGCGGTGGCGGCCATCGGCACCGTCTCGGACATGGCGCCCATGACCGGCGAGTCACGCGCCATCGTCCGGATGGGCCTCGCCGAGCTGGCCGCCACCGAGCGTGCCGGCCTGCGTGCGCTCCTCGCCCGCGCCGCCGAGCACCCGACCGCGCCCACGGCCCGCGACCTGGGGTTCGGCATCACGCCGCGCATCAACGCCGCCGGCCGCATCGCGGAGGCGGAGCTCGCCATCTCGCTCCTCGTCGAGGAGGACCCGGCCGCGGCGGAACGGATCGCAACGGATCTCGAGGCGGTGCACCTGCGCCGCCGCGAGATGACGGTGACCACCGTTGCCGCTGCGCGTGCCCTGGCCGCATCGGACACCGGCGATGGTCCGCTGGTGATCCGCGGCGACGACTGGGCGCCGGGCCTCATCGGCCTCGTGGCATCACGGCTGGTCGACGACCTCGGGAGGCCCGTGGCGGTGGCCGCCCTGGTGGGGGACGAGGTTCGCGGTTCGGTGCGCGCGCCGGCCGACTTCCACGTGGCGGCCGCCCTCGAGGCGACCGCGGCGCACCTGGTGAAGCGCGGCGGGCATGCCGGCGCCGGTGGTTTCTCCGCGACGCTCGATGCCTGGGACGCATTCGTCGCTGCCTTTCGCGCCCTGCCGCGGCCCTGGCCGGTGGTCGCCGCCGGCGTCGCGCCCATCCCGCCGGGTCGCCTCGTCATCGACCTCGTCCTCCCCGCGGCGCACCTCGGCTGGTCGCTGGCCGACGAGCTGCAGCGCCTGGCGCCCTACGGTCCCGGCCACGTTGAGCCGCTGCTGGCGGTGACCGGCCTGCGGCTGGCGGAGGCGCGGCGCGTCGGGTCCGACGGGCAGCACCTCGCGCTTCGGATGCGCCGCGGGCTGGAGGTGATCGACGCGATCGCCTTCGGCGTCGGGGCCGAGGCGCCACTTCCCGAGGTGGGGGAGGCGGTCGATCTGGTGGGGACCCTCGAGCGCGACACGTTCCAGGGGCTGCCTCGCCTTCGGATCCGCGTCCTCGACTACGCGGACGGGAAGAGCAGCCCGCTGCGCGCTCGTCGCCTCGCCGCCATGGGCCCGGGTCGATCGACGGTCGGCGTGGCGTGATGAGCGCCATCGACCGGCTGGCGTCGCGCGTCGCGCGCATCGGTGCGCCGCTGTGCATCGGCATCGACCCGCACCCCGACACGCTGCCGGGACCGCTCTCGCGCGACGTCCGCGGGATCGAGGCGCTGGCGCGCGGCCTCGTCGAGGTCGCGGCCGATGAGGCGGCCGCGGTCAAGGTCAACGTCGCCTTCTTCGAGGCCTTCGGCTCCGCCGGATGGGCGGCGTTGGAGCGTGTCCGCGCCGCGGTTCCACATGACCTGCCGTTCATCGCCGATGCGAAGCGCGGCGACATCGGCAGCACCGCCGAGCGGTACGCGACCGCGATCTTCGGAGGACTGGACGCGGACGGCGTGACGCTGTCGCCGTACCTCGGCGCGGACGCGGTGGCGCCGTTCGTGGCGCATGGTGATCGCATCGTCTACGTGCTGGCGCGCACGTCGAACCCGAGTGCCGGCACGTTCCAGGACCGCGACCTCGATGGGCGGCCGCTCCACGAGCGCGTGGCGAGCTGGGTCGCGGAGACGTGGCCGCAGCCGCGCGTCGGAATCGTGGTCGGTGCCACCGCACCGGGAGAGCTGCAGCGGCTGCGCTATCTCGTGCCCGACACGCCGTTCCTCGTCCCCGGGGTCGGTGCGCAGGGCGGAGACCTGGACACGGCGGTGCGCTGCTGCGCCGCCCGCACGGCGCCGGGGATCGTCAATGTCTCGCGCGCCATCGCGGCCGCCTCCGACGGCGCGGACTGGCAGGCCGCGGCACGGCGCGCTGCACGCGAGCTCGTCAAACGGATGGTCGCCGCCGGCGGTGCTACACTCGGAGCCTCAGCCCTGTAACGGCACGCGTCGCAGCGCGACGCTTGAACGGAGATCGGCACTCGACATGGGACCAATCGGTTGGCCAGAGCTCATCATCCTGCTCGTGGTCGTGCTCATCGTCTTCGGCCCGGGCAAGCTGCCGGACATCGGTAACGCCATCGGCAAGGGGGTCCGGGAGTTCCGCAAGGCATCGAACGACCTCGAAGAGTCGATTCGCGGCGAGACGAAGAAGCCGGACACCACCACGCCGCCGAGCAACCCGCCGACCAGTTCCGAGCAGAAGTAGCGCCCTCGGGCCGCATTCCGCGCCACCGCAGGTGCGCCGCGAGCGGCCCGTCGCTCGCCGATGTCGGACCCCCCCGTCGACCCGCCCCCTCCTCCCTCCGCGCCCGACGACGGGACGTCGCGCGCTGAGCCCGTTCCGGCACCGCCTGCGGAGGGACCGCCTCGTCCGCCGGTGATCCTCGAGCCGACGCCGCGCGCGGGTGATGGCCCGAACATGACGCTCATCGAGCATCTCGGCGAGCTGCGCCGCCGCCTCATCATCGTCGTCGGCACCGTCCTGGTTGGCGCCGTGGCCGGCTATTTCATCTCAACGCCGATCCTGCGGATCCTCGTCAACGTCCTCCCCGAGGCGTACCGCACCCTCTACTTCACCTCGCCCGCCGGCGCGTTCGCCGCCCAACTGAAGATCGCCGGTTTCGTCGGGCTGGCGATCGGCATGCCGGTGCTCCTCTTCCACGCGTATCGGTTCATCACGCCGGGCCTCACCGCGCGCGAGCGACGGTTCGTCTGGCCCGGGCTCGTCGCCGCCCTGGCCCTGTTCGCGGCCGGCATCGGTCTCGGCTACTTCGTGCTGCCGTTCATGCTCAACTTCCTCATCGGCGTGGCGCCTGTCGACGTGACGCAGCCGCTCTTCACGATCGATGACTACATCGGCTTCGTGACGACGACGCTGCTGGCCTTCGGGCTCGTCCTCGAGTTCCCGATCGTGCTCATCCTGCTGGCGCGGATCGGCATCCTGAGCCACGCGTTCCTTGCCCGTCGCCGTCGCTGGGCGATCCTCGCCATCACGCTCACCGCCATCGTGCTCACACCGGGCAGCGACCCCATCTCGCCGATCATCATGGGCCTCGTGATGTACGTCCTCTTCGAAGGCAGCCTGCTCATCATCCGCCGCTTCCGTGCCTGAGCCCGGCGTCCTGCTCATCACCTCCGATCGGACCGATGCGCACGCCGCCCCCGGCCACCCGGAGCGCCCGGAACGGCGGGTCGCCGTCGCCGAGGGGGTGCGCGCGGCCGCCGACGCCGCGGGCGTCGGTCTCGTGGAGCGCGAGGCACGGGCGGCGACCGATGCCGAATTGATGCGCATCCACCCCGCCGCCGTGGTGGGGATGCTCGACGCCATGGTCGCCGCGGGCGGCGGCTGGATCGATGCCGACACGTACCTGGCGCCCGGCTCCGGTGAGGCGCTGCGACTCGCCGCCGGCGCCGCGATCGACGCCGCGATGGCGGTGCGTGCGGGGGAGGCGCGCGTGGCATTTGCCGTGATGCGTCCGCCGGGACACCACGCCGGCGTCTCGTCGCCATCCGGGTTCTGCCTCGTTAACAACGTGGCGCTCGCCGCGGCCGCGCTGCGGGACGGGTCAGTGCGGCGGATCGCGATCCTGGACTGGGACGTCCACCATGGCGACGGCACCCAGGCGATCTTCGATGCCGACCCCGCACTCTGCTATGCGTCAACCCACCAGGTGCCGCTCTTCCCCGGCACCGGCGCCGCGGACGAGCGTGGCACGGGT
>JBBRWZ010000082.1:0-8588 GCA_038248895.1 Candidatus Limnocylindria bacterium | reverse complement strand
CACGCGGCGTCGACAGGAACGCGTCCATGGCGCGCCGAATCTGGTCGTCGGGGTCGAAGCTGCGCCGTGCAACGGCAATCTGACGCCGCACCTCGGACGGATCCGGCTCGTCGTCGCCGTGGTCGCCGGCACTCACCGGGGCGGGCAGCGGAATGACCGGGGTGGGAGCAATGGCATCCGAGGCGCCGAGCGGAATCGCCTCCGCCTCGACGGGCATCGAATGGCCGTTCGATGACGCATCGGCGACCACCGGCGCGGCGCTCGGCGGCGGCAGCTCGATCACCTCGGCGGCCGGAGTCGTGGATGGCTCCGGCGTCGGTGCGACATCGGCTGGCGGCTGGGCCGTGGCTGCGTTGCCAACCGGTGCCGCCGGCGCCGGCCCGACCGGAATCGCCTGCGGCGCGGGCTGTGGCAGGCTGCGGGTGACGAGGCGCCGCGGGCGAGGATTGCCGCTGATCTGGTTCTTGCCGAGGCTCTTGGCCTGGTACATGGCGCGGTCGGCGGCGATCATCAGCTCCTCCGCCGACAGACCGTCCTCCGGATGTGAGACCAGACCGATGCTGACGCTCGTCGAGCCCTCCGTCCCGGCCACCGCCAGGCCGACCTCCTCCGCCCCCGCGCGGATCTTCTCGGCGACGACGAAGGCGCCGGCGATATCGGTCTCCGGCAGGAGGACCAGGAACTCGTCGCCGCCGAAGCGATAGGCGGTGTCGACGGTGCGGATCGAGCGACGGATGACGGCGCCGATGGTGCGCAGCACCTCGTCGCCACGATGGTGGCCGAGACCGTCGTTGATGGCCTTCAGCCCATCCAGATCGATCATCAGCAGGCAGAAGCCACGGTCGCTGCGCCGCGTCCGGCTCACCTCCTGCTCGAGGGCGCCAGCCAGCTGCGAGCGGTTGAAGAGGGTCGTCAGCGGATCCGTGCGCGAGAGCTCGAGGACGTGGCCCCGGACCATTCGCTCCTGGGCCGCGAAGACGGCGGCGAGATAGGCAAGCAGCCAGACCGATCCGATGTTCAACCCGAATCGGAGCATGTCAAGCCCGCTCCACGAGCCCAGATCCGGATCCAGCAGCAGGATGCCGACGTACGCGAGCGTGGCCAGCGCCGACACGGTGATCGCGACGCGTCCGCCGTGGGCGAGCGCGGCCGCCACCGCGACGACGGCGTAGCCGAAGAAGAACGGCGAGGCTCCGCCGCCGGTGAGCAGCACAAGCCCACTGACGAGTCCCAGTGCGACGAGCATCTCGGCAAACAGGACCAGGCTGGTACGTCGGGAAGGCGGCAGGAGCTCGTGCAGGGCGATGACCACGACGACCGCCGCGCCGCCCACGGCAAAGATCGCGGGCTGGACCGAGGCGTACGCGCCCGATACGCCGACGCCCACCATCACCACCGCGATGGTGAGCCACCAGAGGATGCGGAGCACCCCAGCATAGGCGGCTCCGGAGCTCGATTCGAGCGTGGCCGCGCTGCTTCCGTGGTACTTGTCCGCCTGGCTCGGCTCCACCGCGACCGGCATCAGGGCAGGGCGGACGGCCTTGCGCGCGCGGTGGCGATCGCGGAGCACCACGGAGCCGGCGACCACACCGACGAGGGCAGCAACGGCGGCCGTGACGAAGAGAAAGATCTGCATGCTGGACACTGGCCCGGCCAGTATGGGTACTGCCTCGGAGTGGTGCAAACGTACTAACCCAACCATACCGACCACCCGTCGCCCGGAGGCACCACTGCCCATCACAGCGGGCGTCGCGGGTGCCATCGGAGCGCGCTGGTACAATGCCGCTCCCCCTTCCCGCCCCTCGCGCCGAGGCTCGTATGCAGGTTCAACGCCAGTCCGGTCGACCCTGGGTGGCGGCGGTCCTGTCATTCATCTTCCCGGGCCTGGGGCAGCTCTACGCAGGCCGCTGGCGCCTCGCGATCGCGTTCGGTCTACCGGTGCTGCTGCTCATCGCGGCGGCCGTGCTCGCGTTCACGCTGCTGGCGGGCAGCGTCACGCTCGACATCTTCTCCTCCGCCTTCATCATCGGCCTCCTCGCGATCGATGTCGCGCTGTTCGCGTGGCGCGCCGCGGCCATCGCCCAGGCTGGCCTCGCCACCGCGCCCGCCGGAGCCGACGAGCCCACGCCCGCCGCGTCGCGGAGGCGGCGACGCGACATCGAGGTCGTCGCCGTTCTGCTCGTCGCGACCATCGGCATGCATGCCTATGCGGGGCTCGTCCTCGGGACGCTGGACCAGACGCTCCAGCAGGTCTTCGCCGGCGGCGAGGCACCGCCTCCCGCCGCTGGCGACGCCGAGGTTCCGCAGGACCCCGAGGAGCCGATCAACGAGCCGAGCTATCACTGGGATGGGACCGAGCGGATCAACATCCTGCTGCTCGGGATCGACTCGGGGCCGGGACGCGACGAGGCCCTGACCGACACCATCCTCGTCGTCAGCATCGATCCGGTCACCGAGACGGCCGTGCTGGTCTCGATCCCGCGCGACACCGGCTATTCGCCGCTGCCGGATCGGACCATCTACGACGACGGGCTGTATCCGCAGAAGATCAACTCGCTCTCGAGCGTCGCCGAGGCGAACGCCGCTGTGTGGTGCCCGGACATGACATCGCCCCGCGCCTGCGGCCTCCGCACGCTCGAGCGGTCGGTGGGCCTCTACCTCGGCCTCCAGGTGCAGTACTACGCCACCGTCGATCTCACCGGATTCGCGGAGCTGATCGACGCCCTCGGCGGCGTGGAGCTCTGTCTCCCCGGCAAGCTCGTCGACCCGCAGTATTCGGGCCCCACCTGGGCGCCGCGCTACGGCATCGAGCTGCCTGCCGGTTGCGAGCGCTACGACGGCGTGCACGCCCTCGCCTATGCCCGGATTCGCAAGGGTTGGATCGAGATGGCCGACGGCTCGCTCGACTACCAGAGCGACTTCAAGCGGGCCGATCGGCAGCAGCAGGTGCTCCTCGCGCTCCGTCGCGAGATGGCCGACACGAACCTCGTCTTCGAGCTGCCCGGCATCCTGCAGGCCGTGGGCAGAACGGTGAGCACCGACTTCCCGCGCGACCAGGCCGGGGACCTCGCCAGCCTGCTGCCGCTCATCGCCGGCCCCGACATTGATCGCGTGGTGCTCGGCTACCCTGATTACGTCGACGCGCCGGCCGATCCCAATCTCAACTACCTGCTGACCCCGAAGCGCGACGCGATCCGCGACGCGATGGCGGGTCTGTTCGGGTCGACATCGTTGCGCGGCTGGTACCTCGGGTCGACCGACGAGCTCCCGCCGCCAACGAGCGAAACGCCCGACGCCACCCATACCCCGGCCACCGGATGACGAGCGGGAGCGTGCATCGACGACGTCCGCGGATCCTTGTGCTCGCGATGTACGAGCTCGGCGCCGCCAGGTCCGGGCCCGAGGTGCGCATCGCCAGGATGCTGGCCGCCCTGCGAGAGCTCGCGGACGTCGACATCGTGGCCGCGCATCGGCCCGGGCGCCGGATCGCGCTGGCGCGCTATGCGGCGGCAGGGCATCTGCGGGGCCTGGGCGGCATCTATGTCGAGAGCAGCACCGCGCTGCCGTCCGAGACCGATATCGCCTTCCTGGGGCTGGCGCGCAGCCTCGGCGTCCCGGTCCTCAGCTACGTGCGCGACGCTTATCAACTTTTCCCCGACTATTACGCCGCCGACACGCTCCGGCGGCGCGCGTCGCGGGCGCTCTTCCCGTGGGCGATGCGGGCGCTGGGGGCAGTCTCGACGCGGCTCGCCTTCCCGTCCCGTGGGCTCGCTGACGCAGTGCTCGGCCCCGACGCTGCGAACGCCGTGCTGCTGCCGCCCGGTGCACCCGCCCCCGTCCAGGTATCGCCCGACGCGGGCGCGTCGCGGCTGCTGTTCGTCGGGGATACGCACATCCCCGCCCAGGGCGGCGCCGCGATGCTGGAGGGAATCGCCCTGGCCCGTGATGCCGGCACCGACATCGGCCTCATCTGCGTCTGCCGACCCGGCGGCGAGCCGCCGCTTCCGCACCCTGACTGGCTCCGAGTCGAGCGTGCGACGAGCGACGAGATCGCTTCCCTGCTTCCGCAGGTCATCGCGACGGTCATTCCCCGTCGGGCTGGCACCTACAACGACCTGGCGCTCCCAATCAAGCTGATGGAGTACCTCGCGTACGGCCGACCCCTCATCGTCACCGATCGCCACGAGACGGCCGCGATGGTGCGCGCGGCCGGCGCCGGCATCGTGTGCGGCGACGCACCTGCCGAGATCGCGACCGCGATCCGTGAGGTCGCGACGGCGCCCGCCGCGACGCGCGACGCCTGGTCCGCGGGCGCTCGCGATGCGGCCCGCGAGAACAGCTGGGGGCGGCGAGCGGAGCAGGTCCTGGACGCCCTCGGCGTCTCGTGAGGGCCGCCCGCTCCCTACAATGGCCGACAACTCGCGACCGTTCTCCAGCGTCGAGGTGACGTGACGACCCTCTCGCACCGGATCGACCCCCGGAGCCTGCTGCCCCGCGCCGAGCCGATGCCCGCCGCCGTCATCGGCGCCGGCATCGCGCTGCTGACGGCGGCCATCGTGGCCGGCCAGGTGTCGAGACTTTGGTTCATCGTCCTCGGCGTCGGGTTCGTCGTCCTGGTCGCCGCGGCCGCGTGGCGATGGCCCCGTGCCGTGCTCGTCATAGCCGTGCTCAGTCCCATCCTGGACCGATATATCATCGCGGGCCTGCTGCCCGCGAGCCTCGGGGCCGAAGCTCATGTCACCTCCGAGGCGATCCTGGCGGGGGCGACCCTCGTCATCGCCGCGCGCGGCATCCGCGACGGAACGCTCGGCGCCGCGCTCCGGCATCCGACGGTGTACGCGCTCGCCGCATTCGTCGCGGTGGCGGCCGTGGGGATGCTGCTCAACGGAGTGCCGCCGCTCGTCGCGCTCGCCGGGGTGGCCTTCACGCTCGACGCGGCGCTGCTGCTGGTCGCGGTGCGAATCGTCGGCTATGACGTGCGGCAGGCGGCGACCTCCATCGGCGCTTTCATGGTGCTCGTGACCACCGCCGCCGTGGTTGCGCTGGGTCAGGCGCTGCTCGACCCGAACCTGTTCGGCCTCTATGCGCTGTCCGGCCGCTTCGGCGAGGTCTATCGGCTCAGCTCGTTCCTCGGCGACCCGAACACGTTCGGCGCATTCCTCATCGTGGCCATCCCGTTCGCCGTGATCGGCGCCGTCAGCGCCCAGTCGCGTACGTGGCGCGCGGCGGCGCTCATCCTCGCGCTGCTGCTGCTGGTGGCCCTGTGGATCTCCTTCTCACGCGGCGCGTGGCTGGCCCTGCTGGTGGGCGGTGGAGCGGCGCTCGCCGCGCTGGACCGCCGCGCGCTCATCGCCGCCGCGACGCTGACTGCCCTGGCGTTCGCGATCGCGCTCACCATGCCGCGCGACCTGCTCGTCCCGCCGCCCGCACCGGGGAGCCCAGCGCCGGAGCGACCGGACCTCGTCGACTCGACGTTCCACCGCGTCGGCGCCGTCGGCGAGGGCCGCGACCTGCGCACGCAGTTCGTGCTCAACGCGCTTCCGATTCTCCGCGACCATCCCCTCGTGGGGGTTGGGCCGGGCCGCTACGGCGGCGCCGCCGCCGACATCTTCCCGACGCCGGTCTACGCGGCATACGGCACCGACAAGCTGTTCAGCAACCCGCTCCAGAAGACGGTCGACAACTTCTGGCTCCACGCCGTCATCGAGAGCGGCGTGCTCGGAACGATGGCGCTGCTCGCCGCCATCCTGGCCGCCGGCATCCCCGCCCTCGTCGCCGCTCGGCGCGCGGTGGGCAGGCGTCGGATCCTCCTGGGCGGCGCCGTCGCGGCGGCGGCCGCGATCTGTGTCAACGCGGTGAGCACCATGACGCTCGAGGGCAACAGCGTCGCGTACCTGTTCTGGTTCGTGCTGGGCCTGGGCACCGTCGTCGCGGGTGCGACGTCAGCGCCCGATGATGACCGCCACGAGCCCAAGCAGGGCTGACACGCCCACCAGCAGGGCCGCGGCCTGCGTCTGGCTCAGGCCGTGGTGCAGGAGCCGGTGGTGGATGTGGCCGCTGTCGGCGGCAAAGACGGAGCGACCGGCGGCGAGGCGCCGCACCACCGCCCAGGTCATGTCGAACAGGGGGACGCCGAGAGCAACCACGGCCGCCACCAGGGCCAGGTGCCTGCCCGGCGCCGCACCGAGCGCGACGGCGCCGCAGCCGAGGAGCATGCCGAGGAACATGGACCCCGCGTCGCCCATGATGATCAACGCGGGCGGCCGGTTGTAGGCGAGGAACGCCAGCACGGCCCCGGCACCGGCCGCGAGCGGCAGCAGCACCCCGGTTGCACCGAGCATCCACGCCAGTGCCGCGAACGCGGCCGCCGCGATAAGGGCGACGCCCCCCGCAAGCCCGTCCAGGCCGTCGATGAGATTGACGGCATTCACGACGGCCACCAGCCAGATCACGGTCAGGATCGGTCCGAGCGGGCCGAGGTCGATCGCGCCCCACGGAACGATGATGCTGTCGATCGACAGGCCGAGCCAGACGACGGCCACGGCGCCGGCGATCTGTCCCCCAAGCTTCGCCACCGGCGGAAGATCACGCAGGTCGTCGATCAGGCCAACCCCGCCGACGATGACCACCCCGACCACCGTGGCGACGAACGCCGAGTTGACCGGGCTCGAGCCGGCGAGGGCGGCGCTGAGACCCAGCACAGCCGCCAGGGCCGCGCCGACCGCCACCAGCATGGCGGCGCCGCCGAGGCGCGGGATGGCTCGAACGTGGATCTTCCGCCCGCCGGGCTCGTCGAGAAGCGACGCGCCGACGGCCGCCCGCCGCACGAGCGGCGTCACGACGAGGCCGACGAGCAGCGCAACGCCGAAGGCGACGAGCGCGGAGCGACCGAGCTCCATCAGCGGCGCTGTCCGGTGAGACGTCCGACGATCTCGAGGTAGCGACGCTTCTGCTCGCTCCAGCGGTACGCCTGCGACTGCCGCAGCGCCTCGTCGGCGCGCGCGCGAGCGGCGGCGGGGTGGGCGACGACATCGCGGATGGCATCGGCCAGCGATGCCGCATCACCGCCGCGGACGAAGCGCATCGCTTCATCGGTGAAGTGCGCGCGGTTGGTGGCGAGGTCGCTGGCGATGACCGGAATGCCCATCGCCACGTACTCGAGCAGCTTCGTCGAGAGCGAGTACTCCAGGTACGGCTCGCGGAGCGACGGCACGATTCCCAGGTCGTGAGCCGCAATGATCTGCGGCAGGTCGTCGAGCGGGATGCGGCCGTGGAGCGTCACGAGGGCTTCCACCGCGTGGCGGGCAATCGCATCCTCGATCTCCCGGCGCCACGGGCCGTCACCGTAGACGTCCAGGTGCAGCGGCACGTCGCCGCGCACCATGGCCAGCGCCTCGATCGCGAGGTCCATGCCGTAGATCCGCTGCAGGTTGCTGTGGTGGATGATCCGCAGCGTCCCGTCCGCCATGAACGGCCGGCGCGTGCCCCGCGCGTCGAAGATCGACTCATCGGCGCTGTTCATGACGACGCCGATGCGCTCCGGTGCCACGCCGCGCCGAATCGACAGCTCGCGCAGCGGCTCGTGCACGGTGACGAGCTCGTCGGCCATCGCCGCCGAAACGCGGGCCACGCCGCTGACGAGCGGCATCAGCGGGCGGAGGGCGGGTGCGCTGAATCGGTCGCGGAAGAACTCCGGCATATCCTCGTGGAGGTCCAGCATGAGCGGCACGCCGGTCCATTTCACCGGCAGGGCGGCCACCGCCAGGAAGTCCGGCACCGTGGCGACCTGGACGAGGGCGTAGCGCCTGGACCGATGCTCCGCGGCGAGCCGCGGAGCCACCACCGCGGTGAAGGCGACGTACTCGGCGATGTGCCCGGCGAAGCCAGTGAACCATCGGTTCACGGGCAGACGCACGATCCGCAGCCGGCCTATCGTCTCATCGGCGACCTCACCGGGGCCGCGCAGCGCGAAGATATCGACCTCGTACCCCGCCTCGAGCAGCGCGTCCGACTGTCGGCGAATCCGCGGGTCACCCGGGACGACCGCGTGGACGAGGATCGCGACCCGCCGCGGTGGGCCCCCGACGGGTGGCCTGGCCGAAGACCGAGGCTGTTCTGCGACCTTCGTCATCGGCCCCGCTGCATGCGTGAGTGGATGGTCGGGGCGGCCGGATTCGAACCGGCGACCTCCTGCTCCCAAAGCAGGCACGCTACCAGGCTGCGCTACGCCCCGAGCGAGCGGGCACCCAGCAGGGCGCTCCGCCGCGCGCATGGTAGCGCAGGCGGGCCCGTCGTCCGTGGGAGCGCGGCGACCAGGCGCTGCTATGGTCGTGGGTCGACCGACACGCTGCGTGGGTGGGCCATGGTTGCGAGCCTCGGCAGGAAGCCCGCGGTTGGTCGGCCAATGGCTCACCGTACGCGCGTATGACCGACCGTCAGGCGTTGGATGGTCATACGCGCGCCTCGAGACGCGTTAGCGGGAAGCTGGGCCGCGGCTGGGCCGCGGCGGGGCCCACGGCGGCCGCCTCCACGCTTGGCCGCGTGCCATCCACGGCGCTCCAGCTTGCTAATGGCTGCGCCAGGCGCGT
>JBBRWZ010000081.1:0-8590 GCA_038248895.1 Candidatus Limnocylindria bacterium | reverse complement strand
GCTAGCCTCGGGAACGCTCAGTGCCCCGTCGTCTAGTGGTAGGACAGCGGACTTTGGATCCGTTTACCGAGGTTCGAATCCTCGCGGGGCAGCCAGCCGTACCGACTGTGGCGACGTGCCCGAGTGGCCAGGGAGCGGTCTGCAAAACCGCGTACAGGGGTTCAATTCCCCTCGTCGCCTCCACCCAATCTGAAGGGCGCTCATGAGACGCCAACGAAACGCCTTCATCGGGATGGCATTGCTGGTGCTCGCCGCCTGCGGACGAGGACAGGTGCCGATTCCACCCGAGGCGACCGAAGTCCACGTGACCGTCGCGGATGCCGACGTCCACCTCGAACCGTCATCGGTCAGGGCGGGCGACACATACCTGGTGCTCGATGAGCCGCTCGATGGGTCGTTCACGCTGATCAGCGGAGCCGGTGATGCCTCTGGCGCACGAAGCTCCCTGACACGCGCCCAACTGGATGGCGTGGCGAGTGGCGATCTCCAGGGGACCGCGAGCGAGTCGTTCGACGTCGGTTGCTCGGTGGAGCAACGCGCCCAGGACCGGGGCCAGATGGGCTACTGCGGCAACGTCTGGAAGGTGACCCTGGAGCCGGGCATCTACGCGGTCATCGCCAGGGAGCCGCAGCCCGGGCAGGCGTCGAGCCTTGCGGTACTCCAGGTCGTGACACGCTGACGACCTAGCTGGCTCGGCGCTCCAGGGTGCGGCGGCGGTACGCGGTGAGCATCGTCTCGATGTCGTCGCTGCCGAGCGCCTTCGCATTGCCATGTCGAACGACACGGCACTCGACCGTCGTATCCGCGAGGCCAAGCACGACCCGAAGAACCTCCATCGCGAGGCGGAAGTTGATGCGCGCGCACAGCCACATGAACCAGTGGCCCTGACCTGACGAATCTCCCATGGGCGACGCGCCGCCGCCGGTGCACCCTCGCACCATGGACCAACTGCTCCTTGCCCAGCTCGTGAGCTACGCGGGACTGCTCGCGGCAACGGTCGAGTACTGCGAGATCGTGCGACGGCGGCGCGCCGTGCGGGACCGTGTCGCCGCGCGGAGCGAGATGCTCGAATCCGGCCTGCAGGGGCTCGTCCGCGTCTTCCTGCTCGACCATGAGCGCTGAGACGGAGCCGGTCGGACCAGGGAGTCCATTACCCTGACCGTTCCGCGCCGGAGTGGCGGAATGGCAGACGCAGCCGGCTTAAACCCGGCGGCCGCAAGGCATGGGGGTTCGAGTCCCTCCTCCGGCACCACGCATCCTGGCTAGCGGCGGAAGATGCTCCGCCGCCGCTTGTCGGCGGACTCTTCGGCGCGCACCGGGGTCGCACCCAGCAGCGTCTGGCTGAGCCGCTGCAACGCGAGTGAGGCCGGCGAGCCGGGACGGGAGACGGTGACCGGGACGCCCTCGTTGACGGCGCGGATCATCTCCACCTCCGTGTAGGGGATCTCGGCCGCGGGACGCGTGCGAAGCAGGTTCTCGATGTCGCGTGTCTTGAGCAGCTCCTTGGGAAAGATGTGGTTCACCACGAAGTGCGTGCGGGCACGCAGCGTGGCCGTCTCCGACAGGAAGCCGAGCAGCAGTGACGTGGCGCGCAGGGCCGCGATCTCCGGGAAGATGACGTAGACGTGCGTATCGGCCTGCTCGAGCATCCACAGCGAACGCTGGTCGAGGCGGGATCCGCAGTCGACGACGACGAGGTCGAAGCGCGGCCGCAGGACCGCCACCACCCGCTGCAGCTGCTCCAGCGTGACCCGGAAGTCCGCCTCCGGGTTGGCCGGGGCCGCCAGGACCGATACGCCAGAGCTGTGCTGGGCGAGATAGGACGCCGCCAGCTCCGCGTCGTTTAGCGCTGGCTCGTCGCCGGCGAGCCCGGCCAGGTCAAAGCGCGGCGACAGGTTCAGGTGCGTCGAAACCTGGCCGAACTGGAGGTCCAGATCGATGAGGAGAACGCGCGTGCCGTGGATGGCCGGCGTCGAGGGCCGGGCGCCGCCGTTGGGGCCGATGGAGCCACCGCCGCCGGCGAGCAGGATCGCGGTGTTCACCGCCAGCGTGGTGGTGCCGACACCGCCCTTCGGCGAGAAGAAGGTGATGATCTCGCCGGCGGCGGTTCCGGATCGCTCGTCGGGACGCAGCCGTCCGGCGCGGATGAGGAGCGCCTCGATGCGTGCCTCGAGCTCGCGGTCTGCGAAGCCCGCCGCAATGACGTCGTCCGCACCGGCCTCGAGAAAGGCGATGCGCGCCTCGACGTCGCCGGCCGGCGCCACCACCAGCACCGGGGTCGGCACCGGCGATGCGCTCCGGATGCCGCCGATGGCACCGGAGACAGCCAGCCCCTCGGCGATGACGAGGTCGTACCGCGCGTCGCGGAGGCTCGCCACCGCATCGGCCGGGGTCGGAACGGAGGCGGTGTGGTAGCCCGCGCCCCCCAGCGTCTGCTCGAGCGACGTCCGGAGCGACTCGGTGGGTGCGCAGAGGAGGATCGGGTTGCCGGGCATCGGAACCTTTCATGGCAGCAGCTGGGCGTGGGCGGAGTATACGAGCACGATGCGGGCCACTGTCTCCATCGGTCTGGCAGTGCTATGCTGCGCCTGCGCCTCCGGCTGCGGAGGCTGCGCTCATGTCTGGAACCATTGGGCTCCTTTCTGCCGCTCGTCCGCGCGCTCGCGCGGAACAACCGAGCCGCAAGCCCATAGAGAGGAGAGACGAACCTCATGCGCCGCTACGAACTCATGCTCCTGCTTCGCCCGGACCTGGAGGACGACAAGCTCCAGTCCGCTGTCGAGAAGGTCACCCGCGCCGTCGTGAATGCCGGCGGATCGCTCGCCAAGGTCTCGCCGTGGGGCAAGCGTCGCCTCGCGTACGAGATCAAGGATCATCGGGACGCGAGCTACTTCCTGATCCACTTCGATATCGAGCCGGCCGAGATCCGCCCGCTCGAGCAGGGCCTGCTCATCAGCGAGGATATCCTGCGTCACCTCGTGACGGTCATCGAGGAGCGCCCCGCCGACGAGGCGGAGGCCATCAAGGCCACCCCCGCGGCCGCGCCCGCCGAGGATGGGAACGCCGCCGCCGCGCCGGCCGAGCGTGACGCCGTGTCAACGCCCGCGGCGACCACGGTGGACGAAGGTCAGGCGGACGCATCCGACGCATCCGAGGCGCCGGAAGCATCCGACGGATCCGATGATGCCGGCGCCGCATCGGACCGCGAGCCAGCCGAGACGCCCGCCTAGCCGAGCGCAACCCCGCGCCGAGCGCGGAGGAAGGAGACCGGAATGTCGCTCAACAAGATGATGGTCATCGGCAACCTGGGTGCCGACCCGGAGCTCCGCTACACGCCGAGCGGGAAGGCCGTCACCAATTTGCGGCTTGCCGTCAACAGCAACCGCCGCGGCGCGGACGGCGAGTGGGTCGAGGAGACGCTCTGGCTGCGCGTCGAGGTCTGGGACCAGGCCGCCGAGCGTGTCGCCGAGCAGCTTCGCAAGGGGAATCGCGTGTACGCGGAGGGGGAGCTGCGCGTCCGCGAGTACGACCGCAACGATGGGACGAAGGGAACCAGCGTCGAGATGCGCTTCGCTCGCGTCCTGAACCTCGAGCGCCGCGGGCGCGACGAGGAGGGCGGCGGCGGCGGCAGCAGCTACGGCGCCCAGGACGGACCGATGGACGCGCCGGTGGCGCGGCCACGCGGCGCCGAGCAGCGGCCAGCGCCGTCGCGCGGGGAAGCGATGGACGTCGACGACATCCCCTTCTAGCCCACCATTCGATCACGATTTCGAGGACCGATACGAACCATGGCAAGCCCCCGGAGCCGTCGTGAGGCGGCTGACTACTACCGCGACCGGCGTCGCCGCAAGGTGTGCAACTTCTGCGTCGACAAGGCCGAGAGCATCGACTACAAGGAGGTCAATCGCCTCCGCCGCTACCTCTCCGAGCGAGCGAAGATCGAGCCGCGCCGCAAGACCGGCACCTGCGCGCGTCACCAGCGCATGCTGACCACGGCCCTGAAGCGCGCCCGTCACGTCGCCCTGCTGCCGTACGCACCCCAGCACCTGCGTCCCTGACCCGCCCCCGGCGGTGAGGCCATGACGGCGCTGCTGCTGGCTCTCGCGGGCGTCGGGGCGGGAACCTTCGGGGCGATGCTCGGCCTCGGCGGCGGCGTCCTCATCGTCCCATTGCTGACGCTGGCGTTCGGCTACCCGCTCGTCGTCGCCGCCGGCGCCAGCCTGGTGGCGGTCATCGCCACCTCGGCCAGCGCCGCCGCGCACTACGTGCGGACCGGCCAGGCGGATATCCGCCTGGGGCTCCTGCTCGAGATCTCCACCGTCATCGGTGCACTGGTCGGTGGACTGCTGGCCGGCCTGCTCCCCGAACGTGTCCTGGCGCTGGCGTTCGCGCTTCTCCTCGCCTATGTCGCCGTTACCCTGGGCAGGCGGGCATTCGCGGCGCGCGACCACGCACCGGAGACGGCGAATGAGGAGAGCTTCACGCATCCGGCGGTGCCGCCGCGCGTCCTGGCGCCGGCGATGCTCGGTGCCGGCGGTGCCGGCATCCTCTCGTCGCTGCTGGGTATCGGCGGCGGCATCGTCAAGGTGCCGCTCGTGCACCTCGTGGTGGGGCGCTCGATGCGCGTCTCGGTCGCCACGAGCAACTTCGTCATCGGCGTGACCGCGGCTGCCGGCGCGTACCCGTACCTCGCGCGAGGCGACGTGGATCCCGCGGTCGCCGGCCCGGTCGTCCTCGGCGTGGCGGTCGGGTCTGCGCTCGGGGCGCGCCTCAGCGGCCGGATCGATGCACGGCTCCTCGCGGTCGTCTTCGTGGTCGTCCTGGCCGTGACGGCATTCGAGATGGCGCGCCGGGGACTCGGGGCGTGACACGCGAGGAGCGGCGCCTCCGCGACTGGGTCTCCCGCACCCTGACGGTCGGCATGGCGGCGGCGGTCGGTCTGATCGGGGTCGGAATCGTCGCCGGCGTCGTCTCCGGGGCCGGCCTGGAGGTGCCGGAGCGCCACGCCGGACCCCTCGCCGGGATCCTCGCCGGGAAAGCGGGTAGCATCGTGCTGCTCGGCATTCTGCTGCTCACACTCACCCCCGTGGCACAGCTGATGGCCGCGGCGTGGGCATTCGCCCGCGCGGGGGAGCATCGGTACCTCGTCATCGCCCTGATGGTGCTGGGACTCCTCCTGGGGAGCCTCGGCGTCGCCATCGGTCTCCAACGCCCACCGGGAGGCTAGAACCGACGTTGGACGTCATCCTTCTGCTCATCTCGCTGGCCGTGATCCTCGTCGCGGCCGAGCTGTTCACGAACGGCATCGAATGGCTCGGCCACAAGCTGCACCTGGCCGAGGGAGCGGTCGGGAGCGTGCTCGCCGCGGTGGCGACGGCGATGCCCGAGACCCTGATCCCCATCATCGCCATCCTGGGGCCGGTCCTCGCGGGCAGCGACCCGGCGGCGTCGCACGCCATCGGTGTCGGCGCCATCCTTGGCGCACCGTTCATGCTCAGCACGCTCGCCATGTTCGTGACGGGGACGGCGATCCTCATCTTCGCGCGCCGGGGCCGGCGGGGGACGCCGATGAAGGTCAACGTCCGCATTCTCGGACGAGACGTGGGCTTCTTCATCGTCGGCTACCTCATCGCCATCGGCACCGCCTTCCTGCCGGAGGCGCTGCACTGGGGCAAGTTCGTGGCGGCGGCGGCGCTGCTCGTCATCTACGGCATCTAT
This sequence comes from Candidatus Limnocylindria bacterium, assembly GCA_038248895.1. Classification (GTDB taxonomy): domain Bacteria; phylum Chloroflexota; class Limnocylindria; order QHBO01; family QHBO01; genus JAICQM01. The sequence goes on along the minus strand of JBBRWZ010000081.1, from coordinate 2,872 downwards.
GTTCGGGCCCACTTCACGGATGAGGCGGGGGAGACCGATCCTGATGAGCTGAACCGCCTGCATCTGACGCGGCTGACCGGCGAGGCCGGGCTCGAGGCCGTGCCCGCCGACGTCGAGGTGGAGGATCCGCTCGAGCTCGATGTCTTCCCCGGCAGCCACTCGTTCTTCGGCCACGAGCCGAAGATGGGCCTCGTGATCGGCCAGGTGCTGCTCGCGCTGGCCCTCATCGTCGTGGGCGCGCAGGTCTTCGTCGGCGCGGTGGAGCACCTCTCGCGGACGATCGGGCTCGACCCGACGATCCTGGCCCTCGTCATCGCACCCATCGCCACGGAGCTGCCCGAGAAGTTCAACAGCGTGCTGTGGGTGCGCAACGGCAAGGACACCCTGGCGATGGGCAACATCACCGGTGCCATGGTCTTCCAGAGCTGCATCCCGACCGTGCTGGGGCTCATCTTCACGGCATGGGCGTTCACTGCCGAGACCGCCATCGTCTTCGCCTCGGCCGGGGTGGCATTCGTGGCCACGTTCCTGATCTTCGGCAACATGCTCCGCTCAGGGAAACTGGACGCGAAGTACCTCCTGGTGGGGGGGCCGCTCTACCTGCTCTACATCGTGCTCGTCCTCTTCACGCCGCTTGGGCAGACGGCGGCGCCGGTCCACTGATTCGGTGGCCGGGCCGCCCGCACGACTCGCCGCAGGGCGGCCGGTATACTTGGCGCAACGCCGGACGGTCGCCGCGGACCGCCCCGACCCGGCCAGCAAGGAGACCAATGTGCTGAAGCAGGAAGCTCCCGCAGCAGCGACGACCACGGAGCGCAGCCCCGAACTGTGGGCGTTCTTCCACGGTGAGCTGGTGCCGCTCCGCGACGCGAACGTCAATGTCATGACGCATGCCCTCAACTACGGGACCGGCGTCTTCGAGGGCATTCGTGCGTATTGGAACGGCGAGCAGGAGCAGCTGTACGCACTGGACGTGATCCCGCATTTCGAGCGCCTGCTGCGGTCCGCGCGGCTGCTCATGATGGAGGTGCCGTACAGCCCCGAGCGGCTGGCGGAGGCAACGCTGGAGATGCTGCGCCGTGACGGGCTGCGGGAGGATGTGTACATCCGCCCGCTCATCTACAAGTCGAGCGAGATCATCGGCGTGCGCCTGCACAACCTCGACTGCGACGTCACGATCTTCGGCATCCCGTTCGGGCAGTACATCGACACCGAGGGCGGTATTCGCGCCCAGGTCTCCAGCTGGCGCCGGACCGATGACAACGCCATTCCGGCGCGCGGCAAGATCACCGGTGCCTACATCAACAGCGCCTTTGCCAAGACGGAGGCGCAGCTCAACGGCTATGACGAGGCGATCGTGCTGACCCAGGAGGGGCACGTCAGCGAGGGCAGCGCAGAGAACCTGTTCATCGTGGTCAACGGCACGCTCGTCACACCGCCCGTGACCGACAACATCCTCGAGGGCATCACGCGTCGTCGCCTCATGGCCGTCGCGCGCGAGCGGCTCGGGGTGGAGGTCGTGGAACGCAGCATCGACCGCACCGAGCTGTATGGCGCGGCCGAGGTCTTCCTGTGCGGCACCGGCGCGCAGCTCTCGCCGGTGGTCGAGATCGACCGCCGCGCGGTGGGCAGCGGTCGACCCGGACCCATCAGCCGCGAGCTGGCGAGCATCTACTTCGACGCGGTGCGCGGCCGCCTCGACGAGTATCGCGACTGGCTGACCCCGGTCTACTGACGAGACGCTCGACCGCCTGACCGGCCGGTCGGGCTGACGAGGTGCGGATGGCGGACGGACAGGGGGGCGAGCGGCGGTGGCTCGAGCGCGTCCTCGAGATGGTGCCCGGCCTCATCAGCTGGGCGATCATCATCGGGCCGATCTGGCTCAGCTTCAGCTACCCCTGGCTCGTCGCGTACTTCGTTCTCAGCTTCGACTTCTACTGGCTCTGCCGCGCCATCTGGTTCGCCGGGGCGGTCATCATCGCGTATCGCCGCATACGTGACGTGCTGGCCGCCGACTGGCCGGCGCGGCTCGGCGCCCTCTCCGCGCCCGATGAGCGTCGGGCCATCCTGCGCGCCCGCCTCGCCACGCAGCGCGGCGCACCGGCACTCGGCATCATCGCCGGCACCGGGCAGCGACGTGCCGCGCGACGCGCAATTCGGCGCGAGCTCCACGACCTGGACCGCGTCGCCGAGCTGAACAAGCTGCCTCCGGTCGAGGATTACATCCACCTCGCGCTCATCCCGACCTACACCGAGTCGCTCGAGAAGCTCCGCCACACGGTTCGCGCCCTCGCTGTCGCCGAGTGGCCCGGCGAGCGGAAGATCCTGGCGATCATCACCCGCGAGACGGACGAGGGCGGCATCGCCAACGTCCAGGCGCTGCGAACCGAGTTCGGCGACGCCTTCGCCGAGTTCATCCACATCCTCGATCCGCTGGAGCCGGGCATCGTCATCGGGAAGAGCAGCGCGATGGCGTGGGGCGGGCGCTTCCTGTATCGGTCGCTGGTGAGAGAGCGTGGCATGGATCCGCGCAAGATCATCGTCACCGATCTCGACGCCGACTACCGGGTCCATCCGCAGTACTTCACCTACCTGACCTGGCTGCACGTGACCGATGCCAACCGCGAGACGCAGCTCTACCAGCCCATCCCGTACTTCCACAACAACATCTGGCAGGCGCCGCTCCTGCTCCGCCTCTTCGCCGCGGTGCTGACGCAGATGCAGATGTGGCGCAGCGTGCTGCCCGAGAAGCTGCAGAGCTTCGGGTCGTACTCGACGACGCTGCACTTGGTCCACGAGGTGGGCTACTGGGCGACCGACGCGATTCCCGAGGACAGCCGCTTCTACTGGAAGAGCTACTTCACGTACGGGG
>JBBRWZ010000080.1:0-8705 GCA_038248895.1 Candidatus Limnocylindria bacterium | reverse complement strand
TCGACCGCTCCCTGCCCGGCCTCGGCGCCGAGGGCATCGCGCCGTGCTGGGTGCTCCCGTCGGTCGAGGCGGTCGAGGCGGCGCGCGTCCTCATCGGTCCTGCCATCACGGCGTAACCCACCGCCCCCCGTTCGCGCGCGGCGCTCGATTCATCCCGCCGCCACTCCACCGCGCGGCGTTCGATTTATCGAACGAATCGAGCGTGGGACCGCCGGCGCGCGCTGTTCAGCCGAAATATCGAACACCGGTGAGCGTGAGCCCCGCCGCTCCGCGCCCGTCGTGCGTGCCAGCGTTCGATATTTCGGCCAAACCGCGCCGGACGGGCCCCATCGGTGCACAACGTTCGATATATCGAACGGGCAGCGTGGCGGGCGGCGGGGCGGCGCGGCGGTCGGAGAGGCCGGCGCGGCGCCGTTAGAGCTCGGTCGTCGAGGCAAGCGCCACGTCACGGACGTAGTGGATATCCCGCGCCCACGCGCGAGCGAGGATGACGTGGAAGCGGGCCCGGGCCGTGCCGTGCCGCAGGTCGACGCTCGGCGTCCACACGCCCGGTGCCGGCGCGCGGAAAGGATGGACGGCAAACGGTCCGCCGAACGTCCCGCTCGGCGTCTCGAGCTCCCCACGGGCGATGAGCAGCTCATCCTCCAGGCCACCGCCTTCGGAGCAGCGCGTGTGGACCCGCAGCTCGAGTCGTACCTCCTGCACCTCCACCGGCTCGGCGGTCTCGACGCGGAGCACGCCGCTGAAGGGGTCCGCCACCGACAGCGGCACCGGCTCGAGCCGGATCTGGGCCGGCAGCGCGTCGACGTTGGCCGGCGCGTCCTCGAAGAGGCCGTACTGCCCGGTTGCGACCACACCGGCGCGCAGCAGGGCCATCGGCTGCGCCACGCGGATCGGGAGCACGAGCCGCGCATCGCCGCGCCACGCGCGATCGATCGACACCTCGAGCGTCCAGTCGCAACGCAGCACGTCCGAGCCCTCGAAGGTCGCGGGGCCGAGCGGTGGCAGGTCGAAGGCAGCATCCCAGCGGACGCCCTCACCGGCGACGAACGCACGCGGTCCCTCGAGCGCCACGTCGAGCCGGGCGACCTCGTCATGACCGGTATGCGTGACGGTGGTGGTGGTCTTGCCGTTCGACTGCGTGCGGCGATACTGGAACGTCTCGACGGCACGGAGGGCGGCGCGCACGCCACGGGCCTCGTAGGACACCGCCGGGATGTATTCGACGCTCACCCGCAGCCCGCGATCCGGCAGCGCGACCGGCGGGTCGAGCTCCGCGGTCCAGGTCCCGCCGGATGACTCCGTCGGTTCGATTGCGGATGTCATCGGTCTGGCCCCCCGACGTGCCGGAGACAACGGGAAATCCCGAAGGGACCGCGCCCGACGCGCTGACCGAAGCCACCGTGTCGGTACCGGAACGCTTGATGCGATCTCGTGATCCGGTATTCGCTGCCCCTCCGGGACGACCTCAGCATAGGGCGCGGCGCCGGCGGCCGACAAGGTGGGTTATCCCCAACTTTTTTGGTTCGTCGCGCCGTTATCCACGCCCTGTCCCCAACCGGGGCACGACGAGGGTGGATACTGCAGCGGCGACCGCGGTGTTCATCGGTCGTTGCAGATGAGGATGCGTCCCGTGGAGAAGTCACCGCCCGAGCTGGTGGACCGATTCGTCGCCTTCGTCGACGAGCGGCTCGCCGACGAGCCCGGCGTCACGCGCCGCATGATGTTCGGCTACCCCGCCTGCTTCGCGAACGGCAACCTCGTCACCAGCCTCTTCGAGGACCGATGGATCGTCCGCCTCGCCGAGGACGACCTCGACGAGCTGCGCACCATCGGCGGCACGCCGTTCGAGCCGATGGCGGGACGCCAGATGCGCGGCTATCTCGCCCTCCCGAGCGACGTCCTCGCCGACGAGGCACAGCTCGAAGCGTGGGTGCGCCGCGCGCTCGACCACGTGCGGACGCTGCCGCCGAAATAGGCGCGCGCCTCCTCAGCCGTCGTCCAGGAATCCGGCAATCAACCGCGCCACCTCGCCGGCGCGCTCCACGTGCACGGCGTGCGACGCTCCGTCGACGTCGGTGACGCGCGCGCCAGTGATCCTCCGACCCAGGTCGCGCTGCACCCAGGGGGCAACGATGCGATCGGCGGTCGGCACGATGACGAGCGTCGGCGCCGCGATCCGCGACGGATCGACCGGTTCGGCGGCGGCGACGGCCCGCACGAACCGGCGCAGGACCCGCCGCGTGCCGGGGATCAGCAGCGGGTCGACGTAGCCGCGCGCCAGGTCGCCGGGACGCATCCCGCTGCCGATCGCGACCGATCGCTGCGCTCGCGCCACGACCCGCCGCGCCACGCCGGGGAGCCGCATCGCAACGAAGATGCCCACCAGGCTGCCGTCGCTCAGCGGCAGTCGCCGCGCGGCATCGACCGGCGCCACGAGGACGAGCCGATCGAGGCGGGCCGGATGCCGGAGCGCGAAGCGCTGAGCGATGCCCGCGCCGAACGAGTGGCCCGCGACGTGCGCGTGCCCGAGTTCGAGCGCGTCCATGAGGCGAGCGACGCGATCCGCATGGCTGTCGGGGTCGAGCCCGCGCCGGGGCGTCCGCGTGGACCAGCCGAAGCCAACGGTGTCGACTGCGATGGTGCGGTATCGGTCTGCCAGCCGCTCGGCGACCGGGCGCCAGGCGATGGCGTTCGACGGAAATCCGTGGAGCAGAACGAGCGGCGGCGCATCGTCCGGCCCGCGCTCGACGATGTGCAGCTCCTCGCCGTCGACGGTGACGAGGCGACCGGGAGTGGGCATCCGCTCAATTCTCGCCGCTCGGGCGTCCGCGTGCGCGATGCCCTACTCGATCGGCGCCTAGGAGACGAGCCCGCCGCCGAGCTCGACAGCGATGGCCGCGCCGATCTCGTCGGGCGTCCGCTCGTCGACGTCCACGATCACGTCCGCGACCGCGGCATACAGCGGGGCGCGCTCCGCATCGGTCTCGCGCAGCCATGCCTCCGGATCGGTGTCCAGCCAGGGGCGATGGTCGTCATCGGTCTGGTGCAGGCGAGCGACCAGCGTCGCCGGCCGGGCCCGCAGCCAGACCACGCCGGCGGCACTCGCCAGGATGGCGCGGTCCGCTGGATCCAGCACGACGCCGGCGGCACTCGCGACGATCGCCGGTGGCGGGACCTCCAGGCCAGCGCGCATCGCCGCCGATTCGGCACGACGCAGCTCGTCGACGCGGCGCGCCGCCAGCTCCCGCGCGGTGTGGCCGGTGGCACGCTCGACGAGCGCATCGTTGTCGATGAAGGGCCAGCCAGTGCGACGCGCCAGTGCCTCCCCAACGGACGACTTGCCGCTACCCATCATCCCGATCAGCACGATCCGCATGCGGTCGAGGCTAGCAGCCGAGCTCCCACGCGGCATCGCGCCGGCGTTCGCGATTGTCCGGGCCGGGCGTAGTATCCGCAGCGTGCAACGGTCGGGCGGGACATGTGCGGCGTGCGGCTCCGGCAATGAGCCGGCGGCGCGGCACTGCATGCAGTGCGGCGCCACGCTCGAGCACGCCGACAGCCAACCGCCGCGGCCGGTGGAGCGGAAGGTCATCACCGCCCTGTTCTGCGACCTCGTGGGCTCCACCGAGCTCGCCGAGCGGCTCGATCCCGAGGATATCGACGGTCTCCTGCGCAGGTACCACGCCCTCGCCAGGGCGCGCATCGAGTCGCATGGCGGCGTGGTCGAGAAATTCATCGGCGACGCGGTGGTCGGCGTCTTCGGTGCGCCGGCCACGCACGAGGACGATCCGGCGCGCGCCGTTCGCGCATCGCTCGGCATCATCGGCGATCTCGCCGCCTCCAGCCTTGAGATCCAGGTGCGCATCGGCATCTACACCGGCGAGGCCCTCGTCCGCGTCGGCGACGACCGGCGACCGGAGGAGGGCCTGGCTACCGGCGATTGCCTGAACACTGCCGCACGCCTCCAGAACGTCGCCGCTCCGGGCGGTGTCGCCGTCGGGGACACGACGCACAGGCTCTGTGCGGGTCAGTTTGCCTGGGAGGACGCCGGGCCGGTCGAGCTCAAGGGCAAGGCGCGACCGGTGCATGTCTGGCAGCCGGTCACGGAGCTCCACGACGCCGACGCCTCGAACCACGTCGAATCGAACCCGTTCGTGGGACGCGAGGAGGACCTCGCCACGCTCCTTCGGGCGGTCGAGCGATCGGCGGTGAACTCGTCAATCGAGATCATCACGATCCTCGCCGAACCCGGGATGGGCAAGAGCCGCCTCATTCGCGAGCTGGCGCGTCGCGTGTCCGCCAACGGTGGTCCACTGACGTGGCGGAAGGGCCGCTGCCTCCCCTACGGCGACGGCGTCTCCTTCTGGGCGCTCGGCGAGATCGCGAAGTCGCACGCTGGAATCCTCGAGAGCGACGACCAGGCGACCATCGGGATCAAGCTCGATGCAGCCCTGGCTGAGCCGGATGCATCTCGTCGGAACTGGATGCACGACCGCTTGGCGCCCTTGGTCGGATTGCGGACCGATGCCGCGCCTCCACCCCAGACAGAGGCGTTTGCCGCGTGGCGGCGGTTCATCCTCTCCTTCGCTGCGACCGGCCCGGCGATCCTCGTCATCGAGGACCTCCATTGGGCGGACGCCGCGTTGGTCGAGTTCCTTCACGATCTGGCGGCGCTGGACGGAGACGTCCCGCTGATGATGATCGTGACCGCGCGTCCAGAGGTTTACGAGCGGCACCCAACGTGGGTTGCCCGCTCGGACCCCGCGACCATCATGCAACTTGTCTCTCTCGACGATGCGGCCATCGCCTCGCTCGTCGAGTCGACGCTCGCCGGGTCTCCGCCGTCCTTCCTGCGCACCGTCCTCGAGCGGGCCGCGGGCAGCCCGCTTTACGCCGAGCAACTGGCGGCCCTGATCCGCGAGCGCGGCCTCTCCGTCGCCGATGCGGCACTGGACGCGACGCTCGTCCCGCCCACCGTCCAGGCACTCCTCGCGGCTCGGATCGATGCACTCCCGCGAGAGCTGAAGCCGGCCCTCCTTGATGCGTCCGTCGTTGGTCGCGTGTTCTGGTCCGGGGCTGTCGCCGACCTCGAGGGTACCCGCCCACCAGCTCTCGAATCCACACTCGCGGACCTCGCGCGTCGAGAATTGACGCGTTCGATTGATCCCTCGTCGATGCTCGGCGAAGCTGAGTACGGCTTTTGGCACGCGTTGCTGCGTGATGTCGCATACGCCTTCCTGCCTCGTGCGGACCGGCTCGCGAAACACAGGGCCGCCGCACGTTGGATCTCGGCAAAGGCCGCGGACCATCTTGGCGCACTGGCAGAGATCGTCGCCGACCACCAGCGACGCGCGCTGGCACTTGCAGAGGCAACGCAGGCCGTCGACGACATACCGGAGATCCGGTCCGACCTCGCGACCGCCCTACTCGCCGCAGGTGCCCACGCTGCGCGAATCCAGCCCGGCCGCGCGGTGCAGCAGTTCCGGGAGGCGCTGCACCTCCTGCCAGCTGACGACCCTCGCCGCACTGTCGGATTTGCCGACCTCGGCCATGCCCTGCTCGCCGTGTCTGAGTTTCCTGAAGCGGCACGCATGCTCGATGCCGCTCACGCCGCGTACCTGTCCGCCGGATCGGCGGTGGAGGCGGCCGAGTTGGCGGTGAGCCGCTGCATCGCTCTGAGCCACTTGGGATCGCATGAGGCGACGGCGGAAGTGCTCGAAGACGCTCGGGCCGTGCTGGCCACCCGGCTGGGGAAAGGGATGGTGCGGCTGCTGGCGTACCGCGCCCTCATCTACGCCCCTTCGGCGGAGCGAGATCTCACGCTCTCGCGAGCGGCGGAGGTGCTGGCCCTGGCCGACGATCTCGGGCTCGCGCCACCGTTCCGTGCCCTGTATGCGCGAGCCATCGCCCTGCTCGATTCAGGTGACCGATCGGGAGATGCGCAGTTCCGCCGGGGCATCGCCGTGGCGCGCGAGAGTGGCGACTTGCGATCGGCGCTGCTGGGACTCGGCCAGCTGGCAAATCTCCTGATGGATGTGGCCACCCCGGCGGAAGCCCTGGCCGTGTACGACGAGGGGCTTACCCTTGCGGACAATCACGGCCTCGGAGCAGACAACCTCCGTGTGAGCCGCCTCGACGCGCTGGATCTCGTCGGTCGATGGGATGAGGTCCTCGCCGAGGCGCCACTGCTCCGAGCGCGGGGTGCAGAAATGGGAGATGCGTGGACGACGTTAATGGCCGAACTTGCGATCATCAGCGTCGAAGCCGCGCGTGGCGAACCACTCAGCATCACCATCGACCTAACCGAGCGAGCGGGGGCGGTGGGCCTGCCGCCGATCGTCGGCGTGGCCGTGACCGTGTTGGCCGCGTTCGAGGCTGGCGAGGCAGAGTCCGCGCATCAGGCGATCGCGGATGCGATCGACCTGGTCCCTGCCGGTAGCACGATGTTCGGCACGCTCGACTTGGTCTGGACGGCGCTGCGACTCGATGACAAGCAGCTCGCTCGGATGGTCCTCACCCGGGCGGTGCCGGAGGGACCATCTGGGCGAGGGATGCTCACGACGGCAGCCACCGCTCTCGCGGCGGAGGCAGATGGCGACACTATCAACGCGCGTGATCGCTTCGTGCGGGCGACGGCATTCTTCCGGGCGCGAGGCTGGGCATGGTACACAGCGTTCAGCCTCCTCGGCGCGGGGCGAACCAGCGTTGCGCTCGGGGAGGTCGCGCGCGGAGATGCATGGCTCATTGACGCCGAGGCGATTGCCCGGGACCTGCGCGCGGCTCCCCTCCTGCGCGAGATCGACGCTGCCCGCCTCCTCGCTCGGAGCGCCGGCTCGACCGCGTGATCGGTCCGCTGACGCCGTCACGGCACCGTCACGCATCCCGCGTAAACTGCGCGCATGTTCGGATTCGGAAGACCTTCCACGATGCCCGACCCGGCCGACGCGCTCCGCGGCCGAGACCAGGCGATCCCCACCGCTGAGCGCCACCACGTCAACGGCTCGCAGATCCGGCCGCCGTATCGCGACGGCACCGAGCTCGCCACCTTCGCAATGGGCTGCTTCTGGGGCGCCGAGAAGGTGTTCTGGCAGACCCCCGGCGTCGTGTCGACGTCGGTCGGCTATGCCGGCGGCTACACCCCCAACCCCACCTACGAGGAGGCGTGCTCCGGCAAGACCGGCCACGCCGAGGCGGTGCAGGTCGTGTACGACCCGTCAGTCATCACCTACGAGCAGCTGCTGAAGCTGTTCTGGGAGGACCACGACCCGACGCAGGGCATGCGCCAGGGCAACGATCGCGGCACGCAGTATCGGTCCTCCATCTACACCCATACCGATGCGCAGCGCGCCGCCGCCGAGGCCTCGCGCGACGCCTACCAGGCGGAGCTGTCGAAGGCGGGCTACGGGCAGATCACCACGGAGATCGTCGACGCCCCGACCTACTACTTCGCCGAGGATTACCACCAGCAGTACCTCGCCAAGAACCCGAGCGGATACAATATGACGCACGGGAGCGGCGTGGCATGCCCCATCGGTGGGCTCGGCGTCCCCGCCGGCGAGGTCGTGAAGGTAGAGCAGGTCTAGGTCTACCTCCCCCGGCGGAGCGCGAAGTACCGCCGCGCGATGAAGCGTCGTAGCTCGATGCAATGGTCGCAGCGCGGGTCGCAGACTCGTCCCAGCTCGATGCGTGCCTCGGTCAGGGCATCAGCGATGAGCGCGCCGTGCTCGCCCAGGTCCGTCGTCATCGGTAATCGGCCCCCCGCTGCCTGGCATCCGCGGGGCGGTGGTAGGACTGGCGGACGCAGACGAGGTAGGTGGCGGCATCGCGGCGCACGGTCATGATGCCGAACCCTTCCAGCCCCATCGTTCCGAGCGCATGGCAGCAAGCTCCACCTCAAGACCATGTGCCAGCTCATGCCGCTCCGCAAACAGCTTGTTGATGGTGTACATCGTCGCATCACTAAGGCGCTGCTCCACGTAGTCGAGCGGGTCGCAATGAAGATCGGTGACGAGGATGAGCAGCGCCTCCATTGCCTCGCCGCGGGTGGTAAGAAGCGTCTTGCCATGGCTGCGCGCGGCGTGCTGATCCAGAGCAGCGAGCGTCTTCAGGCGCGTCTCCTCGAACGACGGGACCCCGTCGTCAACATCGCGTTTGTTGTCTAGATTCCGACCACGCAGCTGGGCGGTGATCTCCCCGGCGATGAGATGCGCCAATGCCTCGCGGGGCGAGTCGCCGGCAGCGAGTCGCCGGGCGATGACGATCGTACCGCCCGGTCGACCGCATCGAGCTCGCTGTTGGTGCCGAGGATCATCGCCGTCGCCCGGTCAAGGTTGCGTGCTGCGTTCAAGCGCGCTTCAACCAGCGGCCTGCCGAGCAGGATCACGCCCACGAACACGACGACGCCGATCAAGGTCAGCGTCCACCACATCCGACGATCGCTGTGATCCTCGCCAGGACGGATCACCGATGAGGAGCTTGTCTCCGAGCCAGATTCCTCTTCAGTCATCCCGACATCCGCCTCACCATCTCAAGCCGATTGTGCCTGTCCGCCCCACCTCTTGTACCGCATCCGGTTTCGGGCCAGAAGGCCTACCGAGCCCACCGGCGGTCGTGTGACCCACTCGGCGCGGTTATCTCTCTCCGTCACGCCATTTTGGCACACACATTGCTCAATGTTGCCTGAGCAGTGGCGAACCGCCTTT
>JBBRWZ010000079.1:0-8936 GCA_038248895.1 Candidatus Limnocylindria bacterium | reverse complement strand
TATCGCGCTCGCAATGGACACCGACTTCACCATCGACCAGGCCGAGCTCCTGACCGACCAGGCCGATGTCCTCGCCGTCGTGGGGCGGCTGGACGAGGCGCAGGCCGCCCGCGATGAGGCGGTTCGGCTCTACCGGCAGAAGGGCGCCCTCGCCAGACTCGGCGACGCTGCGAACGGCGGTGTGCCGGACAAGTCCGCGGGTCTCCGCGGGCCTACGCGGATTCCAGAATCGCGGCGCTGACGCCGAAGAGCTGCGGATCGGCATGCGCGAGTTCGCCGTCAGCGACCCGAGCGGCAACGTGATGCGGATCGGTCAGCCGAGCTGAGGCGGCGGCCTCGGATCCACTCAGGCGTGCGCAGGGGCACCGTGATGGTCAGTGCCGGGCGCCGCTCTCGATCACGGTGAGCGTGGAACGTGCAGCCTGTGCAGGTTGGCATCGGTTTGGCGGGCGGAATCGGTGCTTGCGGTCGTGACGCAACCGTTCGACAGGATGTGTGAGAAATCGGCCGCCGAGGTCGCGACGGTGCGCCGCGCGGCAGGCTCGCGAGTAGCATCGGCCCATGGAAGCAGACGGTTCGCGGCCGGCCACCGTGGACGACATCCACGCGGTCGCCACGTCCCTCCCCGGCGCGCGGCTGTGGGACGACACGCGGCCGACGGTCTACCAGGTCAGCCGCCGGAGCTTCGTCTTCTTCCGCACCCCACGACCGGACGCCGTCGATCCCGAAACCGGCGAGCGCTATACCGATGTCATCGTTCTCTGGGTCGCGTCCGAGCTCGAGAAGGAGGCGATCCTTGCGGACGCGTCGCTCCCGTTCTTCACGACGTCGCATTTCGACGGCCACCCATCGGTCCTGCTGCGCGGCTCGCGGGTGGGGGAGCTGACCCGCGACGAGCTGGCGGGGTTCGTGGAGGGTGCCTGGCTGGCGCGGGCCGGCGTGCGCGCCGTGGCGGCCTGGGAGAAGGGGCGCCACGGGACGTGAAGTGACGCGGCGGGGACGCGGCGGCACGGCGTCCCGACGGCACGGCGTCCCGACGGCACCGCGTCGCGACGGCACCGCGTCGCGATGCATCCCACGGGCTATGCTTGATCGGCTGCTCACCCACCGACCAAGCGGAGGTCCCTTCCATGGACGTGGCGATCCTGCGCCTTATCCACATCGCCGCCGGGGTCTTCTGGGGCGGCGCACTCTACGCATTCTTTCTCTTCGTCCAGCCAACGGCGATGGCGGTCGGGCCGGCGGGGCAGCAGTTCACGCATCACTTCCTCCATGTCCGGCGCTTCTCCGCGGTCCTGCTCGGGGCGGCGACCACGACCGTCGTCGCCGGCATCATCCTGCTCTGGCTGACATCGAGCGGCTTCGAGGCCGAGCTGCTCTTCGACATTTCGCGCCTGGGGTTCACGATCGGCGGAGTCGCGGGGATCGTGGCGCTTGGGATCGGTGGCTCGTACGTGTACCCGCGGACGGTGATCGTGGAGCGCACGCTGGATGCCGTCATCAGCGCAGGCCGCGCGCCGACCGACGCGGAGCGAGCCACGCTCATGCGAGCCGGCGGGGAGGCGCGGCGCGCCGGCGTCTGGGTGCTCGTCGCGGTCGGGATCGCCGTCGTGTGCATGGCGACGGCGCGCTACTGGGGCAGTCTCTTCTAGGCCGTCACGTTCCGCCGATCGCACTGGTCCGCGGGGTGACCCGATAATTCGGGGCGCATGCACGTTATCCGCGCCGACCCCGCCGCCGCCGCGGTCATCGTGCACGGGCGGAAAGATGACCCTGCGTGCACGGTGCGCTGCTCCCGCGCTGCCCAGATTACGTGCACAGATCAGCGAATGCGCCGTGCTGAGCGGAGGAATCGGCCGTGTGCGGCGCGCGGGTGCGCCCGTGACCGATATCGTTCTCGGGCAACGCGTCCGGAGACCGTCGAGCGTGCTGTTAAGCCGGGGCCCATCAGTCCGGCTCGTAGCCGATGAGCCAGCGCAGGCCGTACCGATCCTGGACCTGCCCGTCCGACGCGCCCCATGGCCTGGGCGCCAGGGGATCGACAACGGTCCCGTCTGCGGCGAGGCGGTCGAACCACGTGTGGAGCGTCGCGGCGTCGGCGGTGCCCAGCAGGGCAATGAGCGCACCGTCGATGCGCACCGACACCTCGTCCGGCCCGGCATCGGAGGCGAACAGGACCACCGGTCCGTCGCGGAGCATGCCGTGCGCGATCGCGTCCGGTGGCCCATCGGTCCGCGAGAAGTCCGCGTACGTGTTGAGCACCAGCTCGCCGCCGAAGATGCCGGCATAGAACGCCAGCGCCTCCCGCGCCGTGCCGGGAAACGTCAGGTAGAGCGTCGGAGCAGTCATGCCCCGAAGCCTACTGCCGCGGCTCGAGCACCACGACCGCCGTCTCGCGCTGCCGTCGCGCCGCCCACGCCTCGAAGTGCTCGCCGTTGTACTCGCCCCAGCGAGCCCACAGCCGCGGCCGCTCCTCCACGGTTGCCACGCGGCCGCGGACGGGGATCCATCGGTTGCCGGGCATCTCGACGATCGTGTCGGGGTGTGCCTGGAGGTTGAGCCACCAGGATGGCTCCGGCGCGCCCCAGCCGTTCATCGCCAGCGTCACCAGGTTCGGGCCGTCCTCGAAGTAGCCGAGGATCGCGACGCGCTCTCGGCCGCTCCGACGTCCGGTGGTCTTCAGCCGCATCATGCCCCACGCCACGTCGGATGCCGGCTTGAGGCCCATGCGACCGCCGCTGACGCGGTAGATGGACCGATGGATGAACCACGCCGATCGGACGAACCAGCGCGGAAAGAACGGCGCCGGCTTCCCCGAATCCGGGGCCGAGGCGTTGACGGTACCTGTGGACATGCGGGCGACCTGCCTTTCATGAGACATACGTTGTAAACTTAGGTCGTAAGTTAGTACGTACGGTGTAAGCCTGTCAAGCCCGTTCATGGCGCTGGCGTAGGATTCGACCGATGACTGCCAGGACCGATCCCGCCGTCGAGCGCCGCACGCCGCTCAGCCGCGACCGTGTGCTGCGCGCCGCGGTGGAATTGTCCGACCGGGAGGGGATCGACGCGCTCAGCATGCGGCGCCTGGGCCAGGAGCTCGGCGTCGAGGCGATGTCGCTCTACAACCACGTCGCCGGCAAGGAGGATCTCCTCGACGGGATGGTCGACGTCGTCGTGGGCGAGGTCGACCCGCCATCCGACGCCGGACCGTGGCAGGCCGCGGTGCGCGCCCGCATCCTCTCCGCGCGCCGCACGATGCTGCGTCACCCGTGGGCGTCCGCCGTCATCGTCGGCCGGCGGCAGGCGAGCCCGGTCGTGATGGGCTACATGGACTCGATGGCCGGCATCCTGTTGCGCGGTGGCTTCTCCGTCGACCTGCTCCACCACGGGTTCCATGCGCTGGGCAGCCGCGTTCTCGGGTTCAGCCAGGAGCTGTTCGATGACAGCTCGGACCTTGCTGCGGGGGACGAGATGCAGGCCGTCATGCTCCAGCAGCTGGCTGCCGCCTATCCGAACATCACCGCCATCGTGCAGCAGGTCCAGCACGATGAGGCGTCCGTCGTCGGCTCCGGCTGCGACGACCAGGCCGAGTTCGAGTTCGCGCTCGACCTCCAGCTCGACGGGCTGGAGCGACTGCGGGCCGCGGAGGCCGCGCGCTGACCGATACGAACGCCAGCGTTGGCGCTGGCGTTGGTGCTGGCGCATGCCTGGCGCCTGCGTCGATCGAGCCGGCTGAGCTGCGGCACAGCCGGGGTCCGAGGCGTTTCCTATCAAACGTTCGCGGGGCGACAAGTAACGGTGATCGGTCCGCGCCCGTGCGGGAAGTCACGCTCAGCGGTTTGCACGTGGCGCAAACATGATCCGCTCCATGGCCTAAAACCGCGCATTGCGGTCGTGGTGTGCACGTCCGATAGGAATTGCACTCGGGGCGGCACCGCCGCTCGCCGCGCGGGACGCCTGACCGGCCGATCGGCAGGTCAGCCGGCGGGCCAGTACAGCTCGTCGGGGAGCGCTCGGAGCAGGTCGTCGGCGGCGTTGCCGAGTGGCTCGAGCGCTTCGGTGACCGCCTCGTACGGCAGGTAGCCGACGCCGAGCGTCGGGCCGGACGCGGTATCCACCGACGCGATCCAGCGGCCCTGGAGGTTGAGCAGCCGCACCTCGACGTCCATTTCCGGTGAGGAGAGCCGCAGGTGGCGCAGCCGCGTCATCGGTTTCGGCGCCGCGGATGGCGCGCGCTCGTCAGCCATAGGGCCTGGATGGTGAGGACGATGAGCAGGACGAGGGTCGCGAGGATCGCGAGCTCACGCAGCTGTGACGCCACCGATGCATCTCCAGTGGGCACACTGTCGGGGTGGGGCGCGGGTGCGCAAGCAAGGACGGTCACCATACGTCCTGTTGTCAAGTGTCAACGGGTCGGGGACCGACCGCATGTGGCGCAGACATCGTCCGATCGCTTGCTCGCTCCCGCTAGAATCGGCGGCGCCACATGGCGCAGAGCCCACCAGCATCGAGGTCCCCGTCGATGGTTTCCAAGCGTAACGCAGGGTGGGCGGCGACCGCCCGCGACCTCTATCTCGTCGCGATGGCGGTCTTCGTGGTCACCATCGTCATCGGCATCCTCAACGGCGCAGATGCCGTGGAGTTCGATCACAACCAGATCCTGACCCACGTGCACTCGGGGACCATCGGCTGGCTGACGCTGACGATCGTCGCTTCGGCGTTCCTCGTCTTCGGCGCCGCTGACCGACGCCTCATGATCGCGCTGGCAGTCTGTGTTCCGATTTACGTGCTTGCCTTCTACACCGGCAACTTCGCCTTCCGCGCGATCGCTGGGACGGTGCTGCTGGCCGTCATCGGTTGGCTGGTGGTGTGGACATGGCGCACGTACCTGGCCGCAGAGCGGACGCTGCCGCGCCTCGCCGTGACGCTGGGTATCACCGCCTTTGCCTACGGGGCGCTGTTCGGCGTGCTCATCCAGATCGCGCTTGCCACCGGCACGACGATCCTGCCGGGCGATGCTGTTGGCGCCCATGCCTCTGCCATGACGTTCGGCTACCTGGTGCTGACGGCGATGGGCCTCATCGAGTGGCGCCTGCTCGGTACCCGCGACCTCCCGACCTCCGGGCTGGTCCAGATCGGGGCGCTTTTCATCGGCGGCATCATCATCTCGGTGAGCCTCCTGGCCGGGGCGGAGCAGATCGGCGGCATGCTCTACCTGGTGGCGGAGCTGATCGCGGTCGTGCTGTTCACCATCCGCATCGTGGTCCCTGCAATCCGCCGCACCGCTTGGCTGGCGGCCGATGCGCGGCGCCACACGGCGCTCGCCGCACTGTGGGCAGTCGTGGCGCTGCTCTTCTTCATGTACGTCGTCTACACGTTCATCAGCGAGCCCGATGGCGGGCTGCCGGTGCCGATCCTCGTCGCCAGCGACCACAGCGTCTACCTAGGTGTCATCACCAACGTGATGCTCTCGCTGCTGACGGGGCTCGTGGTCGGCCGCGCATCCGGTTGGCTCCCGCACCTCATCTTCTGGGGCGTGAACGTGGGACTTGCCATCTTCGTGGTGGGCCTCATCACCGAGGCGCCGGAGATCAAGCGGATCGGCGCCCCGCTCATGGGCGTCACGCTTCTGCTGGCACTCGGCTGGCTCGCCTCCCGGGCGGTTGGATCGCAGGCGCAGCTCGGTGAGATCACACCTCCTGCCTAGGCGCCACGGCTCACCGGCGGGGCGCGTGACGGCGCCAAGTTCCGCGATGGACAGGCGGCGAACGTCTCCCGTGGCTCACGAAAACCACGAACGGCGGATGCGACGCATCGACGTTTGCCCAAGCATCCCAATCGCTAGTCCTGGCCGATGTCCTCGTTCCAGACATCGGGCCGTCGCGCGATGAACTCGCGCATCAGCTCCACGCACGCCTCCGAGTCGACGTTGACGAGCGCCACGCCCCGCGCGCGCAGGTGATCCTCCGCGCCCACGAAGGTGCGGTTCTCGCCCATCACCACGCGCGGGATGCCGTAGAGGAGGATGGCGCCGGCGCACATGTCGCACGGCGAGAGCGTCGTGTACATCGTCGCGCGGCGATAGACGGACGCCGGCAGGCGGCCCGCGCTCTCCAGCGCATCGGTCTCGCCATGGTGGATGGCGCTGTTGTCCTGCATCCGCCGGTTGTGGCCGACGCTGATGACGCTGCCGTCGTCGGCGACGAGCGCCGCGCCGATCGGTACACCGCCCTCGTCACGCCCGATCCGCGCCTGCTCGAGGGCGAGCTCCATGCCGGCCGCGTCGCGCTCCCGCTGCTCGTCGCTCATGCGTTGCGCTCCAGCCATGGACCGATGCCGCTGACCCGCTCCACCCGAATGCGGGTCACGAAGCCAGGCGGTGGGTCCGGCATGGCGGGGAAGTCCGAGTCCGGACCGATGTAGGTCTTCGCCAGGCGACCGAGGAGTGCGGCGGCGCCGCCGTCGGTGATGCGTGCCGTGCCGTTGACGACGAGGTACTCGAGCAGCCCCCACTCATTGATGTGGTCAGATTGGACCGTGACCGCCACGCGCGGGTCGCGACGGAGATTGCGCAGCTTGCGCTGGTCGTCGAGCGTGCCGATGACGAGCTCATGCTCCTCGACGCCGATCCAGGCCACGCTGACCTGCGGCGTGCCGTCGGGGTCGAGCGTGGTGATGGTGCCCACGGCCGCCGAGTCGAGGAGTGCCCGCGCCGCAGGAGAGAGCTGATCGAAGCTTGCCGCCGTCATGGGGCGCCGTCACATGCCATGGCAGGCAGTATTGGGGCCAGGCGCGGGTCGCGTGCCACGAAATCGAACGGCGGGCGGCGAGTTGCCCCGAGTTCGAACGGCCGCGGGAGTTGCCCCGAGTTCGAACGGCCGGCGGCGCGTGCCATCAAAACGAAAACGAATCCCCGGCGGCGCGTCGGCGGCGCGTGCCATCAAAACGAACATCGCGACCGGGGTTCCGGCTCCGTCCCGGTCCTGCCACGCGTGGCGTGCCACAGGAATGCACCGGGCGACCGGGGATCCGCCCCGATTCCGGTCGGGATGTGCAGATTCGTGGCAGGCGCCGCTCACCGGGCCAGAGCATGGTGGCACGCGCCGCTTACCCGGCCAGGGCTGCTGCCCGGCAGGGCGGCCGGCGGCGCGTGCCTTGAAAGCGAACTTCGCGACCGGGGATTCGTCTCCGTCCCGGTCCGGCCACGCGTGGCGTGCCACAGGAACGTACATGGCGACCGTAGATCCGCCCCGATTCCGGTCGGGATGCGCAGATTCGTGGCAGGCGCCGCGCCCCCCGGCCAGGGCGCCGTGGGACCGCTCACGCGGCCAAAGCGTGGCGGCACGCGCCACTCGCCTGCCCCAAGGCGCCATGGCACGCGGCAAGCACAACTCGCGAGGGCGCCGTGACACCCGCCGCTCACCCGGCCAGCGCCTCGCGACGCGCCGCCTCGAAGCGCGGGATCGAGGTCTCGACCATGTCGTCCGAGGCGGTGAGGCTGATCCGGAACCAGCCCGGCAGCTCCACCACGCTGCCCGGCAGCACCAGCACACCGTGGCGCGCCAGGATCTCGGAGAAGGCCGCGTCATCGGGGATCGGCGAGCGCGCCATCGTATAGAACGTCCCCTCCGGCAGCGACGCGTCGTAGCCGAGGTCGCGGAGCGCCGGGACCAGCCGGTCACGCCGCCGCTGGAGCGCTCCGATGTCGATCGACAGCCGCTCGAGGTCCGCCAGCGCGTGCTGCAGCAGCGCGTTCGGGAACGCGTAGCCGCCGGCGATCTGCTGCATCAGCAGTTCGTCGCGCAGCGCGGCGCGGTCGGGGAGGGTCGGCGGCACGGTCACGAAACCGATCCGCTGTCCGGGAGCGAGGAGCGTCTTGCCATACGAGTACGCAACGATCGTATGCGGGTGGACCTCGGCGGGACTGTGCGCCATCCTCCCGTCGAACAGGATGCGGTTGTACGGCTCGTCGGAAAGGATCCAGACCGGGTGACCGATGCGATCCGACGCATCGGTCAATGCACTGGCCAGGTCGCGAAACGTCTCCGGCGTGTGGACGCGGCCGCTCGGGTTGTGCGGGCTGTTGACGAGCACCATCCGGGTGCGCGGCGTGATGGCCGCCGCGATGGCATCGACGTCGATGTCGAAATCGGGCGGCGCCAGCTTCAGCCGCACCGGCTCGCCCCCGGCGGCGAGGATGAGGATCTCGTAGAAGAACCACGGGGGCGAGAGGAAAAGGACCTCGTCGCCCGGTTCCACCAGCGTGCGCAGGGCGAGGCCGATGGCCGCGAAGCCACCGTTCGTCATGGCGACGTCGGCCGGATCCCAGGGCATGCCGGTGCGCTCGGTGAGCGTCCGCGCCACGGTGCGCTGCGACGCCGGCTCGGACAGCTTGTAGGCGAACCAATCCTTGTCGTGCGGCGTGACGTGCCGCTGGAGCGCGTCCACGTACCCCGGAAGTGGCATCTCCTGCGGGTTGCCAACCGCGAAATTGGCGATGTCCGGCGCGAGATTGAGCGCCGAGAAGGGGCCGGTGAAGAACGAGAGGAACGGAGCGATGCTGGCGTGCATGCGCTCGCGGGTGCTCGGGGAGCGGGTGCTCGGGGAGGTGGTCGTCATGCGTGGAGGATCGCCGCTCGCGGTGGGTTCGACAAGGTGCCGGGGCGCGCCGCGGTCATCAACGGGCCTCCGCCATCGCCCGAATGCGTCGCGCGAGGAATCGGAAGCCGGCGGTCAGCACAGGCGCGCCGCCGGCTCGGCGACCCGCGCCGGCCCGATCAGCTCCCAGTCGCCGGCGAGCGTGAAGCGGGTGCGGCCGTCGCCGATGCGTGCCAGTGGGTAGCTTGCCCTGGCGCAGGTGGTGAACATGCCAACTACCTTCCCACGATCCGGTGGCCGGGTGTCGGACTGCCACGAACGCGGCGGGCACGGCATAC
>JBBRWZ010000078.1:0-8967 GCA_038248895.1 Candidatus Limnocylindria bacterium | reverse complement strand
GCGAGCACGGCGGCCACCTCGTGGTGGTCGAGGTCGGGGCTGAGCCCGCCCTGCGTTCCGACGACGAGGAACACGAGGGTGACGGCACCGAGGGCCACGACGGCGCCGATACCGACCCAGCGCTCACGCATCGGCCGCCTCGATTGCGGTCCATGCGGCGCACAACAGTCCCATGCCGGTGCGCCACAGCTCGACGTGGCGATCGTCGTTGAGCCACGTCGACGCCCCGGACGGGTGTGGCAGGGCGATGACGGCCGCGCCCGGTGCGGGACCCCAGGCGAGGGGCCGACCCACGATCTCGTCGAGGCGCACCTTCGGGCCGAAGGCGAACCGATGCGCCAGCCCGCCGACGAGGACAATGAGGCGTGGCCCGACAAGCCGCAGCTCCTCGCACAGGATCGGTGTCCAGCGCTCGATCTCGTCACGCGGCGGCGGCCGGTCGACCGAGGACCCGGGCGCGCGCCCCGGATAGCACTTGCCGATGCTCGTCACGTACCACCGCCCGCGGAAATCGTCGAGCGAAACCCCGGCCAGCGCGAGCCAGCCGACGAGTCGCTTGCCGGCGTCCCAGGCGAACGGCACACCGGTCTCGATCTCGCGCCAGCCGGGCGCCTGGCCGATGAGCATCGCCCGCTCCGTTCCGTCGCCGGAGAGGACCGGCGCGGCATCGCCGGGGCAGTGCGGCATGGCATCCTGCACTGCCCGCAGCGCCGTCCCGGACGGAGCGCGGCGTGGGGCCGGTACGACCCAGTCTCCGATGTGCCGGACGCGCTTCGGCTGAGCGCCGCGCAGGTCGGTCAGTCCCCGCCTCCGGTGAGCGCACTCGCGGCGCGGAGGTCGTCGGCGATGGCCAGTCGCAGCATCCGGCGCACGCCGTCGGCACCGGCACCGGCTGCCTCGAGCGCATCGGTCAGCGCATCGCGAGCGGCGTAGAGCCGGTCGATGGGGTCGCCGTCGATCGGCGGCGCCTGCCCACCGAGCGCGCGCGTGAAGACGACATCCTGCCGTTCGATGGCACCGAGCGCATGTGCATCCAGATCGGCGGCCGAGTCAACCGCGTCGGCGAGCTGCTCGCGCGCCAGCTCGAGCCAGCGCAGCCACGAGCTGAATTCAGTGTCGGAGGGCGGCAGCTCGTCGAGCGAGAAGGCGGCCCGCGCGTCGGCGGTCGCCGCGGCACGCTCCACCTCGTACCAGTTGTCGCCAACGAAGGTGGGGGTCTCCTCGCCCTGCTCGCGCAACCAGGCCGTGAACTGCCCGACCCGGCGTGGCATGGCGTTCGCCGCCTCCTCATCCGTGGCAGCCACCACGGCACAGCCGGGCAGCTCGGCGGCGTACGCGGCGACCCGGCCCTCCCCGTCGACATCGGTCTCGATGAAGATGGCGTGCGGCATCGTCCCCGCCATCTAGACGCGCCTCCGACCCGGCGGCCGGCGGCGGCCCCCCGCCGACACGATGTTGGGACGCGCGGCGGTGCTGAACACCTCGCCGGGCCGCCGCCGGCTCGTATCGGCCCTGTCCGCCTCCACCGCGGCGTAGACGTCGGCCGGGATCGTGCCGGGAGCGGCGGCCAGCTCCTCGCGCAGCCGGCGCAGCTGCAGCACCTCGTCGCGCAGCGCGGCCGCACGCTCGAACTCGAGGTTCCGCGCCGCCTCCTTCATCTGCGCCTCGAGCTGACCCATCATCTGCGCCACCTCCTCGGTGGACTTCTCGGCGACCTGGAGCGTGGCGCGCTCTTCCGCCACGCGACGCAGGCTCTCGTGGATGGCGCGGATCTCCTTGATCACGGTCTCCGGCACGATGCCGTGCTCCGCGTTGTAGGCGACCTGCTTCGCGCGGCGGCGGTCCGTCTCGTCGATGGCGGTGCGCATCGAAGCGGTCACCCGGTCGGCGTACATGATCACGCGCCCGCCGATGTTGCGCGCCGCTCGGCCGATGACCTGGATGAGCGAGCCGCCGGAGCGGAGGAAGCCCTCCTTGTCGGCGTCCATGATCGCGACGAGCGTCACCTCGGGCAGGTCGAGGCCCTCGCGCAGGAGGTTGATGCCCACCAGGACGTCGTACACGCCCAGGCGCAGGTCGCGCAGGATCTCGACGCGCTCGAGCGTATCCACCTCGGAGTGGAGCCACTGGACCTTGATCCCGAGCTCGGCGAGGTAGTCGGCAAGGTCCTCCGCCATCTTCTTGGTCAGCGTCGTGACGAGCACCCGCTCGCGACGCTCGACGGTGGCACGAATCTCCGCCAGCAGGTCGTCCACCTGCCCGGTGGTGGGGCGCACGGTGATCTGCGGGTCCACCACCCCGGTGGGTCGGATGAACTGCTCGGCGACGCGCTCCGCGCGCTCCGTCTCGTACGGGCCCGGCGTCGCCGACATGTAGATGACCTGGTTGAGGTGGTCCTCGAACTCGTCGAACGTCAGCGGCCGGTTGTCGAGTGCCGACGGTAGGCGGAAGCCGAAGTCGACCAGGATCTCCTTCCGCGTGCGATCGTTCTTGTACATCCCGTGGACCTGCGGGATCGTGATGTGGCTCTCGTCGACGATGAGCAGAAAGTCGGTCGGGAAATAGTCGATCAGCGTCCACGGCCGCGACCCCGCCTCACGCCGCGCGAGATGCCGCGAATAGTTCTCGATGCCCGAGCAGAATCCAACCTCGCGCATCATCTCGAGGTCGAAGAGCGTCCGCTGCCGGAGCCGCGCGGCCTCGAGCTCACGCCCCTCGTTCGCGAGCTGGCTCGTGCGCTCCACCATCTCAGCCTCGATGTCGTCCACCGCGACGAGCAGCTTGTCGCGCGGCGTGACGAAGTGCGTGGCTGGGTAGAGGTTGACCTCGGTGCGCTCCGCCTGCAGCTCGCCGGTGAGCAGGTCGATCTCGGTGATGCGCTCGACGTCGTCGCCGAAGAACTCGATCCGCACCACGAACTCGCCGTGCGGCGGACGCACCTCGAGGACATCGCCTCGGACGCGGAAGCGGGCGCGTGCCAGCTCCATGTCATTGCGCTGGTACTGGAGGTCGACGAGGTGGCGCAGGATCCCGTCGCGACGGTAGCGGCCGCCCTTCTTCAGGTTGAGCACCGTCGACCCGTAGTCGATCGGGGCGCCGATCCCGTAGATGCACGACACCGATGCGACGATGATCACGTCCCGGCGTTCGAAGAGCGCCCGCGTCGCCTCGTGCCGGAGGCGGTCGATCTCGTCGTTCCGTGACGAGTCCTTCTCGATATACGTATCGGACCGTGGCAGGTAAGCCTCCGGCTGGAAGTAATCGTAGTAGCTGACGAAGTACTCGACCGCGTTCTCCGGGAAGAACTCCTTGAACTCCTGGTAGAGCTGCGCGGCGAGCGTCTTGTTGTGCGCCATCACCAGCGTCGGCTTCTGGACCGCCTCGATCACCTTCGCCGCGGTGTAGGTCTTGCCGGTACCGGTCGCACCGAGCAGGACCTGGTGCCGCAGCCCGGCACCGACCCCGTCGACGAGCTGCGCGATCGCGCCCGGCTGGTCGCCGGTGGGCTGGTAGGGGGCGTTGACGCGGAGGTCGGGCATGGCGCGGCGGGTGTCCTGGTGCGGCAGGCGGGGCGGAAGCCGATTGTAGATGAACGTCCATCGGTACCGATGCGATGGTCCCCAGGTGCCTAACGCCCCGGCGCCCAGCTCAGGATGGTGCTCCGTGCGGAGCAGGAAGATCGCACCGCGTCGACCAACGGCTCCACGATCGACACGCTCATCGACGAGTTCGGCTTCCCCGTGCCGCGACCACCGGAGCTCGACGGGCGGCAGGCGACGCGCTAGGCGTCCGGGTCGGACGGCGCTTCCTGCTCCGCCGTCCGACCGCCGGTCTCCTCCGCGTACGCGGCCACCACCGCGGCGCGCATCGCCTCGCGGCTCGCGGAGCCGTCGATGACTCGGTCGGCGACGGCGATCTTCTCCTCCTGCGCGGACTGGTTCGCCAGCCGTGCACGGGCCTCGTGCTCGCTCATCCCGCGCGACGCGGCGAGGCGCATCACCGCGTCCTCCTCGGCACAGCGCACCACCCAGATCGAATCGCAACGATCGTGAAGCGGCGACTCGAGCAGCTTGATCGCCTCCACCACCGACACCTCGACGCCACCCTCGTCGAGCTCGGCGAGCCGCTCGCGGACCGCGTCCCGGACACGCGGATGGAGGATCGCCTCGAGGTCGTGGAGCGCCCCCGGATCGGCGAAGACGATCGACGCCAGCGCGGCGGCATCGATCGTGTCGAAGCGCCGCTCGATGGCGAGCCGTGCGTCCGCGTCGTTGGAGCGGATCTGGCGTGCCACCGCGTCCGCGTCGATCGTCGCCGCGCCGAGGTCGCGCAGCATCGCCGCGACGGTGCTCTTGCCGCAGCCGATATTGCCGGTGAGCCCAATGACCTTCACGCTTCGTTCCCCGCCGCGGACGGGGGCAGCCGCTGGCACCTCGGACAGAAGTGCGTGCTCCGCTGCCCCACCACGATCCGCTCGATCCGATGTCCGCAGCGGAGGCACGGTTCGCCCGTTCGGCGGTAGACGCGCAGCTGCTCGGCATTCGCGCCCGGCTCGCCGTCGACGCCGACGTAGTCGCTGAAGCTCGTCCCGCGGTACGCGACCCCCTCACGCAGTGCCGCGCGCACGGCGCGATGCAGGCGCCGCACCTCGTCGTCGCTGAGCGAGTCGGCGGTGCGCAGCGGATGCAGCCGCGCGCGCCACAGCGCCTCGTCGGCGTAGATGTTGCCCACCCCGGCGATGAAGGACTGGTCGAGGAGCAGCGTCTTCAGCCGCGCGTGACGGCCGCGCAGCCGATCCGCGAAGCGTGCCGAGGTAAAGGACCGCGTCATCGGCTCCGGGCCGTGGCGGGCGAACACGTCGCCGATGCGATACGCCGCCGGCGCATCTGCCACCCGGCGTCCACGATGCCGCCGCGCCCGGAGGCCGCCGCCCTCCCACAGCCCGATGCGCCCGAACTTGCGCGGATCGCGGTAGCGCAGCTCCCGCCCGTCGGCGAGCGCGAAGACGACGCGGGCATGCGGATCGTCCGGCGTGCCGGCCGGCGCGACGATGAGTGCGCCGGTCATGCGCAGCGCCACGCTCAGCGCTCGCCCATCGGCGAAGTGGACCAGCACCGTCTTGGCACGGCGGCCGACGCGCGCGATGGTCGCGCCTCGGATCTCGGCGACAAAGCGCTCCGGCGGCAGCGGATGGCGGATGGTGCGGTCCCAGTGGACCGTGGCATCGACGATGGTGGCACCGATCACCCAGCGCGCCAGGTCGCGCGCGACCGTTTCGACCTCGGGAAGCTCGGGCATCGGATGGGATCGCTAGGCGGGCAGCGCGTCGGCAATCGCCTCGTCCGCCTCCTCGCGCGCCACATCGCCGGCGCTCTTGGGGATGCGGCGCCACGTGCCGTGGTGGTCGCGCAGGTATCGGTCCATGCCGTCCCAGGTGCGGCCGACCTTGACGTCCACCTCGAGTGGGATGTCGAGCGGGAGCGCCCCTTCCATGATCTCGCGGACCAGGGTCGCCAGGGCGGGCAGCTCGTCTTCATCGGTCTCGAACACCAGCTCGTCGTGCACCTGGAGCAGCATGCGGGACCGCATCTCGCGCTCGCGCAGCGCGGCGTCGACGCGGATCATGGCGATCTTCATGCCGTCCGCCGCCGTTCCCTGGATCGGCATGTTGATCGCCATCCGCTCGCCCGCGGCCCGCAGCGCCCCGTTGCGCGCGGTCAGCTCCGGCAGGTAGCGCCGCCGCCCGAGCAGCGTCGTCACGTAGCCCTGGTCGCGCGCCAGGATCTTCATCTCCACCGTGTAACGGCGGATCCCGTCGTAGGCCGCGAAGTAGTCGGCGATGAAGCGCTGCGCCTCCTCGCGCGGGATCTTGAGCCGGTCGGCGAGACCGAAGTCGCTCATCCCGTACGCGATCCCGTAGTTGACCATCTTCGCCATGGAGCGCACGCGCGGGTCCACCTTGTCGGCCGGGACGCCCAGGACCCGCGCCGCGGCCGCGACGTGGATGTCGTTGTGCGCGGTGAAGTCGGCCCGGAGGCCGGGATCGCCGGAGACGTGGGCCAGGATCCGCAGCTCCTGCTGCGAGTAGTCGGCGCCCATCAGCAGCTTTCCGTCCGGCGCCACGAACGCGCCGCGGATGCGGCGTCCGAGCGCAGTGCGGATGGGGATGTTCTGCAGGTTGGGATCGGTGCTCGAGATGCGCCCGGTCGCCGCGATCGCCTGCTGGTACGTCGTGTGGAGCCGCTGCTCGCCGTCGACCAGCGCGGGGAGCGCGTCGACGTAGGTCGACTTCAGCTTCGAGACCTGGCGGTGCTCGAGGATGAGCGACACCACCTCGTGCCGATCCTTGAGCTCCTCGAGGACCGATGCATCGGTGCTCCGGCCCGTCCGGGTCTTCTTCGTCGCCGGCAGCTCGAGCTCGTCGAAGAGGATCGTCTCAAGCTGCTTCGGCGACCCGATGTTGAACTCGTGGCCGACGAGCGCGTAGATGCGCGTCTCCAGCCCGGCCAGTTGCGCGCCGAACTCGTCGCGCATCTCCGACAGCACGCCGAGATCGAGCTTGACCCCGGCCAGCTCCATCCTGGCCAGCACCGGGATGAGCGGCATCTCGACCTCGGCGAAGAGGTCGTGGAGCGCCGCCTCGCGCAGCTCCCGCTCCAGCGCGGGACGGGCCAGCAGTGCCACCAGTGCCTCCGCGGCGGCGCGGCAGCTCAGCGCGCGCTCCTCGGCTCCGGTCTCCGGCGCCTGCGGCCTGGGCGGCAGCTCCGCCCCGAAGCGGGTCGAGGCCAGGTCGTCGATGGTCTGCGAGCGGAGGGCCGGGTTGAGCATGTAGCTGGCAATGAGCGTGTCGAACGTCGCGCCGGCGAGGTGCACGCCACGGTCCGCGGCGAGCGTGGTCATGAGCTGCTTGAGGTCGTGTCCCACGCGCGGCACGTCAGAGCGGCTGAACCACGCCGGCAACCGCTCGATGGCGACGCTCGCCGGGTCGCACGGCACATACCAGGCGCTCCCGTCGGCCGCGGCCATGGCGATCCCGTACAGGGTGCGTTCGAGCGGGCGTCCGGCTCCCACCGCCCAGCCGAGCGCGACCTGGGCGTGCGCGTCGAGCCACGCGCCGAGGGCATCGAGGTCGTCGGCGGTGCGCGCGATTCGCGGGTCGATGTGCTCGATTGCCCCGGCGGGGTCGGCGATCGGGTCCGGGGCGGAGCGCGACGCCTCGTCGCTCGCTTCCCGGCCGGCGGGGGGCGCGGTGCCCCCCAGGAGGTCGAGGCTCAGCTGGAGGCCCCCCTTGTCCGGCTCGAGTGGCTCGGGGCCGCTCGACGCGAGCGTCGATGGTGGCAGCCGGTCGATGAGCGACCGGAACTCGAGCTCGCGGAAGCGCTGCGCCACCGCGCGGCGGTCGTAGCGACCGGTGCGCGCACGGTCGAGGTCGAGCTCCACCGGCAGGTCGGTGAGGATGCGGCCGATCTGGCGCGACATGAAGGCGGAGGCGCGGTGCTCGGCGAGGCGCTCGCGCAGCTTCCCCTTCACCTCGTCGAGGCGATCGTAGAGCGCCTCGAGGGTGCCGAATTGCTGGAGGAGCGTGCTCGCGGTCTTCTCCCCCACGCCCGGGACGCCGGGGATGTTGTCCGACGCATCGCCCTTGAGCGCCTTGTAGTCGAGCATCTGGTCGGGCCGCAGGCCGTATCGGTCCGTCACCCTGGCGGGGTTGTAGATGACCGTGGCTGCCACGCCCATGCGGGTGGTGAGCAGGTTCACGTGCTCGTCCACCAGCTGGAGCCCATCCAGGTCGCCGGAGACGATCATCGTGTCGACGCCGGCCGCCGTCGCCTTGCCCGCCAGGGTGCCGATGACGTCGTCAGCCTCGTAGCCCTCCAGCTCCACCACCGGCATGCCCATGAGTGCCGCGATCTCGCGGACGATGGGGAACTGGGTGCGCAGGTCGTCCGGCATGCTCGGTCGACCCGCCTTGTACGCGGGGTAGGCATCGAAGCGGAATTGCGGCTTTCCGACGTCGAACGTCACCACCGCGTAGTCCGGCTTCACGTCCTGCATGCCGCGCAGGACGATCTGCAGGAAGCCGAACGCGGCGTTGACCAGGGTGCCGTCCGACGTCGTCAGCGGCGGCAGCGCAAAGTAGCCGCGATAGACGAGGCTCGGCCCGTCGATGAGCATGAGCAGGGGCGGTCGGTCGGCCAACATCGGTCCGGGCAGTCTAGACCGATGCCGCCCACGTAGAATCGGTCGTGATGCCCGACCGGCCCACCTTCGACCCGTATGCCGTGCTCGGCGTCGACCGCGACGCGTCGCCGCTCACGGTGGCTCGCGCGCACCGCCGCCTGGCCAAGCGCTACCACCCCGATGTGCATCCCGACCCGGACGGCACCGCACGCATGCGGCGCATCAACGAGGCGTGGCAGATCCTCGCGGACCGTGCGCGGCGCGCCGCGTATGACGACGATCACCCCGGTGCCGGCACGCGCGGCGGCGCACCATCGGGCGGCCACTGGGCGGCGAACCGGCGCCCGGTGCGCTCCGCGCCGCCCACGACGACCCGCACCTGGGCGTCGTGGCGGGCCACCGCGGCGGAGACGCGCGCGGCGCCGCGTACCGTCCGCGAGCCGGGCGAGGTGCCGATTCCGCCGACGCGGCGCCCCCCGCGCCCCGTCCCCGCGCACGACCCGTCGTTCCGCGACTCGGGCTGGGCCGCGGTTCTCGTGGCGGCCGTGCTCGTCGCGCTCCTGCTCACCGCGATCGTGGCGGGCAAGCTGAGCAGCGGTGCGTGAGCGGCGTCGGCTCGTCGGGGCGGCTCATCGCGGCTGCGCGACGCGAGGCGGGGCCGGTCGCCGCCGCGAGGCCGTCGGGGCGGCGCGAAGCGGGGCTGGGCCAGTCCCCGTGACTCGCCGGCGTGGGTATGCCCACTCGATCAGACGTGCCGGTGAGGACCGCTAGATGCTGATCCGGATG
>JBBRWZ010000077.1:0-9075 GCA_038248895.1 Candidatus Limnocylindria bacterium | reverse complement strand
GCTAGCGCGCCGTCACCGATCCCTGGGTGGGGATGATCTCAAGCCATACCTGGCCCGGCGGGAGCTCGACCGGCGAGCCGTCGTCGAACGTCCAGCTCGTCCCGTCCGCGGCCGTCGGCCGCGACCAGTGCGCCGGGTAGGCGACGCCACCGACGTAGACCGTTCCGTCACCCGAGCCGACGAGGTGATGCAGGCGACGGGGATTCCCGCCGGGATCGGGGTCGCCATAGACCACCTCCTCGGTGACCCGCTGGACGACGACCGTCGTTGCCGTCAGTCGCTCCCCGGTGACCTCGTCCGTGACGGCGGCGCCGCCATCGGAGCGCAGCCACGTTGACGAATCGGCGTCCCAGTCCCAGCCGAACTGCCAGTAGCTGTTCGTGCGAATCCCGATGGCGCCCACCGTCGTCCCGTCAGCCGGCTGCACAGGCTCGGCGGCGAACGTGAAGGGCGCGCGAATCGGCCCCACGCGTGCCGCCAGCGCCGCCAGCGCGGTGTTCGTGTCGAGCGCCTCCCGTGTCGCCTCGATGTCGAGGTAGAGGTTGTGCGGCGCGGCGCGCGGTCCGTAGCGCTGGAACCACGGCCACTGGCCATTGAGTCCGTTGGCGTACGGCATGCCGGCGGCCGCGAACCGCGCATTCGCGACATTGCTCGCGCCGAATGCCACAGTCAATACGTGCAGGTCCTGCCACAGGTCGATCGCGTAGTAGCGAGCGCTGCGCACCGGGCCGGTCATCCCCTCGGTGTGGTCGCACAGGAAGATGCCGGTGAAGCGGGTGGTATCGCCCTCCACCGTCGTCTCGATGACCATGTCGGCGTTGGAGAGGTTGCGGGCCGGGCGCGCCGCGGGATGGTTCTCGACCTGGACGGCGAACGCCGTGCCGCCCGCGTCGAGATCGTCGGCGACGGGCATCCCGTCGAGCGGGCACACGGCCACCGGCTCCGGCGTGGGCGATGCGGTCGGGGATGGACTGTGTGACGGAATCGGGGTGGGTGTGGCCGAGGCCGCGGGCGTTGGGCTGGGGGACGGGCTTGGGCTGGCAACCGCCAGCGGAGCGGGGCTGGCGGTCACGAGGGCGACGATCACACCGATGGCCACGGCGGCCAGGCCGATGGTCGCCGCGAGCCAGCGCCGTGAGCGGAACAGGGCGGTGAGGGAGGGTGGCATGCAACAGATCCTACGGTGCCCGCGTCCGGTTCCCATGGTCCTATTCGGCTATACTCGCGCCGCCTCGGCCGCCGACGACGTTGCGCCGGCGCAACGCGACGCATCCCGGAGCCTATGACACCGATCGTCCGACCTCGGCCGCCAGACGGCCGATCGAGCCTCGCCGCGTTCCTGTCCTTCCTCGTGCCGGGCCTCGGCCAGGCTTACAACGGGCAGACGCTGCTTGCCGCCGCCCTCATCGGTCCCGTCCTCGCGCTCGCCCTCCTCATCGTGCTGGCGCTGGCCACGCGCGGCTCGCAGCTCGTCTCCTCGCTCCTCGACATCCGGGTGCTGGTGGCGCTCGTCATCCTCGACGTGGCGCTCCTCGGCTGGCGCCTGGTGGCGATCATCCAGGCGCACGAATGGCGCGAGCCCCTCATGAGCCGGCACTGGACGGCGTACGCCACGGGCGTCCTGCTGCTGCTCACGCTGGCGATGCACGCGATCCCGGCCTGGTACGCGACGAAGGCGATCGATACCCTCAACGCCGTGGCGCTCGGCGGCAGCTCGTCGCGGAGTGGCGGGGGCGGCCTCCCGGGCTTCTCTGCGCTCCCCGTACCGAGCGACCAGCCCGCCGTGGAGCAGGGGGAACGCATCAACGTCCTCCTCGTGGGCGTCGACTCCGCGCCGGGGCGTACGACGGCACTCACCGACACGATGCTGATCGTGAGCCTCGATCCGTCAACCGGGCACACGGTCATGCTGTCGGTGCCGCGTGACCTGTACGGGGTCCCGCTGCCGGACGGAACGCCGTTCAACCACAAGATCAATGCCCTGATGTCGACCGCCGCGGCCGATCCCCAAGCGTACCCGCTGGGCGGCGTCGGGACGTTGAAGGCGACGCTCGGGCAGTTGCTCGGCATCCGCATCCACTACTTCGCGGCGGTCAACCTGCTCGGCTTCAAGTCGGCGATCGACGCGGTCGGCGGGGTGGACATCAGCGTGGAGCGCGCCGTCAAAGATCCAACTTACAGCAACGAGTTCGGGCAGCACGTCGGCTTCTTCATCGACACCGGGCCCCACCACTTCGACGGTGCCACGGCGCTGGCCTACGTCCGCTCGCGGAAGGGCGTAGGGGACAGCGACTTCACCCGCGCCGCACGGCAGCAGCAGGTCCTGACCGCGCTGCGCGCCAAGCTCACCGCCGGCAACGTCGTCGTCGCGCTGCCGGGGCTGCTGGATGCGGTGAAGGACACCATCACCACGGACGTCCCCTCCGACCGCCTGCCACGCATCGCCCAGGCGGTCCAGGACGCCGATATGGCCGGGGTGCAGCGCGTGGTGCTGCAGCCGCCGCAGTACATGAGCATCGACCCGAACTCGCCGGCCGGCTACATCCTGCGGCCCGACGTGGCGGCGATCCATGACCTGGGCCAGGCGCTCTTCGTGGACGGCACCTACGTGCCACCGGCCTCCCCGGCGCCCACGCCGTAGCGGCCGTGGACGGCTGCTAGACTCGCCACCCATGCCCGGCTTCTCCACGCGCGCGATCCGCGCCGCCAGCCGCATCCCGGCCGCGCCGCAGCCGCCGCTCAACGTCCCGATCTATGCCTCGAGCACGTTCGAGGTCGGGGATGCGACGGAGCTGGCCGAGCTGCTCGAATTCGGGCGACCCGGCCATTCCTACTCGCGCTACTCGAACCCGACCCACGCCGCGCTCGAGGAGGCACTGGCGGAGCTCGAGGGCGCCGAGGCGTGCGTGGTCACCGGCTCCGGCATGGCCGCGGCGCATGCGGCCGCCCTGGGCGTCCTGCGCAGTGGTGACGAGCTGCTGCTGCCCCGTGCCGTGTACGGCGGCATGGTGGGGCTGGCGGCGGCGATCCTCGATCGCTCGGGGATCGGCCACCGGGCCATCGACATGACCGATGTCGACGCCGTCGCCGCTGCGATCGGTCCAACGACGCGCCTCGTCTGGCTCGAGACGATCAGCAATCCGACGACCGCCATGGCGGACATCGCGGCGATCGCCGAGGTGGCGCATGCCCACGACGCGCTGCTCGCGGTCGACAACACGTTCGCCTCACCGTATCTCGCCACGCCGCTGAGCCTCGGCGCGGACCTCGTCGTCCACTCGACGACGAAGTATGTCGGCGGGCACAGCGACCTCATCGGCGGCGCGGTCCTCGGCGACCCGGAGCGGATCGCCGCCGCGCGCCGCGTCGTCATCAACGCCGGCGGCAACGCCCATCCATTCGAGGCGTTCCTCGCGCTCCGCGGACTGAAGACCCTGGCGCTCCGCATGGAGCGGCATTCCGACACCGCCCTCGCGGTCGCCACCGCCCTGGAGGCGGAGCCGGCCGTCCGCGGTGTGCGCTACCCCGGCCTGGCGTCGCATCCCCAGCACGACCTGGCCCAGCGGGAGCTGCGGCGCGGCAAGGCCGGCGGCATGCTCGCGGTCGAGGTCGGTGGCGGCCGCGCCGGTGGCGAGCGCTTCCTCGACGCCCTCCAGGTCGCCGTCCATGCCACCAGCCTCGGCAGCGTCGAGTCGCTGTGCAGCCATCCTGCCTCATCGTCGCATCGTCAGCTCGACGACGACGAGCTCGCGGCGGCCGGGCTGAGCGCGGGAATGCTGCGCGTATCGATTGGGCTCGAGGACCCTGACGACCTCGTTGCGGACTTCGTCGGAGCCGCCCGCGCCGCGGCTGGCTGAGGCCGGGAGCGATGGTCCGTTCGGGTGCCCTGCGACGCGCACCGCGGAGCGGCGCCCTGCCCAACCGCGTCGCCGACCGGGTGCTCCGCGCCGCTGCTGATGGCCGCGTCGCGGTCGCGCTGCTCGTCGCGGCGGCCGCGTGGAATGCCATCGCGGTGGTGGTCCCTGCCGGGCCCCTCGCGATCGACGCGCCGCCCTACGCGCTGCTCCTCGGGGCGATTCTCCTCGCCGGCCTGGCGGGGGTGGCGGTGCGCCTGCCGGCCGCGTGGCGCGAGTGGCGATTGCCCGGCGCGGTCACGCCTGGCCGCGGGGCGGCGGTGCGGCTGCTCGACGACGTGGCGCTCGACGATCCCGAGCGAATGGCGCAGGCCCTGCGGCGGATCGGCTATCGAGTCGTGGCAGCAACGCGCCCGGGGGCGATGCACGGGGTTGCCCACGGCTGGACGCGCCTTGCCGGCCTGGCGGCGCACCTCGCCCTCGCGCTCCTGCTCCTCGGCGTCGCAGTCGGGGCCGCCTACGGGACCGAGACGCGGTTCTCGCTCCTGCCCGGCGAGCAGGCGCTCGTCGGCGACGGGGGGGCCGACGGGACCGATGCGGTCCGGCTCGAGGGACTCGATGCCGCCTTCGGGACCGATGGCCGTCCGACGCGGCTCGACACCACGGTGACCTTCCTCCATGCAGGCGTGGCGAGCGAGCCGCAGATCCTCCGCGTCAACGAGCCGGGCACCGTGGGCGACTACCTGGTGCACGCCTGGACCTACGGCCCGGCAGCGTCCCTGCGCATCACGACGCTGGCCGACCGCGTCCTGCACGACGGCCCGATCGCGCTCGATGGCACGTCGAACGGCCGGCCGTCGGCCAAGATGGATGTGCCGGCCGTCGGCCGGTCGGTGGCCATCGTGCTCGTCGATGCTGCCGCCAACACGGTCGCCGTCGCGGCGGGCGGCGATGGGACCGCGGCCGACGCGACGCTGCTCCGCCCCGGCGAGACGGTCCGCGTCGGTGACGTGCGCGTGCGGCTCGATGGCTTCAGCTCATGGGTCACGTTCGAGGCGCGGCGGGACCCCGGCACGGCCCTCGTCTTCGGTGGGGCGCTCCTGCTCGCCGCCTGCCTGGCCGCGGTTCTCTGGCTGCCGCGTCGGCGGATCACGCTGCGGCAGACGCCGGCCGGACTGCAGCTCTTGCTCCGCGCCGATCGCTTCGACGTGCCGCTCGTCGAGCTCGACCGCGTCACGCGGGCGCTGCGCAGCGCATGACCACGCTCGTCGACCTGTGGCGCGCCGTCGACCCTGCTGCGCGACTGCTCACACCGGCCGACGACGCCGCGGCGGTGGTGGTGCGGGGAGTGGCACGGACCCGCGTGGCGCCACCGCACCTGCCGCCCATGGGAGAGCGGCAGCTCCTCGTCGTCGACGGCGGCGTCCTCGGCGACGACCCCCTCGACGTGCTGCTGACCGCGCTGACCGAGGTGGAGCTGTCGCCTGTCGCCGTGCTGTTGGCCGTGGCGGGCCAGCGCGCGGTGGCGCCGCATGCGCCGGCGACGGTGCCGATCCTCGTCACCGAGCTGCCGGCAGCGGCCATCGCGACGCGAGCGGATCGCTACCTCGACGACGAGCGCGGGACGCTCGACCGCTTCACCGCGGAGCTTCGTCTGGCGGCCGCCGAGACGGCGCTCGCCGACCCCACGCCGGCCGCCCCGGCGGGACTCGTCGCGACGCGGATCCGGCGCGGCGTGGCGGTGACCGCCGAAGGGGAGCTCATCGCGCTCCACGCCCGACCCGCCGGGCACGCGCTCGCCGCCCGCTTCACGGCTGCCCTGCGCGCCACGCTGCTGGAGGGGACGGCACGCCGCGGCGCCGTGCGGCACACGCGGGATGGGCTCTGGGTCCACGAAGCGTCAATCCGCCCGTCGTCATCGGTCTGGATCTACGACGACGTGCCGCTGGCGGCCATCGACCTTGCCGCTGCGCAGGCGCTGACGCTCACCCTGCGCGCGTTGCTCCGTCGGCCACCGGCGCCTTCGCGCAGCCGTGACGACATCGACCGTCAGCCGCCGGCGACCGGCGAGGTGGTGGCAGACACGATGCTCGCAGTGGCAAGGGCCAACGGGCGCGTGGCGCCAGCGGCGCGGGCCCTGGGGGTGCACCGCAACACCGTTCTCTACCGGCTGCAGCGGGCGAGAGTGGAGCTCGGCGTCGACCCGCGGCGCCCCGACGATGCGCTGCGGATCCTGCGCGCCGACGAGGAGCGCCGCCGCGCCTAGGTGGCCGCGATGCGCTCGCGCCGCTCCTGGACCCACCGCGCGGCGGCGTCGAGGCTCGTCACCCAGACGCGGTCGTCGGCGGCGAGGCGATCGAGGACCGCCACGTAGGCCTCACCCCACGGACGAAACTCGCGATTGAGCGGCAGCGAGGTGCGGACGTGCCAGTCGAGCGTGCCGAAACCGCCCACCGCGATCACCTCGTCGATGAGCGCCATGGCCTCCGCGACCGCTGCCTCGCGCCCCCGGCCGGCACGGAAGAGCGTCCCGTCCATGCAGATCGTCGGGAGCTGGAGCGTCCCGAGCGGGCGGGCCATGGCGGCGTCCCACGGGTTGAACGGCAGGGCGACGCCACGGCGAAAGCCGGGGTGGTCGTTGTACGCCATCGAGGCATCCCAGGCGAAGCCTGCCTCCTCGTGCAGTCGCAGCGTGGCCGGTTCGTCGGGGCCGAGGTGCCAGAAGTGGTGTCGCACGCCGCGGATGGGCAGGCCGGCGAAGATCGCGAGCCGATCCCGCTCCCCGACGAGACGCTCGAGCGAGCGATGCGCGTCGTAGCCGGCGTGCAGGCCGATCTCGAAGCCCCGCTCGCCCAGGAGCTGGAAAATGGGCTCGAAGCGCGGCCACGCGATGTCGTAGTAGACGTCGTCCGGCGTGCCGCGCGCGGCGAACGCGGGCGTCGGCGCGAAGAGGAACGTGGAGCGGAAGCCGCGCTCCGCCTCGGCGTCGACCAGCGGCTCGAAGAGCCAGAAATCGTCTGCCTCCCCGGCCTTGGTGCGCTGCCACGCCGTCCACCCGACCTTCGCGCCATAGAGCGGGAGGTGGCGCAGCGCCGGTCGGCGAGCGGCACCGAAGCCGCGGAGCGCTCCCCACTTCACCGGCCGGTCGACGTCGTGCGAGAGGGCGATGGCGGCGGTGGCGCCGTCCGGCCAGCGCGGGATGCCCTCGAGCCCGGCGTCTCGCTCGAGCAGCTGCTGCAGCACGCCCAGGTAGCGGTTGACCACCGCCAGGCCGCCCACGCCCGCGCGCGCATCGATCGAGGCGTCGTAGCGCAGCCGGTCGTGACGATCCCGTCCCTCGCCGGTGCGGTGCTCGACGTCGTCGAGGTGGGCGGCGACGGCACCGATGAGATCGAACGGCAGCGACGGCGGCAGCGTGCCGGCGTCGACGCGCCCGGCGAGCAGATCGGTCCAGATGCGGTCATCGGGGCGGTAGGGCACGGTGATGCCGCCGAAGTCCGGCGGCGGGTGGTCGCCGCGGTGCAGCACGACGTCGCCGGCGCCCGCGTCGACGATCGTCAGCCGCACGCCGAGCCACTCCGCGATCCAGGTCAGCGCCACCTCGTCGCGCGGCGACGGCCGGTCGAGCGAGACGCGCAGCTCAGGCATGTCCGCCGAGGCCGATGCGAGCGCGGATCCGTTTCACGACCTGACTGTACCGACGGATGGTCCGCGCCGTGGGCCGCGTCGACAGCTCGCGCGGCGCCGAGACGAGGCGTTCGCGGAGCGGGCCGCTGCCGAGCAGCGTGACGAGGGTGTCATTGCGCCACAGCTCCAGCGTGGTGTGGATGTCGGCGCCGGCGACGGGTGGCATGCCGAAGCGCGTTGCCTCGTCGAGGGCGGAGGCATTCGCCGCGGCGCTGGATCGGGCGTTGAAGGACTCGACCAGGTCGACGGCGCGGATGCGCTCCGGGTCGCTGTCGCGGCCGCGATACGGGTGGGGCAGCAGCGCGAGCCCGCCCTGCGCCCGGATCTCGGCGATCACCGCGTCGAACGTGCGCGCGACGACATCATCGGTCAGGAAGAGGCCAATGACGTCGCCACGCTCGGTCGCGTATTCCGCGCCGATGACGACCTCGAGCCCTGGATCGACGTTCCGCCGTGCCACCTCGCGCGCCCCGCGCAGCGTGTTGTGGTCGGTGATGGCGATGAAGTCGAGGCGCTGCCGCCGGGCATGGGCGAGGTAGGCCCACGGCGCCAGCAGCGAGTCGAAGGAGTGCCAGGTATGCGCGTGGAGCAGGCCGCGCAGCGGGCGATCCGCATCGGTCATCCGCGTGGCCAGCGGGCGATCCGCGCGGCGGTGGTGGCGAGCTCGACGATATGGGGCAGCGGGTCGCTCGGCCGGACGTTGGTCCGTGCGCCACCGAACCAGTCGCGGAGCACCCGCGCCGCCGAGCCGGGGCGTGCGAGCACGTGACGGAGGTCGTTGCCCAGTGGCCAGCAATAGCGCAGCGCGCCCTCCGGCGAGGGCAGCACCGGCAGGCGCTCGCCGGAGGCGATCCGCACGAGGTCGAGGGGGAACGCCGCGCCGGCGGTGATGGCGAGATCGAGCGAGCCCCACAGCTTCGGATTGACCTCCATCAGGTAGTCCCGCCCGTCCGCCGCGTGGCGCTTGAACTCGACCATCGCGACGCCGTGCCACCCCAGCGCGTCCAACATCCGGCGCCCCGCGGCGAGGAGTGCCGCGTCGTGGATCAGCGAGCAGCAGGTGCTTTCCCCGCCGCTGACCGGAAACTCGCGCTCACGCCGGTGCGCCATGACGCGGCGGCAGCTGCCGTCCTGGTAGGTCGCGAACACGCCGAGCCCGGGGCCCACGATCCGCTGCTGGAGCAGCGGCATGAAGTCCGGGGGCAGGTGAAACCGCTCTCGATAGGCGACCACGGCGGCCCGCAGCTCCGCCGCACGATCCACGTACGCGACGCCGGTTCGCCCCTCCAGCGGTGCCTTGATGACGAGTGGGTAGCCGACCTCGTCACCGACCCGCACAAGG
The DNA here is from genome assembly GCA_038248895.1 of Candidatus Limnocylindria bacterium. Taxonomy (GTDB): domain Bacteria; phylum Chloroflexota; class Limnocylindria; order QHBO01; family QHBO01; genus JAICQM01. The sequence goes on along the minus strand of JBBRWZ010000077.1, from coordinate 192 downwards.
TCTGCGTCGTCGGCCGGCTCGACGCTGCGCGGCACCGCGATGCCCAGGCTGGTGCCGAGCTCCAGCATCGTCCGCTTGTCGAGGGCGCGCGCCATCACATCGGCCGCCGGGAGGACGATCGCCACGCCGGGCCAGCGCTCGCGGTGCTGGCTCAGCAGGCCGCAGGCGGCCGCCCCGACCGGCAGGATCATC